>NZ_LCWX01000200.1:0-29396 GCF_001431305.1 Pseudovibrio sp. POLY-S9
TCTGACAATGACAACGGTGAGGGTTCCGGTTCAGTCTATGTCTTTACCCAAGACCCTGCTGGTTTCTATGTCGGGCAAGATGGAATGTACTTCTTCCCCAATGATGAGCCAGTGATTGAGACATTTGGGGCTGCATCTCTCGAAATTATTGGTAATGATGCAGCTGAAACTCTCGTAGGCGGTGATGGAGCAGACATTATCAACGGAAATGGAGGTAATGATCTGATCACAGGTGGTGCTGGTGATGATCAGCTGAATGGCGGTGAAGGCAGTGACATATTTGTGTTTGCTGCTGGCGATACCGGCCACGATGTCCTTACTGATTTCGATGCAACAGATGTCATTCAGGTTGAAGCCGCATTATTTGTGGACTTCATAGCGATTATGGATGCTGCAGAAGTGAGTGGTTCAAATACAGTGATCACAATCGACACAGACACTTCGATCACTTTGCAAGGTGTGACACCTGCTGAGCTTCAACCGGATGATTTCCTGCTCATCTAGTCGATGCTGAGAAATCCAAGGCGCTCGCAATCATCAGTTGCGGGCGCTAATTTTTGCTATAACCAGACAGCACTCATTTCCATACGGGTTTCACAGCATAATCGGGTCGTGAGCTACATAACAAATTACATAACAATTGCGTATTTTGAGCAATGTGAATTTGATATAAATCGAGTTACTGTATTGAAATATAAGAGAAAAAATGATTTATGCTGAAAGCTCGATTTTCTAACGGACTCTCTCCGTGTCCGCCATCTTCCCTTTTTTGAAAATATGAGGTTGTGAAGCAATAAGCCGAATGGTTTGTTCCTCGGCTGTGTTATTTTGCTCTTAAGTTGGCTCTGCGACGGTCTCTCGTTGGTAGATTAGCACGCATTCTACTTTTTCGATTCTCAATGAACATCTCACCTATTCGAGTTGGTTGGTGTGAGAGGTTGGCTTTTCCTTCTGTCATAGAAACGTAATGTAATGCTCGTTTTGCCAGCTATGTGGGGGAGGTGGGGTGTGACGGTTTTTTGACGGGGTTGCTTTGTGAGTGAGCGTCATTTCGCTGTAACAATCGCGTGTGCCTAGTACGTTAAATTTTAACAGGTACCGGGGTTGGACTCTTGATCCAGTTTGAAAGCGTTAGAAAAGAATTTGGCGCGCATGTTGCAGTCAAAGGGGCGAGCTTCATTGTTGAGAAGCCTCAGATGATTGGCATTATTGGTCGTTCCGGCGCGGGTAAGTCCACGCTGCTGCGGATGATCAACAGACTAACCCCGGCGACGGATGGGCGTGTCCTTGTTGATGGAGTTGATGTGCTTGCCTTGCAGGGCGCGCATAAGCGTCGCTGGCAGCGTGATTGCGCGATGATTTTTCAGCAATTCAATCTGGTGCCACGTCTTGATGTTTTAACCAATGTTATGCTGGGTCGCCTGAATGCACACGGAACTGTTTCCAGCATGCTTAAGTTGTTTACGCGGGAAGAACGCGTTCAGGCGCTGCTGAAACTTGAAAGACTTGGTATTGCTGAAACGGCTTTGAAGCGGGCTGAAAATCTTTCTGGTGGTCAGCAGCAGCGTGTTGCGATTGCCCGTGCTCTTATGCAGGAGCCGAAAATGCTTTTGGCCGATGAGCCGATTGCCTCGTTGGATCCGATGAATGCGCAGGTGGTGATGGACGCTCTTAAGGCGATCAACACTGAAGATGGCCTGACAGTTATTTGTAATCTCCATACTCTTGATACTGCTCGAAACTACTGTGACCGCGTGATTGGTATGCGTGATGGTGAGATTGTTTTTGATGGGAAACCGGATGAGCTTTCGACCGCAGTGGCCCGTGAGATCTACGGTGCTGATGACAGTTTTGAGGAGGGGATGACCTCAACTTCTCTTGGTAGCGAAGGTGCAAAAATCGCTGCCCTGGAACTGGCGAAAGGTGATGCTTCGCCTGTCGTCTCTGCTGCTGAATAGCAGCCGTTTAAGATTTTTATTCTGATATTGGAGTGCTCTGATGAAAATCATCGGTAAAGTTGCTGCAGCTCTTGCTGTTAGCACGACCCTTCTTGCTGCGCCTCTGGCTCTGGCTGAAGAGAAAATCACTGAATTCCGCATTGGTATTCTTGGTGGTGAAAATGAAGCGGATCGTCTTCGTTCCAACCAGTGTCTGGTTGATCGCTTTGAAAAGCTGCTGGGTGTTCCGGTTAAGCTTTTCCCAGCTGCTGATTATGCTGGCACTATTGAAGGCCTAAAGGGTGGTAACCTAGATTATGCCGAGCTTGGCGCTTCCGGTTACTCTGCTGTTTACCTGTCAGCTCCTGATGCTGTTGAGCCTGTGCTGACTACCAAGCAAACAGATGGGGCGACTGGCTACTATTCTGTGATGGTTGCCCGTGCAGATTCCGGCATTGAGACGCTGGAAGACATGAAGGGTAAGCGCATGGGCTTTGCTGACCCTAACTTTACCTCCGGTTATCTGGTTCCTTTTGTCGCGTTTGATGATATGGGCCTGAACCTGAAAGAGTACTTTGCTTCTACGCAGTTCTCGGGTGGTCATGAGCAAAACGTTCTTGCTGTTTTGAATGGTGATGTTGATGGCGGTGTGACCTGGGCATCTGGCGTTGGCGAGTGGGAAGAGGGCTACACCTCTGGCAACCTGCGCAAGATGGTTGATAAGGGCATGGTTGATATGTCTGATCTGGTTCAGATCTGGCAGTCTCCGCTGATCCCGAACGGCCCACTTGTCGTGCGTAAGTCGCTGCCATCTGACGTGAAGCAGAAGGTTGTTGCCTCACTGAAGTCCATGGTGACAGACAACACTGAGTGTTTCTATTCCGCGCAGGGCGGTGAGTATGCTGATTTTGTTGAGGTGAACCATGACTTCTACAAGACCATTGTTGAAGCGCGTCGCCGTAAGATTGAAGCGAAAAAAGCTAACTAACTCTGTTTGAATGTTGAAGGGCGCGGATCTCACCGCGCCCTTTCTTTATGAGGGTCGTGAGGGCTCTCATCATTTCCCTGTTTGGAGGATGTTGAAGTGGCCGCTCATCTGGCGCTTGCCGAAGCTTCCCGTTTGGCCGAGATCTCTCAGGCCTATGAGAGTGTTGCCCGGCGCCGAACTCTTTATACTCTTTCCCTGCTCGGCCTTTGTGTCCTGAGCATCTTCGGTGGCTTGTTTGTTGCGGATCAGGCAAACTCTGGTGGCTTCTGGTCAGGATTGGATAAATTCTTTGATTATCCGGTTGAGTTGTTCATGGGTGCCTATGAAGAAGGGCTGCTTGGGTTATTCGCACTCGTTCTTCAATATTTCCCCTACCTTGTAGAGACCGTCAATATCGCATTGGTCTCAACTCTTCTGGCATTCTTTTTAGGTGGGGCGCTGAGTTTTGTTGCCAGCCGTAATTTGGTGAGCAATCGGCTCGCTGTGGCTGTAATGCGCCGGGTGATGGACATTTTCCGCGCGTTTCCGGAGATTGTGATTGCGCTGTTGCTGGTTCTGATTTTTGGGCCAAGTCCGGTTGCAGCTGTGATTGCGGTGACAACGCATACAATTGGTGCTCTCGCTAAGCAGTTTTCTGAGGTGAATGAGAACTGTGACCTGAAGGCTGCTGAAGGCATTCGCAGTGTAGGTGGCAACTGGCTGGAGCAAATTCGCTTCGGCATTCTGCCTCAGGTGCTTCCGAACTTTTTGTCTTACACGCTGCTTCGGCTGGAAGTGAATGTGCGGGCCTCTGCGATCCTTGGGTTTGTTGGGGCTGGTGGTCTTGGTGCTGAGTTGAAGATGGTTGTCGACTGGAACTATGGAGCTGACATTCTTGTCATCATTTTCATGCTGGTTCTTTCAATCACGTCCATCGATTACCTCAGTGGCTGGATGCGACAAAAACTTATTGGTCAGACGGGGCAAGTTTGATGGAGCGTTCTATGACAGATATTAGTGCCTTGCGTGGGACGTTGCATCATGAAGAGCAACGACTGGAGGAGCTGTATCCCGGTGTTCTCGGGCTGGATTTGAAAAAACGCTTGCTTGGTCCGGTGCTGTCACTGTTGGTTGTTGTTTATTTGGCTTTCTGCTTTTTCGCGTTTGATGTTCCGGGCGTGATGGAGAAGGCACGCGGGGACATGGCTCAACTGTTTGCGCTGGATGCTTATGCCCACAAGGTGCATGCAAAGTATCAGTTCAAGAAGGCTGATCAAGGGTTCGTTGTTAGTCTGGAGGGCAACAGGCGCGCTATATATAAAGAGCAGCCAGATTGGATTGAGCAATCACGTGGGCAATCCTCCATTCTGCTTGGTGAAGATGGGGTGCTTCACTTTGCAGATGATGGGGTGACTTACACTCATCCAGAGTTTGATGAGCCTTTTACATTCAAAGTTGGAGATGGGGTTCCGCAGTTTATTGGTGGGGTTGAAGCTGACTGGCTCAAGGTCTCGAAAACTCAGGTTAATGCGCGGCCCTCTTTATATACACGTATCTGGCTGACAAAGAGCAAAGTTGAGGTGCATCGCTATTTCGTTGGGTGGGAGAACTTCTGGTTTGACTTTGACAGCAAGCTGAACGGGCTGAGTGCTGGTCAGCTGATGTCCCTGGCGTTTTCTTCGGAAAGACTGGATCCTGATGTTTCCAACCTGCGCTTTATGTTCAATGAGTTTTGGATGAACAGCGAGTGGCAGCATGGGGAGGTTTATTTCGCATTGCTGCAAACTCTCATCATGGCCGTGGTTGGTACCTTGATTGCGGGTATTCTAGCATTGCCGCTTGCGTTTGCTGCTGCTGCGAATGTTAATCCGGTGAGGTTGGCGCGAACAGGCGTGCGCCGGTTCTTCGATTTCCTACGCGGGGTCGATATGCTTATCTGGTCGCTCATCTTTATACGGGCGTTCGGACTTGGGCCGCTCTCCGGGATTTTTGCGATCTTCTTCACCGATACGGGTACTTTCGGCAAGTTGTTCTCTGAGGCGATTGAGAATGCAGATAAGAAACAGGCGGAAGGCGTGCAAGCAACGGGAGCTTCTCCGGTTCAGAAATATCGGTTCGGGCTGTTTCCGCAAATCCTACCTCTCTTTATATCTCAGATGCTTTATTATCTGGAGAGCAATACACGCAGTGCCACTGTGATTGGGGCATTGGGAGCAGGGGGAATAGGCCTAAAGCTTATAGAGACTATGCGAACCAGACAGGATTGGGAGAACACTCTCTACCTGATCTTTCTGATCATTGTGGTGGTGATGATGATGGATCAACTCTCAGGATGGTTACGTCGCAAACTCATTGAAGGCCAAGCCTAGGACAAAACACTCAGTTTTATGGAGGAGGGCAGTTACTCAAGTGGCTGCCCTCTTTGTTTTTGGTAGGCAGTCAGTTGTCCTTCGGGTGAAAAATGCTCGCTGAGGTGGATTTGTCCACATCGTGTAGACTGCAAAAATTAATGCGTTTTAGGCTGATAAATCGCAGTGATCCTATGTGAATTTAGTTAACTTATTGATTTATATGTATTTTTCTTGGTTGTGTGGAGCTGGTGTATTTAACATCAAAAATATTTATGTATTATTATTTGTTGTTTGTGTTGATGTATTCTTGCAGTCAGTTGCAGCTGACTTGGAAGGAAAGAGCTTTGAGATAGTAGGTTTTTGACTGAATAAGTGATGATTTATGTTTGTTTTTCTTAAGTTATACCGGCCCGGTCTCAACACCTCTCCAGTAACTCGGAACATAACAATAAATTATGGGTTTAATCTTCGCTTTTGCTTTGAAATGGTTTGTTTCTAGTGCGTATTGCCGTTCTTAGTTTGGCTTACCTCCCCTGAATTCCCTGTGTTATTTGTGCCACATCGTATTTCGATGATTTTCAAACTTCATTTGAATTATTGATTAAAAACCAAAGATCACAAATATTGATGTTGTGAACAGCGCGGGGCGCACTTACCGGTGCCCGCTGAATAAAGTGATGTTTCAAACATTGCTTTGATCAGAATGCGCAAGTGGGGAGCCAGAGTGGTCAGGGATCGACATGTGGTCGAGCTGCTCTGGTTTTAAAGAAAGTTAGAATTATGAATTTCAAGGCTATCGCAATCGCAGCAGCTGCTGCTGCCGCTGCAACTTCCGTTCAGGCTGCTGATCTTCCAGCTGACATCGCACCAGTAGATTACGTTCGCATCAACGATGCATACGGTGCAGGTTTCTTCGTACTGCCAGGCACTGAAACTGCAATCAAAATCGGTGGTCGTGTTCGTGTTGAAGCACGCTTCACTGACCTGCTGGACGATGAAGATTACAGCAGAGAAGACAACAACCACAACTTCCGTTCCCGTGCGAACCTGCGTATTGATACTCGTACACAGTCTGAGCTGGGTCTGATCCGTACATACATGGATTTCCAGTACACTTCTAATTCCGACTCACGCGGTGCTGAAGGTGTTAAACTGGACAAGGGTTATGTTCAGATTGGTGGCTTCACTTTTGGTCTTGCAACTTCTGCATTCGACCTTTGGACTGGCGAACTGGCTTCCAACCTGTTTGACCGCCACCTGGCTGATGACACCGTATGGCAGGCATCCTACACCCACGCATTGGGTAACGGCCTGACGATTGCTGCGTCTATTGAAGACAATTCTGATCGTGAGCAGGGTGTGTTTGGTGCTGCCACGGACGAAAAAAGCGGCGAACTTATAATCGGCAAAGCAGGTAACACCCTTCCATCCTTCGTTGCGAAAGTTTTGCTGAATCAGGGTTGGGGCTATGCTGGTCTTTCTGGTGCAGTAACTAAAGTTGACGCTCCAGGTGATCGTGATTCCTCTGAAGTTGGATACGCTGTTGCGGGTGCTGTTGGCTTCAATCTTGACATGATTGCTCCTGGCGACGTGATCAACTTCCAGGCTGCTTATGCAGACGGTGCTATGGCATATGTTGGCGCTGAAAGTGACGTTGCAGATGCAGTCCTTGACGCTGATGGTGACATCGAAACCAATAAAGCTTGGTCTGTTGCTGGTGGCTATATGCACAACTGGACAAGTGAACTGTCTTCTGGTGTAGAAGCTTCCTACCTTGATGTTGAAGTTGGTGCAGGCGACGCTGACTTCAATCAGGTTGTTGTAGCCGGTACTCTTGAGTACCGTCCAGTTTCCGGTCTGCTGTTCTCTGCTGGCGCTGGTTGGAAGCAGGATGATGTCGATGGTGCATCTAAAGAAGATGCTGGTGTCTTGAACTTCCGCGTACAGCGTTCTTTCTAAGGCTGACTTAAGCCTTAGACCTTCATTGGACTTTCAATAATCCTGATTTTCCAATGACTCTCATTCCCGGTGGTGTCCAAAACCACCGGGTTCCTCTGTTTGAGGCTATGTGCATATGAGTGCTCTTGCCTATTTCTATTTTGAATTTGCACATTAAATTTTAGTCGGCATTTTAATCCCCAGTGCGTAATCTTTTGCGCGCGTTCAGGGGAATTGTGTTTGTCTTGCAGTTAAATGTACTGATCTAGATGCGTTGCAATACTATTTATATGTTACTATTCAATGGTTTAGCGAAAATTAGAACGGCTATGATCTGTGGTGTCTGAGTTGAGTGCGTCGGGCATCCATAGAAGCTGTTGTGTCAAAAAAAACACACTACTTTAGCGTGGTGATGTTTCTCCCCTTTCAAACTACTAGGTTGATATTGCGATCTTCCATCTCGTCGGGCATCAATATGTCCATCGACGCGGTCGAGCCGATTGAATGCTTTGCCAAATTATGGCGAGCCTCTCTGGTTCTCGTGTCGCAGGGAAAAGAGGAAATGTGAGCTGCTCCAAACAGGTCACGCCAGTTTCTTCTTTCTATTGAGAGACATTGGAAGGTCAGGATTATGAACGTTAAAACTCTTGCACTCGCTGCAGCAGCTGCTGCAGCTGCAACTTCTGTACAGGCTGCAGATCTGCCACTCGCTGCTGAGCCAGTAAACTACGTAAAAGCATGTGACGCATTCGGCGCTGGTTACTTCCAGCTGCCAGGCAAAGACACCTGCATCAAACTCGGCGGTCGTATCCGTGCGCAGTACGTTTCCCACAACCTGCAGGATGGTCTGGAAGACGTAACTAATCAGGACGAGATCGACGCAGATCCTACCACAAAGAAAAAGACCAACGACTATAGCTCTTATGTTCGCGGTTACCTGTACTTCACTTCCATGACTGCTACCGACATCGGTACAATCAAAACTTACACTGAGTTCCAGGGTGAGTGGAATGCTGAAGAAACTCAGTCTACTAAAGTGAATGACGCTTGGGTACAGATTGGTGCGGACTACGGTTCTTTCCTGTTTGGTCGTGAAAGCTCCCAGTTCGACGCATTCACTGGTTACACATGGATCGTGCCAGGTGGCATTTCCTTGTCCGACGTTTCTCTGCTGCAGGCATCTTTCACAGCTGACCTCGGTAATGGCTTCACTGCAGTTGCTTCTGTAGAAGATTCTAATTACCGTGGTGGCGATGATAACGCTGTTGATATCATTGGTGCACTGAAAGTTTCTCAGGGTTGGGGTTCTTTCCAGCTTTCTGGTGCTGCACACAACAAAGCTGATGGCGATGGTTACGGCTACGCAGCTGGTGCAACTGCTACTTTCAATCTTGACATGGTTCGTGAAGGTACAGAAATCACTTTCCAGGCTCAGTATGCTGACGAAGCTGGTGCATATATCACCTCCGACACAGACGATGCTGCGAAAACTGGTTACTCTCTGTCCGGTGGTGCTGAAACTGCTCTGTCTGAAAAAGTTTCTGCTCAGCTCGACGTTTCCCACGTTGCGTTTGATGACGACAGCGCAGACTACACCAAAACTTCTGTAAACGGTTCTATCGTTTACTCCCCAGTTGCAGGCCTTGGTCTTGCTCTGGCTGCTGGCTGGAACACCCAGGATGACGACACAGATAAAAAATACGAAGACGAAACCAAAGTTGGTGCTCGTGTTCAGTACACCTTCTAATTTGGTGTGAAAATTTGGCAGCTCAATTGCTGTTTGATTTTGAGCCTCGGTGACTTCGGTTGCCGGGGCCTTTTATTGTCTATGAAGAGAAAGCAAGTGCATTGATCAACTTCGGACATCTTCGCTAAATTTGATTAGTCCTGAAGTGTGGAGCTAAGCTCTATTGGGGTGTTGGGCGTGGGGCTAGGAATTTATGTTGCGTGAATGTTTCGCGGTCAATGATGCTTATACTCCAATAAAAGCATTAGACTTGATTGCCTTGCCTGATCCTTCGAATGGCGAGTGGCGTCAACTAAGCTGTTATCAAATCAGCCTAGGCCAGATAAATTGCCCATCCTTGATATTGTTTTTCTAAATTGCCTAATTCTACGATGTCTTTATTCACACAGAGTGACTGTATGTTCCTATATACTTAGTTCAGTCGCATCGACGACTCCTACTGATCACGGTTGAGTTGCTGATTATATATGATTAATATATAAATCATTGATATTAAACAGAAATAGCTATTTTCTATTATAGGGTGCTGGAACATTGTTTCCCGACATTTAAGAGTTGAATGTCTTATGTGGTAGGGAGTTGTTGTCTGGCTTGCCTATTTCTCGTGTTGTCAAAAAGACACATGTAAAAAATCACAAGTACGAATAGGCAATCTGGCACTCTGAATAGGCTTGCCTAAAACTCCTAACATTGTAATTTCTCCTCACGAACCTTCAGGGGGCTTTTTCTTCAAGTAGGCGCTTGAATTGAGGCGGAGGGTTCACGGGGACAGTTCAGACACGTTTGATGACGGTGCTTGCACCTGAATTGCGGTTTGATGATCTGTTTTAAATAAAGTTTAAAATCCATATTATGGGAAGCTTGTGATGAACTTCAAGAAAATCGCTATCGCAGCCGCTGCAGCAGCAGCAGCAACTCCAGCAATGGCTGCTGACCTTCCAGTGGTTGCAGAGCCAGTAAACTACGTACAGGCATGTGACGCATTCGGCGCTGGCTACTTCCAGCTGCCAGGTAAAGACACTTGCATCAAGCTCGGTGGTCGTATTCGTACTAACTTCGTTTCTCATGATCTGAACGACGGTTTGAACGATGTCACTGGTAAAGATGACAAAGGCGAAGATAAAATCAACAGCTACTCTGCATATGCTAAGGGCTATCTGTACTTCAACTCCATGACAAGCACTGAGTTTGCTTCCATCAAGACTTATACTGAGTTCACTGCAACTCATGACCAGTCTAATGGTTCTACAGTAGGTATCGGTGACGTTTACCTTCAGCTCGGCTTTGATGCTGGTTCTCTCTTGATTGGTGACACAAGCTCTCAGTTCGACAGCTTCACTGGTTACACATGGATCGCTCCAGTTTCCGAAAACTACTCCGACGAAGGTACTCTTCAGGTCTCCTTCACTGCTGACCTCGGCAACGGTTTCTCTGCAATTGCTTCTGTTGAAGATGCGAATGCACGTGGCGGTGTTTCCAACCGTGTTGATCTAGTAGGTGCGCTTGCTGTTTCACAGGGCTGGGGTTCTGCAAAGCTCTCTGGTGCGACACACGCATATGACTCTGATAACTACGGCTACGCAGTTGGTGGTAGCGTAACAGTTACCGCTCTCGAAGGTATCGAAGCTTCTTTCCAGGCACAGTATGCTAGCAAAGCTGTTTCCTACGTAGGCGGTGCAGGTAACTCTAAGTTCACTGATGCTGATGGTGTTAAAGGCTTCAACATCGGTGCTGGTATCCAGGGTGATCTGTCCGATACTGTTTCTGCACAGTTCGATATTTCTTACCTGTCACTTGAGCAGGGTTCTGCAGACTACGACCGTACAGCGCTCGACGCTTCTATCGTTTACTCCCCAGTTGCTGGTCTTGCATTCGCAGTTGCAGCAGGTTGGGCTGACGATTCTGCAGACAACAAAGAAACCAAAGTTGGTGCACGCGTACAGTACACCTTCTAAGATCTCTTAGATTGAGGGTCTCGGCGGCGGTGTCGCCGGGACTACTTTCATAAAGCCTTGATGTGATACTTGCCACAGACTTGCATGTGTAGGCGGTATAGGAAGGTACTACTTCAAGATTTTATGAGTTTTGGTTTAGCTCAAAACCTTCTAATCTATATCTGGTTGAAGTTCATATATCCTGATCTTTCAATCAGTCTCTCAGGCCCGGCGGTTCCAACCCGCCGGGCTTTCCCATTTGTGCGCGATACTTAAGTTTTCAATGAGGATTACGCCATGGTGACCTCCCAAGCTGTGAAATTTTGCTCAGTTGAACTTCCTGCCCGTTTCGATTGGGTGAGATAATCCTGCCCAATCCATAGTAATTGCGAAAATTGAACCTTGGCGTAATTGTCTAGTTGCACAGGGGTAGTCATTGCAGCTGATTTTGATCACTGCATTTGTGGGCATTGGGCTACTCCGAGTGACGGATGGAGGTTCAATACTATGACGAAGAAGCTGATATTCCTGCCGGTCTTGCTGTCATTCGGAGTTACAGCACAGGCTACAGACTTGCCTAAACCTGTTTTTGAGGCTGAGCCTGAGCCGCTCAATCTGGTGGAACCCTTAGACTATGTGCAGGTTTGTGATGCGTATGGTGAAGGATTTTTCTTTATCCCTGGTACGCAGACGTGCCTGCGCCTGAGTGGTCGGGTACGTACCGATGCGCAGTATCGTCGCTTTCCCAAAAAGCCGAGTAACTGGGGCGGCGTGGTTGATGATAATCCTAAAGGGCGTGATTTGAACTCGATGCGCTTTCGTGCTCGCTCCTACATCCGCATGGATGCGCGATCAGAGACCGAATTTGGATTTGTTCGCACTTTTTCTGAGCTTAGAGCGACCGTGGATTCAGACACTGAACGATATGGTGACTCTCCAGAAATGGACTTGAATAAAGCCTATATTCAGTTTGGAGGCTTTACGATTGGGCGCACTGGTTCTCTGTTTGACTTCTTTACAGGCGCTACATTTGGGTCTGTGCATCGCGATTGGTCAGACACTAATTCCTGGGCCGCAGCTTACACGGAAGTGTTTGATGGTGGTGTTTCCGTTACCGTTTCTATTGAGGATCCTGTTTACCGTGCGCATGGCGTACTTACGGGTGTTGCGAGCGAAAACGGAAAGGCTGGAAACAAGGCACCTGATGCAGTTGCGGCATTCCGGATGGATGGTGACTGGGGCAGTGCGAAGCTCGCGGCGGCTGTGACGAACATCAGACCAGAAGCAGCTTATGTGCCTGGTGAAGTTGGTTGGGCGTTGGGGGCGGGGGCAATTATTAACCTCCCTCAGATGGGTAGTCAGGATGCTATGGCTCTCCAGTTCCAGTATGGAAACGGTGCTGTTTCCTATGTGGGGATTGATGACGATGAAGTTTTTGACGCTTACTACATCAACGGCGATACCAGAAAGACCGAAGCACTATCGTTTTCAGGTGGGCTTACGCATTATGTGACGCCTGAAGTGCGGACAGATTTTGATGCGAGTTACGCGGTTGTTGACACACCAACTGGTGCCGCGCTTCCAGACTTTGATCGGTTTGCTCTGGATTGGGATTTGGTCTGGTCACCGGTCAGTGGAATGGAAATGGGTGTTGACCTTGGCTATGCACGAACATCGCCGGAGGATGAAAAAGACTTTGATGAAGCCAGTGCGCTCTTCAGAGTTCAGAGAACCTTTTAAGCCATTAAGTTTCTTGAAGAACTTGGGAGTTGGATCTGATGAGCCAACTCCTCTTTTTTTGTGTTTGCTAAGCGTGCTGTCTTATAAAATTGAGGATGCCCCTTTGGGTGGGCTGGTCCCAGAGTAGAGGCGCATGTCCTTGGTTGGGGATGACGGAAAGTTCCATTTTCTCGTGTAACTGCTGCATTTTCTTGACAGTCTCTGTTGTGAGAAGACGTGAGTTTTGTCCATGGAGTAAGAGGTGAGGAAACGGTTTTAGCGCGCTAAAAGATTGCCAGAGATCGTCTTCAGGTGCTGCTTTCTTGTCTCCACGGAGTGTATCGCCTAAGTGCTTGTCATAGCGTAATGATACGCCGTCGGAATTGGGAGCGTATAATTGATTGGCGTATGTTATCCAATCCGTTTCTGACATGGCTGTGAACGCTGTTGCATGGATGGAAGCGAGGCGCTCTGCTGCGGCTTTCATGTTTGGTTGGGACATGGCGGTGCCGACTGAGGCAATGATGTCGTCGAGGGCTGGTGGTTCGATGACTGGGCCTATGTCGTTGATAATGACTGATAGCAGGCGCTCTGGGTGTCGTTTGGCCATGGAGAAAGAGTGGAGGCCGCCGCGGGATGTGCCGATGAGTGCAAATTTTTCAAGTCCGAGAGCCTCGATGCCTCTGTCAATATCGTCAGCTTCCTGATCAAGACTGTAGGTCTCAAAATCCTCAGAGTGGTCTGACAGGCCACGGCCGCGGTAATCCATTGCGATGACGCGGTGACCATTTTCTCTTAAAAAGTTTGCTAGGTGATAGAAATCTCTTGTGTTTCTCGTTAGGCCAGAAAGGCAAAGGACTGTTGGGTTGCGGGGAATATTCGGGTCCCAGATGTGTGCAGATAAGGTTAGTCCATCGCTGGCTTTCCAAGTGAAACGGGTTGCGCCCGCAACGTTTTGAAGGTCGACATCAATGTAATCTGGGGCTTGAAGCATAAGTTCCTCCCGAAATGCTCCGGTGTTTTCAGCGATTACAATGCGGTCCGGTTTAAATTCCGGCTTCTGAAGGGCGCTGTTAGACGGGTTTTCTCAGTGCGTGTGTTTGCTACTGTGAAAACTGCCTGATGAATCGCTGGATCAGTTATCCTCACCATAGGGCAGGTTTATGCACGTGTCTTGTCAAAGTTGGAGGGTGAGATGCAAGGGTGCCCAGAGGGTTTATGTTCTGTTGCTGGCAAAAAAAAGCCCAGCAAAATCGCCGGGCTTTGGTTGTTTGAACTGTTTTGCAGTGGGATTAGTAGCCGCGCGTGAGATCCTGTGTGATCGTGAGAGGCTTGTTTTCCAGC
Source organism: Pseudovibrio sp. POLY-S9 (assembly GCF_001431305.1). NCBI lineage: Bacteria > Pseudomonadati > Pseudomonadota > Alphaproteobacteria > Hyphomicrobiales > Stappiaceae > Pseudovibrio > Pseudovibrio sp. POLY-S9. The sequence continues at coordinate 13,938 of NZ_LCWX01000200.1, forward strand.
TTATACCGGTAGACCTGAAGGTTTTCCGTGATGCGCTGCACGTAGTTCCTCGTTTCCCCGTAAGGGATTGATTCAACCCAATCTATTGGATCTATTTTTGGATCTCGTGGGTCGCCAAAGCGCTCAATCCACTCCTTCACCTTGTTCTCACCAGCGTTGTACGCGGCGAAGGTGAGGATGTAGGAGCCACCGAACTCGTCCACCAGTTCTCCCAAAAAGGCTGCACCGAGTGTGGCGTTGTAGGCTGGGTCAGATGTCAGGCGGGACTTCTTGTAGGAGACCCCCAGATTGCGAGCGGTGTCGCGAGCTGTCCCCGGCATGAGTTGGAGTAATCCCAATGCACCTGCGCTGCTGCGCGCTTTTGGGTTAAATGAGCTCTCTTGTCGAGCAATCGCGTAAACGACTGGTTTTTCTACACCTTTTGTGATGCGTGTTTTGCGCGGAATTGCGTTGGTCGGGTAAGCGAGCGGTGCTGCTTCGACACGCTCTGCTTGTGCTAGACGACCAACCATTGTCGCCCATTGATAGACGCCGCGAGATTCTGCCAGCTCAGTCAGAAGTCTAACTTGACCGTTTGTTGGCAGTGTCCGCGCCAGGTGCGTATAAAACAACAGTGTATCATTGTGCAGTCCGGCTTCATCCATTCGTTTGATGGCTTGTACAAGCTCGTTCTTGTTGAAGGCGGTTTGGTCTGCTGTTGTCACATCCGGTAGGGATGCCAGAGGCATTTGGTTGATGCCGAGTTTGGCGAGTGCCAGTTGTCCGTAGTATGCGGTTTGGAAAGCGCCTGCCTGTTTATAGTAGTCAACGGCGCCGTCTGTATCTTTCAAAGCTTCGCGGGTGCGGCCCAACCAGTAATAAGCGCGGGATAGCGTTTGTGCTGTTTTGCCGAGTTTTGCGATGCGTTTGAAATGAGGCTCAGCCAAGCGTGGATCACCCACATAGCGCAGGGCAAACCAACCTGCATGGAACTCAGCCTCGACAATCATGCCTGGAGATTCCGCTGCGTGGTGGGCTGCTATGTTGTAGGCGAGGCGCGGCTTGCCAGCTTCGATCATTTCGCGGGAAATGTCGCGGCGTTGCTTCCACCAGTCGTCGCCATTGAGCAAAGCAGTCGGACTGGTCGGGGCTGCCTCCATCAGCTTTGCAGCCGTGTCGTAATCCCCTTGCAAACGGTAGTGCTGGATGAGTGCGAACTGGTAATTGCTGTCAGATTTCATAGAGCGCGGAACGCTCTTTAACTTGCTGAGCGCATTGCCGTTTTTGCGGATGCTCGCTATGCGGGCTTTGATGTATGTTTGTTCGTCTTTTGACAGTTCGGAAAGCAGGCGTTCTGCTGCACGTGCTCTGTCACGATACAGGAGCATTTCTGCTCTGAGACGATGATCTTTTTGCCGTAGAAGGCCGCCAAAAGCAGAGCGAATTGCAGCTTCTTCGGGAGTTTCGAAGACGGTTTTTTGCCAGAGTGGGCGAATGAGTTTGGCAGCTTCGGTCTTGTTGCCTTTGGCTAAGTGCGCTTTGGCAAGGACAAGTTTGCCGTCCTTTGTTTCCGGGACGGTGGAACCGAATGCTGCAATGATCTGTGCGGGTGTCAAGTTGGATGCGGCGAGTGCGGCTTCTCCACGAGCACGTACGACTTTTGCTGTTGGCCAGTGGGGTGCACTGGCTGCAAACTGGGCGATGTGGGTGACCGGTGTCTTTGGGCCGCCCCGTAGCATGATGAACCAATCCGCCACGCGACGATCGAGGTTATCTGGCAAAGCATTTCGAGCGCGCAGCGCTTCGTTCAGCCGTCCGGATTTAACGTGCTGGAGAACGGTTTTAAGTGGTTCAACCGATCCTGTTGCTTGAGCTGTGCTCAATCCCTGTGGATAAGAACTTGTCAGCGCAGCAGTTGCTTCGAGTGCATTTTGCGGGCTGGAAGGGCGGGTCGAAATTGCAGTTCGCCCATTACTGACAGGTGCAGCGGGGGCATAGCTGGACAACTGAGAGTTCTGTGTTCCACCTGCGCTGCCCCTGCCAATCACTGGAGGTTTGGAGCGTGGTGTGGCGGCAAGCGATCTGCTTTGAACAGCAGCATGCTGCGTGCTCAAGGCGATAGTGCGCACAACCTTTGCAGGGTTTGGAGCCGGAATAACGCTGTGATTTAAAGAGGATACAGCGGAAAATGCCGATGCGGAAACAGTCGTGGCAATGGCAAATGCACTCACACGTGTCGATACTAAAAGAAACTCACGGATACGCATACTACTCGTCGGCCCGTCTCACCTGAGTGTTGTTTATCCGGCAAAAACGCACCGGACGGTTTAATTCCCAAAAAGTCCCTCATTCTGCTTGCCACAAACAGGGTAAATATCTGTTTAATGTTTCACTCAGGGGACCATAATACTTACAGTCGAAACTGGCCTAAATATGAGCACAAAAAAATTCCCGAATCTTATAAGAGAAGGTCTTGGTGATGTTGCCGAGATAGGCTAGATCACATTATTGTATGCCACCCCTTTGAGGGCACTGGCAAATTTTGCTCTGTATATATGTAATCCAACGAGGAACCTGAGATGTTTAGAGGATCAATTCCAGCACTTGTCACACCTTTCAAGGATGGCAAAGTGGATGAGAAGGCCTTCCAGGAATTCGTGGATTGGCAGATAAAACAGGGCTCCCACGGGCTTGTGCCTGTGGGAACAACCGGAGAAAGCCCAACTCTTTCCTTTGCTGAGCACAAGCGCGTCGTGCAGATGGCTGTTGAGGTTTCTGCTGGCCGCGTCCCTGTTATGGCAGGTGCTGGCTCCAACAATCCGGTTGAAGCAATCGAATTTGCGCAGCACGCTCAGGAAGTGGGGGCAGATGCGATTTTGTCCGTTACGCCATATTACAACAAGCCTAATCAGGCTGGTTTGAAGGGCCACTTTAAGGCGATTGCTGCTTCTGTAGATCTTCCGATCTACATCTACAACATTCCGGGCCGTTCCATCATTGATATGGAAAGCCAGACGATGGCTGATCTATTTCATGAAGTGGACAACATTGTCGGCGTAAAAGATGCGACGGCAAACCTTGCACGTGCTTCTGAGCAACGCCATTTATGTGGTCATGACTTCATCCAGCTTTCTGGTGAAGATATCACTGCACTTGGCTTTAATGCTCACGGTGGTCAGGGCTGTATTTCTGTGACAGCAAATATTGCGCCTGCGCTGTGTTCTCAGTTTCAGGAAGCGTGCCTTGCAGGCGACTTTGTAACTGCGCTTTCCATTCAGGATCGTCTTGCACCGCTGCACCAGGCCCTGTTCATTGAGCCAAATCCAGCTGGTCCAAAGTATGCTTTGTCTCTGCTTGGCAAAATGGAAAACGAGTTGCGCCTGCCTTTGGTCACAGTAAGTGAAGAAACTCAGGAAAGCATTCGCAAGGCTATGGTTCATGCAGGCCTGATCAATTAAGCTATTGCTCCGCGCACCTAATATGAGTGTGCGCGAAGACATTTATTGAATGAAATAAGGAAAAGAAATGGCTGCCAAAAAAGGTGGCGTTCCCGGGCGCAAGGTTGTTGCGGATAACCGGAAGGCCCGTTTTAACTACGAAATTGAAGATGTGTTTGAGGCTGGTATTGAGCTGAGGGGCACTGAAGTAAAGTCTCTTCGCCAAGGCAAAAGCAATATTGCTGAAAGCTATGCTGCTGAATATCGGGGGGAGATGATGGTCTACAACGTCTACATCCCTGAATATACGCAGGGTAACCGCTTTAACCATGAACCTCGCCGTCCTCGAAAACTGCTGATGCATCGCCGCGAGTTGAACAAGCTGTTTGCTGCCGTTCAAAAAGAAGGCAAGACCATCGTGCCCCTGAAGATCTACTTTAATGAAGATGGGCGGGCAAAGATGGAAGTCGCTTTGGGCCGTGGTAAAAAAGCTCACGATAAGCGCCAGACCGAAAAAACACGCGACTGGAACCGCGAAAAGCAACGCTTGCTTAAGAACGGCTAGAGCATCTCACATCGCTGGTGATGCTCCAGCTTTTTGCCTTACGCCTGCAAAGATAAGGCTGGTCCGAGAACTTGCTGGAAAGTTGCATTCCTTCTAATAAGGATCAACTGTGTTTGGAGGTGGAGCGGATGTCTAGCGAAACGAAGTTAATATTGCCTGCTCTTGCGCGGCAAATTGCAGAAGTTGCAACGCTCGAAGGTGAGTTTGTGCTGCGATCCGGACAGGTTTCTGATCGTTACTTCGATAAATATAGCTTCGAAGGACTTCCTCACATTTTGCGACCGCTCGCACGGGCAATGAGCGAGTTGCTTCCGCCTGAAACGGAAATCATTGCTGGTCTTGAGCTTGGAGGGATCCCTCTCGTTACTGCGATGTCTCTGGAAACTGGGCTTCCGGCAGCGTTTGTTCGAAAAGAGCCTAAATCTTACGGTACTCGTCGTGCGATTGAAGGTCAAAACCTGACTGGGCGAAAAGTAGTCTTCGTAGAAGATGTGATTTCAACTGGTGGGGCTGTTGCCGATGCCTTACGTTTAGCCACGCAAGAGGGGGCAGATGTTCGAGCTGTTGTTTGCGCAATTTGGCGAGGGGACGGTGCTCCTGCAATTCACGCTGCTCTTGAGTTGCCTGTCTATCCGGTTTTTACGCGGAGCGACCTTGAGGCATCGCTCGGTGATCAGGCAAACCAAATGGAAACTCAGTGAATCGGTTTGAAGTGATTTTGCCTTTGTTTGCGCGTGCTTCGCTCGCAAGTGTATCGAGACCTGTTTCTGTTAGCTCAAAGTGCGGGCGAAAGAGCTCTGATTGTTCTGGAGTGTTTTGAATGAAAGTCGTTGTTGCCTCTCAAAATCCGGTCAAGGTGAATGCGACGCTTGAGGCGTTCAGGGCTCAGTTTCCGGCTGATGATATTGAGCTGGTTTCTGCAAGTGTTCCTTCTGGTGTTTCTGATCAGCCAATGAGTGATGAGGAAACGCGTCAAGGTGCTGTGGTGCGTGCTGAGAACGCTTTGGAAGCGCAAGCTGATGCGGATTTTGGTGTGGGGCTGGAAGGCGGTATCTGTGAGTTGCACGGAATTGCCTACACGTTTGCGTGGATGGTGGTGATTTCGCGCGAAGGGCAGATTTCTGCCAGCCGTTCCATGCTGCTGCCGTTACCAGAGAAAGTTATGCAGTTGGTGCGTTCTGGGATGGAACTCGGGCACGCTATTGACGAGATCTTTGGGACAGAGAATATCAAGCACAAGGGCGGGGCATTTGGGCTGCTGACGAGTGATCGCATGACGCGGCAATCGGTCTACGTCGATACGCTCTTTTGTGCGCTACTACCGTTCAGATCTCCAGCATTTAGAGATGCTTAGCAGGTGTTGCTGAGAGTTTGAATCTGGAGCTTCATAATCTGATTCAAGTTCGCTTGTATGACTTTGAGAGGATGTTTGGGTTACACCTTGCAGTTTAGGTAGGTTTCCCATCTGGTGGTGGCGTTGCGGTCTTTTCGTTTAACTGTCGCTGCATCTTTGGAGTTGTATCCCATAATGTAGTTTGGTTCATAAGTGGGGGGACCTGCTGCGACTATTGCTTGGCACATCTCAGTTCCATGCTCGTCCCATACTTTTTTCATGCTCAGTTTGGTGGCTTTGTATTTTTCTTCACCATAGTACATGGCAAGCGGCAGCTCTAAGTAGTGGGCAGAAGTAAGGCCTCTTGGATCATGATGTAGATCAGCTTTCTGGCTGATACGTGTGGCATCGAAGCGGGCTCTTGTGATTGCAAAGGCCATTAGCTCAGCGGCGTGTTTTTCCTCCCCTTCATTAAGGCAGGAAAGAACCCCACTCATAAGCTTTCCAGGCGGGATAGTTGTGGAGGTATTGGAAATTGTGATGCAGCCGGGGCCACTGGCCATCCACTCTTTAAAGTCGGGGTGCAAGGACAATTCTGAGCGATTACCCTGGGAACTTGGTTCTGCCTTTTTTGTCGCTGGCGCGATTACGGCCTCTGATTTTGGCTTTTCAGGCGTCTCAGCGCAGGCACTAATAAGAAACAGACTGGCAATAACAATCACAGGATTTCGCAAAGCCCTCTCCATCTGCTGAGAGGGCTTTGCGCATTGCTTCGCAGCCCTCTTATGTTGAACTTCCATCGAATTTGTTGGTTCTCGGGAAGCCGTTTGGTGGCAGGCGTCCGGCTTGACCGCGGTCGCCGCGCCAGTCCTGCATTTCTTCCAGAGTGCGCTTGAAGGTGCGACCGGACGCATCTGTCCATGTCAGGCCTTCTTCTGAGCTGAAGGTCTTGATATCGGAAATGCCGCCATCTCTGTAGCGCTGCAGGCGAACACCACGACCACGCGTCATGACTGCGATTTGCGCAAGCGGGAAGGTGAGGAGTTTTCTGTTGTGGCCGATGACCGCGACATAGTCTCCCATAGCCGGTACGCACAGGACAGCCTTTGCCGGGGCTGTCACGTTGAGCACCTGTTTCCCTTTGCGGGTGTTGGCGATCACATCCTTTTCCTGAACCACAAAACCATATGCTCCATCGGTGCACATGAGGAGTTTGCGCTCAGGGTCATGTACGAAGGCGCTGATGATTTCTTGCGTCTCATCCATATCCAGCATCAGACGGATTGGTTCACCGTGGCCGCGGCCACCTGGTAGCTTATCTGCGCCGAGGGTATAGAATTTACCACCGCTGGTAAAGATCAGGATCTTGCTGGTGGTTTCTGCATGGATAGACAGGTGTAGCTGATCGCCTTGCTTGAAGGTGAGAGTGCTCACGTCCTGTACATGGCCCTTAAGCGTTCTGATCCAGCCTTTTTCTGAGATAACAACCGTGATCGGTTCTTTCTCAATCATGGCTTGGTGGATCTCTTCCAGATCGTGGTCCGTTGCGGTGCTGAAGTCTGTTCTGCGCTTGCCGATTTCTGTCTCAGGGCCATAGGCCTTGCCGATCTCGCCGACTTGCTTGGAAACGCGGTTCCACTGTTTCTTGTCGGAGGCGAGGAGAGCTTCCAGACCTGATTTTTCTTTAGAGAGTTTGTCGTGTTCTTTCCTGATCTCGAACTCTTCGAGCTTGCGCAAGGAGCGCAGGCGCATGTTCAAGATGGCTTCTGCCTGAACGTCTGTCAGCTCAAACGCGCGAATGAGAGACGCCTTGGCATCATCTTCTTCGCGGATGATGCGGATGACTTCATCAATGTTCAGGTAGGCAATGAGGTAGCCTTCCAGAACTTCCAGACGGTGGTTGATCTGGTCAAGCCTGTGATTGGAGCGTCGGACCAGGACCTCTTTCTGGTGCTCGAGCCACTCCTGCAGGACTTCCTTCAGGTTCATGACCTTTGGCACAACGCCTTTGGACAGAACGTTCATGTTCAGCGAGAATCTGTTTTCCAGATCCGTCAGCTTGAACAGGGAGGCCATGAGGAGTTCAGGGTCAACGTTTTTGTTGCGTGGCACCAGAACCACGCGCACGTCTTCAGCGGACTCATCGCGAACATCATCCAGCAATGGCAGTTTGCGTGCCATGAGGAGTTCTGCGATTTTCTCGATCAGACGGGACTTCTGAACGACGTATGGAATCTCCGTAACAACGATGTTGTAGGTGCCGCGTTGTCCTTCCTCTTTGTGCCATTTCGCACGTGTTCGGAAGCTGCCGCGGCCAGTCTTGTAGGCTTCCACTATGGAGCCCTGATCGTTGACAATGGTGCCGCCGGTTGGGAAATCCGGGCCCTTGATGTGCTCAAGAAGCTCTTCGATTTCCGCATCCGGTTTGGAAATCAGAAGCTGGCAGGCGTTGCAGAGTTCATAGGCATTGTGCGGGGGTATGGATGTTGCCATGCCCACTGCGATGCCTGTGGAGCCGTTTGCCAGAAGGTTCGGGAAGCTGCCGGGAAGAACGACTGGTTCGGAATCCAGACCGTCGTAAGTTTCACGGAAGTCGACAGCGTTCTCGTTGAGGCCATCCAGAATGCGGGTGGCCACGTCGGTCATGCGGGCTTCTGTGTAACGCATCGCAGCAGCGCTATCGCCGTCGATGTTACCGAAGTTGCCTTGACCATCCACCATCGGGTAGCGAACGGAGAAATCCTGTGCGAGACGGACAAGGGCGTCGTAGATGGCGGCGTCACCGTGCGGGTGATATTTACCCATGACGTCACCGACAACACGCGCGCACTTTTTAAAGCCCTGATTTGGATCGAGCTTTAAAAGGCGCATGCCATACAAAATCCGTCGGTGCACCGGCTTCAGGCCATCGCGTACATCTGGCAGTGCGCGATGCATGATGGTTGTCAGAGCGTAGCTGAGGTAGCGCTCTTCCAGTGCATCTTTAAGATTGATTGTTTCCGGGCCATCATGGCCGATCACTTCCTGTCCCATGACACTTGGTTATCGTTCTTGGCTTGTTCTGTCCATGCTAACGCACCGTTCTACCTATGAAATCCTCAGAAAACAGCGCTTTTTCAAGGTTTAATCCTGTGTAGTGGGCATGCGTTTTGCGACTCACTGCGGTGATTACTTAGAGCACGTCACGTTCATTGGCATTCACGCATCATGCTCGATCATTTTTGATGGAGCGAATTCTCGCCAATCGACCGCAACTAGCAGAGGCAACAGGTGGTTTCGATTATTACTCAGATTTGCAGCGGTGGTTTAAGCCGACCTGATTTTTGCTCGGCTATCCTAGAGCGTGCACATGGCAGGATGTTGTCGCTGTTTGGGAGATAACATGTTGAATGACTGGAGGTTATAGTGAGGAAGCAAAGCTTGGCGTTGAAAGGTCTTATGGCGGTGTTTGGAGTCGTGGCAATCACGGCTTGTAGCCATGCTGCGGATCATGGGAGAACAGCTCAGGGTGCATCTGATCAGCAAGCGCCATCTTTGGAAGGCACAGGGCAGGGCACGGTCATTGAAGCGCCCGGTGTGCTTCGCAGCTGGTATCAGCCTCCACCAGAGGATCAGCACCCTTATGTGCCGCCGCCCAAGAAACGTTACATCCCGCTGGGAGGAGATAGTACTGGTCCGGTGATTGTTTTGCCGGGTGGGAATGGGCCGCAATCTGATTGATAGGCTTGGTGTGGCTTCGTTTCAGTCGGGCAGGTCTGCGAAGTCTTTTTTGAGCGCGGTTACATAATTGTCTCGCGCAGGAGGCCATGCAATGCTGCGCGGCTCATAGATGTATTTGAACAGGAAATAGCCGGTGAGTGAGAACCCTGCTTCCATATCCCCCTTCGAGATTTGAATGTTTTGGGAGAGCCGTGACTCGGGCGCTTTAAGGAACTCTGGCAGTGTGAGGAGCTTGGTAGCGTAAGGTTGTCCGGCTGTTTTGCAAACCGCTCGGCCTGATTTAGGTGAAACCCAGATCAACTCGTCAGTGACGCCAGTGGCTGCGCATTCTGAGAGGTCCAGACCGAAGCCGAGCTCATTGAGCAGTTCCAGCTCAAAGCGGAGCACGAGTGCTGCACCAATTCGAGGGTCTTCCAGATGATCGAGAATGACGTCCAGCGCGTGAAACAGGTTGGGATGTGGATCGCGCTCGGGAAGAAGGCGGACTTGTGCACACAGGCTTTGCAGGCCGTGAATGGCTCTCGCAGTTTGCATGAGGTGGGCGGCGCGTAATTGCAGGGGCTCAACTGTGAAAAAGCCCAGATGTTCATCCAGCCTCGCGCGCCAAGTGAGATTGAGATGATTGCCCAGTTGCAGGGCAGGTTGCTGGCGACGTGATCTGCCGCCGCGCACCAAGCCCAGGCAGCGGCCTCTGTCCGGTGTCAGAACTTCAAGCAGGATGTTGTTTTCACCCTGCTTGCGCGTTCCAATGACGATGCCTTCTGCCTGCCACTGCATAATTGTGCTCATTAAGCGCAGCGTACCCTTGTCCGAAAACCGGATCCGCTTTTCGGGGATACGCTAGTGCGGGAAGTCCAATCCCATGTTGCGATAGCGTTCTGGATCATCGGACCAGTTTTCACGCACTTTCACAAACACAAAGAGATGGATTGTAGTCTCAAAGGCTTCTGTGAGCTCTTCACGTGCAGCTTTTGAGATCGCTTTGATGGTCTGACCGTTCTTGCCCAGAACAATTGACTTTTGACTGTCGCGTTCAACGAAGATTGTCTGCTCGATACGGATGGAGCCATCTTTCCTATCTTCCCACTTATCGGTCTCGACAGTGGAAATGTAAGGGAGCTCTTCATGAAGGCGCAGGTAAAGCTTCTCGCGGGTGATCTCAGCGGCCAACATACGCAGTGGGATGTCGGAGGCCTGATCTTCCGGATAGAGCCATGGGCCTTTTGGCATCTGATCGGAGAAGTACTTCAGGATGTCCTTTGTACCGGAACCGTTGATAGCAGAGACCATGAAGGTCTGATCAAACTTGGTGTACTCGTTGGCTTTTGCCGCGAGTGCCAGAAGCTGGTCGCGCTTGGTGATGTCGATCTTGTTGAGGATCAGAACTTTCGGGAGTTTGATGTGCTCCAGTTCGTTCAAAATACGCTCTACAGACTCATTGATGCCTTTCTTGGCGTCAATGAGAACGGCAACGACGTCAGCGTCCTTGGCTCCGCCCCATGCTGTGTCGACCATTGCGCGGTCAAGACGGCGTTTCGGGCGGAAGATGCCTGGTGTGTCAACGAAGATAACCTGGCTGTCGTCTTCAATCGCAACACCGCGAACGATTGCGCGTGTTGTCTGCACCTTGTGGGTGACGATTGAAACCTTCGTGCCAACCAACTGGTTCAGCAGCGTCGACTTGCCCGCATTTGGCGCGCCAATCAACGCGACAAAGCCAGCGCGTGTGTTTTCGTTGAGTTTGCCGAGGTTGAAGTTCATACCCTCTGGCAGGTCATTGTTGTTGTTTTCGTCGTTCATTTAAGACCTATTCGCTCCACACGCCTTCGCGGCGCAGGATGTTCTCGGCAGCGGATTGTTCTGCAATGCGCTTTGAGCTTCCGACGGCTTCGCCGGGACCAACGCCTTCCACATTCACGCGGATCTTGAAGATCGGGGCATGGTCTGGGCCGCTGCGAGAGACTGTTTCGTATAACGGAGTAGGGCGTCCTTTGGACTGTGCCCACTCCTGAAGAGTTGTTTTGGCATCTCGCAATGGACCTGTGTAAGACACCATTCTTACAGCAAAATAGCGTTTGATGAAGCTCTCGGCTTCGTCAAATCCGCTATCAAGGTAAATTGCTGCAATCAGGCTCTCGCACATGTCTGCAAGAATTGCTGTTTTAGATCGTCCACCAGTATGTGCTTCAGCTTCGCCGACGCGCATATGCTGGCCAATGTCGATGACCTTGGAAACTTCAGCGCATGTCTCGCGCTTTACAAGTTGGTTCAGGCGCCGAGCAAGTTCCCCTTCATCTGCTTTAGGGAAATTTTCTTCCAGCATCGTCGCAATTGCAAGGCCGAGCACTCGATCGCCCAAAAACTCAAGGCGCTGGTAGCTCTGCAGGGAAGCCTTTGCAACCGGAAGGGCACTGGCATGCGTCAAAGCACGAACAAGGAGTTCCTTGTTCGTGAACTTGTAGCCGATGCGCTCTTCCAGAGCTGCGTCTGATACCGGTCTTTTTCTTCTGCTCATAATTCCGGCTAATTCCTTCAAAGACTGCTTTGCAGACTTTCTGAAGCAGTTTGTGTCACTAACTGTATCACTCAAACTGCTTCAAGTGTGGTTGGGCGTAGTTTTTTCCGTAAACCGGAGGCCGTTGCAGGCGCTACGCTTTAGAGTACGTCGCCAAGGCGATCCCAGCGAACTGTCCAAGGCCATTTCCAGAACATCCATGCAGGCTGGTCGTCTTCAATGGAGAAGAAGATGATTTCAGCGCGTCCGATAAAGTTCTCGAATGGGACGTAGCCCACTTCGGAAAGAACGCGGCTGTCCTGCGAATTATCCCGGTTGTCGCCCATCATGAAATAGCGATCTGCTGGTACGTGATAGACGGGTGTGTTGTCCAGAGAGCCATTGGTCGTGATATCAAGGGTCTGGTAGCTTATGCCATTTGGCAGTGTTTCGATATAACGCGGGATCTTGTGAATGTTCCCATAAGCGTCTTTTTCGATGTAATCGTCAATGCGCTTGCGCTCAACAGCATTGCCATTGATGTGCAAAATGCCATTGATCATCTGAACTTCATCGCCAGGCAAGCCAACCACACGCTTAATATAATCGGTGGAGTTGTCTTTTGGTAGCTTGAAAACGGCAATGTCTCCGCGCTCTGGAGGGGAACTCCAGACACGTCCGTCAAATGGTGCCAGTCCAAATGGGAAGGAGTACTTTGAATAGCCATAGCTGTACTTAGAGACAAACAGGTAGTCGCCAATCAGCAAAGTATCTTTCATGGAGCCCGAAGGAATAAAAAATGGCTGAAAAAGAAATGTTCTAACAACCAGAGCGAGTAGCAGAGCTTGAGCGATGACCTTAATGGTCTCATATACGCCGCCTTCCTGCTCCTTTTCTTTGGATTGGCTCATGTTCATCCTTCGTGGTAAGAGAATACTCGCTTGGCCCGATGCCCATCACTTAATTAGTGCGAGTCAGTCTCCTGACAATAATATTCACATAGGTGGATCTCTTAGCGGTTCAAGGCCACTTCTGCAATCCAGTTCATTTACGTTTTCACGGCTCTAGACCCGGCCAGTCCTCTGGCCATGCCGAAATAACGACAAATGCCTGTGCCAGCGGGTAATCATCCGTAATTGTAAGGTCAATTCGTGGCACAAAGCCTTTTGGCACAAGTTTATCCAGTCTTTCTTTCGCGCCGCCGGACAGTTGCAGGGTCGGTTTGCCGCTCGGCAGGTTTACGACACCCATCTCTTTCCAGGCAACGCCCATTGAAAGACCTGTGCCCAAGGCCTTGGAGCAGGCTTCTTTGGCGGCGAAACGCTTTGCATAGGTTGCAGCCTTGTTGGCGCGACTTTCTGCTTTTGCCCGCTCAACATCTGTGAAGACGCGCTTTGTAAAGCGATCCGGAAAACGGGAGAGTGTTTTCTCTATTCTTCGAATGTCGCTCAGATCACTGCCAATGCCAATAATCATCTCTGCCTCGTTGTGTGACGGATATATTGGCGCGTGAGCGCGAAACTCACAAGCCTCCTGAATAAGTTGTTGTGGTGCAAGTCTTTTCAAGGAAACAACATGTGTCTCCTGCTGGTCTGCTCAGTGTTGGAATGCCGGTCCGGGGATCCCGTTTATTTTTCCTGAGCGACATTTTTGCTTTTTTTTGCCAGCTTTCTTTTTAAGCGAAAACGATGTGCTCTGGCTTTCTGGTAAGTGGAAACCGAGCCCAGAACAATAAAATAGAAAAAGACACCAGCGGCCAGACCGAGCGGGATTGAGCCAATCAACATTGGTTTTAAGATTGGCCAGATTGAATCCAGCGATTGAGACAGCATGGAATGATCCAGCTTGCCACCTAAATCCGGAAGGGGCTTGTCTTCCAGATCCATAATATAGAGACCGACCTTGTAGGTGCTGGCCCAGATAAACGGGAAGGTGAGTGGATTGCCTACGGCTGTGCCTAATGCCGCGGCAAGCATGTTGCCGCGAAGAATATAGGCCAAGACAAAGCTGAGAATAAAATGGAAACCGAGGAATGGCGTGAAAGAAGCGGCGGCGCCTGCGGCAAAGCCTGCTGCAATCTTTCTTGGGCTGGCTGAAAGGCGGAGAACCCGTTTTGTTAAGTACCTGAAAGAGCGAGACCAACTGTGACGCGGCCAAACAGCCACGCGGATACGTTCTATTCTTGTTGGTTTATCCCGCCGTTTAAAAATCATTTCGGTTCAAGTACTTTGCTTATTTTCAATCGCGCCAGTTAAACGGCTCGATTGGGGTTGTTTCTATAGCCGGTATCTCAGCGAGTTCTTTTGGTACATTCTCGGCTGCATACACCGGTCGTTTTAAAGGAGCAAGAGATATTAGAGGTACTCCTAAGTCCGTATCGTCAAGACTCCTGTCGATAAAACAACCAATACCTACGGTGTTAATGCTCAGTGACTGCAGCGCTTCAATTGTGGAAAGGCATAGGTGACCTGTTCCTACAACATCCTGAACTATAAATACATTTGACTTTGGAGGGATGGTTGCCGGTCCGGTGGTGAGGTAGCCGCCTTCGCGGCGAAGCCAAAGGGCACTCTTCTGCATGATTCTTGCAGTTTGCAGTGCGACGATCAGGCCACCTAAGCTGGGGGCAACGAAATGGGAGAAGTTGAGGAGCTGGTGAGCGGCAATTTTTTTCACCAGTTCGGAGGCGAGGGTTTCGACCTTATCCGGGTATTCCAGCAGCTTTTGTCGTTGCAGGTAAGCTGAGCCGTGCCAGCCTGAAGGAAGGATGAAGTGACCTTCCTTCAGGGCTTTTGTTTCTCTGAAAACGTCCAGGACTGCATTGGGCCCCATGGGTTTTCCTCTTGTTTTCAGCAGCTAGCCGTTCACCCTTTGCGCTTCGGAAACGTTGGGTTTGGCACGCAGCTGGTTCAGGATCAGATTCAGGTGCTTCAAATCCCATACCTCAAGATCAATTAGCATCTCGTGAAAATCGGAGGCTTTGCGGATCATTTTGATATTATCAATGTTACCGCGGTGATCACCGATGACCTTGGTGATTGCTGCTAGTGAGCCGGGCTCGTTGACCGCGAACACGCTGATCTGTGCCGGAAAACGCTCCGGTGCATTGGGGTCGATGTCCCAGCGCACGTCGAGCCAACGCTCAGGCTGATCGTCGAATTCCTTCAGGTCCGGTGACTGGATTGGGTAGATGGTGATGCCGACGCCGGGTGTCAGGATGCCGACGATGCGATCTCCTGGTACTGCGCCACCACTTGGGGCAAAGCGCACAGGGAGTGAGCCGGAGACACTGGTGCGGATCGGCAGAGAGCCGTTCTTGGAACTCTCCTGAGATCCTTCCGGAATCTTGAACTTGACCGAGCTGCCTTTGTCCAGATCAAACCAGCCCTCTGAGGCTGAGCCTGCTGCGGGTGGTGCACTTGGGTTGCGGTCAGCTGTTTGTGCTGGTGCGTAGTCTGGATATGCAACTTCCAGAATAGCGCTTGCTTGTACATCTCCGCGACCCACGGCGACGAGCAAGTCGAGCGTGGTTTCCATGGTGAACTTCTTGATGTGTGCTTCAAGAGCTGCTTCGTCGAAGTCCTTGCCTGCATGGGAGAAGGCGCGTTCAAGGATGTGTTTGCCAAGTCCGCCATATTGCTGGCGTGCGGAAGCTTTGGTTGCCTTGCGAATTGCAGAGCGTGCCTTGCCTGTGACAGCAATGTTTTCCCAGGCCGGAGGAGGGGTCTGCGCCTGTGAGCGGACGACGTCAACTTCATCGCCGTTGGTCAGCTCAGTGACCAGCGAGGAGATGCGTCCGTTGATTTTACAGCCCACGCAGGTGTTGCCGATATCCGTGTGAACGGCATAGGCGAAATCGATTGGGGTTGCGCCGCGTGGCAGTGCGATCAAGCGGCCTTTTGGTGTGAAGCAGAAGACCTGATCGTGGAAG
>NZ_LCWX01000200.1:29491-37380 GCF_001431305.1 Pseudovibrio sp. POLY-S9
AGTTCAAGCTTGGTGTGCTCGAGAAATTCTTCCGGGGATTCCCCTTGTGCTAGCAGGTCAATGGTGCCGCGCAGCCAGCCATAGGCGCGGGATTCAGCCGTCATGGACTGAATGTTGCGGCCACCGGTGACTCCGTCTTTGTAGAGCGCGTGTGCTGCGATGCCGTTTTCAGCGATGCGGTGCATGGCTTGGGTGCGGATCTGCAGCTCTACACGCTGACGTTTCGGCCCAACCACGGTTGTGTGTATGGAGCGATAGTCGTTCTGTTTTGGCGTCGAGATGTAATCTTTGAAGCGGCCCGGTACACATGGCCAAGCCGTATGGATTACGCCCAGTACACGGTAGCAATCTTCTGGTGTTGGCACGATTGCGCGAAAGCCGTAGATATCGGAGAGCTGTTCGAAGCCGAGAGACTTTTCTTCCATCTTGCGGAAGATGGAGTAAGCGCGCTTTTCGCGTCCACTGATCTTGGCTGTGATGCCTTGTTCGGCGAGGCGCTGCGTCAGGTCCTCTTCAATGTCCGTGATCAGGCTTTCGTTCTTGCCATGTAGAGTTGCCAGG
The DNA here is from genome assembly GCF_001431305.1 of Pseudovibrio sp. POLY-S9. Classification (NCBI taxonomy): domain Bacteria; kingdom Pseudomonadati; phylum Pseudomonadota; class Alphaproteobacteria; order Hyphomicrobiales; family Stappiaceae; genus Pseudovibrio; species Pseudovibrio sp. POLY-S9. Next base: position 30,053 of record NZ_LCWX01000200.1, read on the forward strand.
CGTTCACGAATGGTATCGCGGGCATCCGGGTAGAGTGTCTCGAAAGAGATGTCTTCCAGCTCATCGCGAATGTCCTGCATACCCATGCGGCCAGCAAGGGGCGCATAGATTTCCATGGTCTCCTCAGCGATGCGGAGGCGTTTGTCTTCGCGCATGTGGTGAAGTGTGCGCATGTTGTGCAGGCGATCAGCCAGCTTCACAAGGAGGACGCGGACATCATCAGCAATCGCAAGCAGGAGCTTGCGGAAGTCCTCGGCCTGTTTTGCTTTTCTGGAAACCAGATCCAGGCGCTGGATCTTAGTAAGCCCCTCTACGAGCTTGCCGATCTCTTCGCCAAACATGCGATCAATCTCGGCACGCGTGGCATCGGTGTCCTCAATGGTGTCGTGAAGAAGGGCGACAGCAATGGTTGCGTCGTCAAGCTTCAGATCCGTGAGGATTGCAGCAACTTCAAGAGGGTGGGAAATATAAGGATCCCCAGAGGCGCGGGTCTGGGTACCATGCTTTTGCATGGCGTAAACATATGCCTTGTTGAGCAGTGCTTCATCCGCATTGGGATTGTAGCTGGTTACTTTCTCAACAAGTTCGTATTGACGCATCATTTTCGGGCGGCCGCTTCACTTTAAAAATAAGCTAGGGCCGGACCTGAAAATGCGAGGCGCCGGCCCGGCCGACGCCGACATCTTGCAGAGGGCGATTAGTAGTCGTCGGAACGTTCCGGCGGTACCAAGCCTTCAAGCCCCTTAAGCAGGTCTTCTTCAGTAATACTGTCAAATTCTACTTCTGAATCATCAACGGCATTAATCTGAAGCTGCTGTGGGTCACTTGGAACCATTGGAGCTGTTTCAGCTTCTGGTTCATCAACTTCAACGAACTTCTGTAGTGAGTGAATGAGATCTTCTTTAAGATCTTCAGGGCTCACAGTTTCTTCAGCAATCTCGCGAAGTGCGCAGACCGGATTTTTATCATTGTCGCGGTCGATTGTCAGTGGAGAACCACTTGAAATCATCCGGGCGCGATGGCTGGCAAGTAGAACCAGCTCGAACCGGTTTTCAACCTTGTCGACGCAATCTTCGACGGTCACACGTGCCATTCGATCACTCCATAATATCTGGGAATTCAGAGGCCACTCATAGAATGCTTCTTGTTGCAAGGCAAGAGCCGTTTCTGCATTTTTTGTGCAACTCCTTTACATCTTATTATGTGGGGAGCGTTTTTCCATCTTTCTGCTGCTTAAGATTAGGCCATAGAAAAATTGGGGCTTTAGGTCTATCGCGCATGATTTTAGTTTAAATACTATTGTGAAGAGATGTTTTAGTGTGCAGTGCTGCGTCGGATTAGTTTTTTATTACAGCTTCTTCTGGGGGAATGAATTTTCAAATCTGCAACTCCTGAATGCTATTCAAGATGTGAATTGTACACTGGAATTGGAATAGATGAAAAAAAATAACATAAGAGATTAACCCATTTGGGGACCTAGATTTTCTTGGGATGCACTAGATCCGAAAAAACAAGGAAACCTTGTTTCTATTGGAACCTTTAGTATCTATATCCGGTGGTTTGTTTCTAAGCTAACTTGGATCTATAATATAAACTGGGAATATTTAGTGGGTTCCTGTTAATTTATGCAAGATGACATCTGTAAATTTCATTCATCTTGTTTTAGTTTCTGGCCGGTGAATCGAACCGCATTGGTCCAATATTAACTAGGCCAATGCAATATATATGCTGAGGGGCAAGGTTTTATGTTTGTCCGTAACGAATGCGTATTCGATTTAACGTAGAGTGCAACCGGGTCAATTAGAATGGCATACATTCTAGGCATGTCACGACAGCAAACAGGCATGCCCAGAAAGTGATTGCTTATAACAAGTTACTGACTTACGCGTCTGTGCAGCGGAAAGGCTAAAAATAATATGTTTGATCCCCGCGAAAAGATTGCTTTATTCATTGATGGAGCGAACCTTTATTCGACAGCGAAAGCTATTGGCTTCGATATCGATTACAAGCGTCTCTTGAAAGAATTCCAATCAAAGGGCTACCTGCTACGCGCTTACTATTACACAGCGTTGGTGGAAGAGCAGGAGTATTCCTCCATTCGACCTCTGATCGATTGGCTGGACTACAATGGCTATAAAGTTGTTACCAAACCTGTAAAGGAATTCGTGGATTCTGCAGGACGTCGCAAAATTAAGGGCAATATGGACATCGAGCTGGCTGTAGATGCCATGCAGCTTATTGACCATGTTGACCATATTGTACTGTTCTCTGGTGATGGTGACTTCCGTTCTCTGGTTGAGGCGCTTCAGCGTCGTGGCCGTAAAGTTTCTGTTGTTTCTACACTTCAGACACAACCTCCAATGATTGCTGATGACCTGCGCCGTCAGGCTGATCACTTCATTGAATTGTCTACGCTGATGCAGCGTGTTGGACGTGACCCAAGTGAACGTCCACCTCGTGTTGAAGAAGAGGATGATGAGATCGGAGATGACGACTACTAAGGTTCGTCACGGTATCGAAAGTTTGCAGAAGCCGGGGAGAGAGTGTGCACTCTGTTCCCGGCTTGTTGCGTATAGGGAGGAGTTGCGCGCGCTTCACCCTGACTGGCATAACGCGCCGGTGCTGGATTTTGGTCCAGTTGATGCCTCTCTTGTTGTTGTTGGGTTGGCGCCTGGGCACAAAGGGGGGAACCGTACGGGTATTCCATTCTTTGGTGATTTTTCAGGTGAGATGCTGAATTGCGCGCTGACGGCGAGTGGTTTTGCTGCTTACAAGAATGAGGCGGAGCCTGAGCTCGGGATCGAGCCGATTGATGTTCGCATTACCAATGTGGTGAAGTGTATGCCGCCGAAGAATGCGCCTAAGTCTGCTGAGATCCGGAGGTGTCGTGAATTCTTTCTGGATTCTCTGTTGGTTAGTGATGCGACGAGGGCTGTTGTGGCTGTTGGGCGGACCGCGCATGAAGAGTTGCTCAAGGCTTTTGAGCTTAAGCTTCGTGACTATCCTTTTGCGCATGCTTGTGAAATTCAGCTTACGCCTTCTCTCAGAATGTTTTCCAGCTTCCATTGTTCGCAGTACAACGTAAACACGCGGCGCATTACGGCTGATGAGTTTACGTCGGTGTTCCTGCGCGTTCGGGATTATCTGAAATCTCTTTAGATTTGAGAGGGGGATATCATTTCTGCTTTTCCCAGCCTTGTACACCAAGGTGCTCTTGTGGTTTGAAGCGTTCTTTGTAAGTCATTTTTGGAGACCCCTGAACCCAATATCCCAAATACACGTAGGGCAGGCCAAGGTGCTGTGCTCTGGCGATGTGTTCCAGGATCATGTAGGTGCCGAGGCTTCGCGTGGTCTCGTTGTGGTCAAAGAACGAGTAGACCATGGACAGGCCATCGCAGAGGCGATCTGTTAGCGCAACCCCAATCAGCGGACCTTCGCCTTCGCCGGATATGAAGGTGTTCGGGCCTCTGCGTCGGTATTCAATGAGGGCTGTCTCTACATGTGTATCTTCCACCATCATGGAATAGTCGGTGGGGGACATCTCTGTCATGCCGCCGTTGGTGTGGCGGGCACTTAAGTATTCATGGAACAGATCGTATTGCTCTGTTGATGGGCCTGGTGGGAGTTCTGTGCCAATCAGATCCTGATTGTCTTTCCAGACACGCTTTAAAGACTTCGTCCATTGAAACTCTTGTGCGCAGACGCGGATTGACACGCAGGCGCGGCAGTCTTCGCAGGCTGGACGATAGGCGATGTTTTGAGAGCGGCGGAAACCGCCTTGTGTGAGGACGTCATTGAGCGCAGGGGCATTGGGCCCGACAAGATGCGTGAAGACTTTGCGTTCTTTACGATCTGGCAGGTAGGGGCAATCCGTAGGGGCAGTCAGATAAAACTGCGGGTTATCATAGGCTTGCCGTGTCACCTAGGGCGTCCCTTTCTCTTATTTATCCTCTTTTCGCCTTACAGATTATAATAGTAAGGAGCGACAATTGAGAAGGTCAACCATATGATTATGGCGAGAGGTGTGCCGGCGAAGAGAAAATCTGAGAAACGGTAGTGACCCGGACCCATTACGATGAGGTTTGTCTGATAGCCGATTGGTGTTGCAAATGAACAGTTTGCTGCAAAAATCAGGCAGACGATGAAGGGTTCTACGGGCACGCCTGTCCTGTGTGCCATCTCGATTGCGATGGGCGTGAAGAGCACCGCTGTAGCGTTGTTGCTTAGTAAGTTGGTTAAAACCGCAACAACGGCAAAGAGAAGTGAGAGGACAAATGCTGGAGATCTGCCGTCGGCAATGTTGAGCAATGTTTGGGCGATGGCGTTATCGCCGCCCGTCGCTTCCAGAGCGAGGGAGGCGGCAATGGAGGCGCCGATCAGCATGAATATTCGGCTGTCGATCGTGCGGAGTGTCTGGCGGATGTTGAGGCAACCGCACATGATCATGGCGAGGGTTGCTGCGATTGATGCCACCACAATTGGCACGACACCAGACACTGCTAAGGTGATCATGGCGACGAAGATTGCCAATGCGCGACGGGCATATTGTCGTTGTGGCAGTTCGGTTGCTGACCAGTCCATGAGCAGAACATCGCGGTTTCCGCGCAGGCGGTTAATCTCTTCCCGGTTACCGGCAATCAGCAAAACGTCCCCAGATTCCATACGGATATCGGTCATTGGCATGCGTGGCATGCGGCTGCGACGCTGTAATCCGGTGACAACACAGCCGGTGTCGGCGTGGAAACTTGTCATGGAGAGCGTGCGGCCAATCAGGCGGGAGCCGGGCGCAATAACTGCTTCTGCAAGAGTGAGCGTGCCGGATGGAGAGGCGTGTTCTGCTTCGCTGGTCGGGCTCTCGTTTGCATCTGCCGGAAGGAGTGGGTGGCGTTGGCTAATAGCGCGGGTGAGGGTGTCACGAGTTGCGGCAACAATTACTGTATCGCCGGGCTGCAGCTGAACGTCTTCAAAGGGCGGCAGGAGCGGGCGTTCGCCGCGCTGGATCAGGCGAACCGTCATTTCCTTAAGCGCTGGGAACATGCCTGCGACAGCCTTTTCTCCCACCAGAGGATGGCCGTAAACTATTGGAATCTGTGCGATAAACTGGCGACCATCCTTGCCGGTGAACTCCTCTGCCATGGTCTGGCGAGGTTTGAGCAGACGCGGCAAAATCACCAAAACATAAACAGCACCGACGGCTGCGAGAATGGAGCCAAATGCGGTGAAGGTGAAGAAATTGATACGGACTTCACCGGTTGCGTTGGCGACATTGGCTACGAGCAGGTTGGTGGAGGAGCCGATCATCGTTGTCATGCCGCCCAGGATCGTAATGAACGAGAGGGGCATGAGAAAACGAGAGGAAGAGGTGTTATGCGCAGCTGCGACGGTGGTCAAAATTGGCAGCGTGATGACAACAACGGGTGTGTTGTTCAAAAATGCGCTGACGATGCCCACGGTGAGAAGAAGGGGCCCGGTTGCCAGCCAGCGGCGCTGTTTTGATATGCGCAGGATTGCCTGAGCGGGCTTGTCGAGGGCGTCTGTCTGGAAGAGGCCTTGGCCGACAATCAGCAAGCAGATCACTGTGATCAGCGCTTGATTGGAAAAGCCGGAGAGAAAATCCTCCGGCCTGATTGGCGTTCCATTCAATGTCTGGGGGAAAACCATGAACAGCAGCATGAGGGCAACAATAGAGCCCAGTGCTACGATTTCGATGGCGATGCGTTCGAGCGCATAAAGGATAATCGTGAATCCGATGATCGCAAAGGTCAGGATCATCGGTATGTTCAGGTTCTCCATGCGCGTCCCCGCTCGTGCTACACTTTCACACGTTATTAGAGGGTCCAGGCAGGTTCGTCACTGCACGTTGCATCATTGGTTTGTTATCGATGCAGACTATCCACCGGGGAATTCATAATAACGGCACCAAGCACGATATCATGGAGCAGGCGCTTTTGGTCACTAAACAATGAGACTATGAGGACAAAAGGGCTGAGTATTGTTACTGAGAAATAAAAGAGCAGGACGTGGATTGCTGCATAGAGCGGATAGGGACGGCCGCCGTTGCTAAGGCGCATTTCCAAGCCAAACGCACGCATACCTGGTGTTGCCGAGTTAAACCCACCCAGTGAAAACGCAGTGTAGGCTAGGGCAACAAGTGGCCAGATTGCTGGGAATAACAGCCATGCAAGGCCGAGTGTCAGGATGCCGAGGAAGCCGACGACAAAGTAAGCGATGCCGGAAAGAACGGTGATCGCGATAATATCGATGATGCACGCAAAGATCCGTTTTTTCCGCACGCCGTCAAACAGCTGAGGATTAAGATAGGGATCATAATAGATGTTCGGGTGCGCGCTCACTTCTTGGCTCATTTTTGCCTCTGTCAGGTTCAACTGTGCCGGGGGCATTCCCCAGCGTCTCTCAGTAGAATTGGGTGTGCTATTTTCAAGTTTCAAGCGGGGGTAGCAAACTATTTTTGTAGAATCTGGCAAAGAGAGGATAATTTTGCGCGGGCTGCCACTCAGACATCTGCGCGAACGTGGTGTTCGGCGCAGGTGCTGATCTCAATTGCAGTTTGCGAGTGGGAATAGCCCTAGAATCGCATCTCGCCGGAAGATAGATGGGAGACGTGAATATCTCCGGCTTCCAGTGCGGCGATAATTTCCTTCGCATGCTGGTTGTCACGGGTCTCAATGGCCACGTCCAGCGTCGCGCCTTTTACGGAAACGTCAAGGAAGAGGCGATGATGAGACACTTCCAGAATGTTGCCGCCCAACTGACCGATCGTTGTTGAGATCTCGCCGAGGATGCCCGGACGGTCCGGGATGTTGCAGCGAATGTGTATGATGTTGCCTAGGCGCACCAGCTGGCGAAGTGCGATGGATGCTAGCAGGCGGGGATTGATGTTGCCTCCGCAGAGGACAAGTCCAACCTTTTTGCCTTTAAATCGTTTTGGATGAGCGCAGATGGCTGCAAGCCCTGCAGCGCCAGCCCCTTCGGCCACCGTTTTCAGGCGGGTGAGGAAGATGTTGATGGCTTCCTCGATCTGGCTTTCGCTGACGAGCAGGATATCGTCGACATATTGCTTGACCAGTTGCCGGGTATAAGTGCCGGGCACTTTGACAGCGATCCCCTCCGCCAGAGAGTTGCCACCACATTCCATAGACTGGTTGCGCAGGGCAGCATACATGGACGGGTAGAGCTCGCTTTCAACACCGATGATCTCGATATCCGGCTTGATCGCTTTGGCCGCGACTGCGATGCCGGAGATCATGCCGCCGCCGCCAATTGGTACGATCAGCGTGTCCAGATCTGGCTGGGCCTTCAGCATTTCA
>NZ_LCWX01000200.1:37481-41439 GCF_001431305.1 Pseudovibrio sp. POLY-S9
AGGGCGATTGTGCCTTGTCCTGCGATGACTTCCAGATCATCAAAAGGATGCACCCAGATATAGCCGTGTTTTTTAGAAAGGCGGTCGGCTTCATTCTTGGCATCGTCGACGGTTTCACCAGCGAGAACGACTTTAGCGCCAAAGGCTTTGGTTGCCTCCACCTTCACGTAAGGCGTGCCGTTGGGCATGACGATGAGTGCTGGGATGCCAAGACGCTGTGCGTGAAGAGCGACAGCTTGTGCGTGATTGCCAGCGGACATGGCGATCACACCGCGGCTTTTCTCTTCATCTGTCAGGTGAAGCAGCTTGTTTAGGGCGCCGCGCTCTTTGAAGGCATTGGTGGCCTGCATATTTTCGTATTTGACGAAAACAGTGGCGCCAGTGATGGCATCCAGTTGAGCAGCTGGCAGGAGCGGTGTTGATATCACCGCGCCCTTGATGTTGTTTGCAGCCTCTTCAATCTTTGAAAGGGTGAGAAGAGGTGAGGCCACCTTTGGCATGTTTTGTTCTCGCAGGTGTCTTGTTTTACGGGCTTTATTTGCCGTTTAGCTTTTTCGCAAGTTCAGGTGCAAAGTAGGTTAAGACACCATCTGCGCCAGCGCGTTTAAACGCCATCAGGCTTTCCAGCATGGCTTTGTCTTTGTCCATCCAGCCGTTTTGCGCTGCTGCGCAGATCATGGCGTATTCGCCGGAGACCTGATAGGCGTAGGTTGGTGCAAGGAAGGCGTCTTTGATGCGGCGGAGAATATCAAGGTAAGGCATTCCCGGCTTCACCATGATCATGTCTGCACCTTCATCCAGGTCCAGCTCAGCTTCTTTCAGCGCTTCGTCCGTGTTGGCCGGGTCCATCTGATAGGTGCGTTTGTCGCCCTTCAGGTTTGAGTTGGAGCCAACAGCGTCGCGGAACGGGCCATAAAATGCGGAGGCATACTTTGCGGAGTAGGCCATGATCTGCAGGTTTTCAAAGTTATTATTGTCCAGCGCATAGCGGATTGCACCGATACGGCCATCCATCATGTCAGAAGGTGCAATGATATCAGAGCCAGCTTCTGCCTGAATAAGAGCCTGACGGCACAGCTGATCTACGGTCTCATCATTGATGATCTTGTCACCTGCCATCAGGCCATCGTGGCCGTGAGAGGTGTAAGGGTCCAGCGCAACGTCTGTCATCAGGCCAACAGGGAAACCTTCTGCTTTGATGGCTTGCAGCGCGCGGCAGGTCAGGTTGCTGTCGTTCAGCGCTTCGGTGCCCATTTCATCGCGCAAATCAGGGTCAGTGTTTGGAAACAGTGCCATAACCGGAATGCCAAGTTCTGCAGCCTGCTCAGCGGCGCGCACTGCCATATCGACAGAATAGCGCTCAACGCCTGGCATGGACGTGACTGGTTCGGTTTTCTTCTCGCCATCAATCAGGAAGATTGGCCAGATCAGGTCGTCCGTGGTGATTGTGTTTTCGCGGATCAAACGACGGGACCAATCGCTGTGACGATTGCGACGCATTCGGCGGCCGTTCAAAATCTGGTTCATGTCTACGGAAGAATGCGATTCATTGGCAAACGGCATGGTAACTCACCTGAATGACTTGTTGTGTGGCGTCTTTAGCTCTGAGAGCGTCGGTTTATTCAAAACTACTAGGGCATTTGATGTCAGATAGCACGGGGAGTTTGCTTGATGAAACTCAAATTCTTTTTGTGTTCCAGAGGTTCTTTAGAATCGCGGGAAGGTTTTCGCTTTCAGAGCAATTAAACGGTGGACGACAGACTTATCCTCTCAGCTGATCGGAGGCATGAGGGGAACAAGCGGGGAATCACTCGTAGATTATAGCTTTGCGCGATTTGTTGCGTTGGTTTGAAAGCTTTGCGTTTTTGGAACGTTGCTGTGTACGGGCCGCTGTTTTGACTGAGCAATTGGTCTTATCTTGGTCTTTCCGAGAATTGACGCAGTTTTGGTGTGGGTCTACCGATTGACGCAATTACATTAATATTGTGGCTGGTGGTTGTGGGAGGCTGCTTGCCGGGAGGACGGATTCCATGGAATTTGAACTGAACGAAGATCAACGCGCCTTTGTGGATATGGCAGCCGGATTTGCGCAGGAGGAGATGGCGCCTTTTGCAGCAGAGTGGGATGCGAAATCTCATTTTCCACTGGATGTGCTTCGCAAGGCAGCGGCGCTGGGTCTGGGCGGGCTGTATGTGCGTGAAGATGTGGGCGGCTCGCAGCTGGGACGTCTTGATGGGGCGTTGATCTTTGAAGAGCTCTCCAAGGGATGTGTTTCTACCTCTGCGTTTTTGTCTATCCATAATATGGCTGCTGGTATGGTGGACCGGTTTGGGTCTGATGAGGTTCGGCAGAAGTTTCTCCCCGGTCTTTGCAGTATGGAGAAGGTGGCGAGTTATTGTCTGACCGAGCCGGGGGCTGGATCAGATGCAGCGTCGCTACGCACGAAGGCGGTGCGGGATGGTGATCATTATGTGATCAACGGCTCTAAATCCTTTATCTCTGGCGGTGGTGTCTCTGATGTTTACGTGTGTATGGTTCGCACGGGTGAAGATGGGCCGAAGGGGATATCCTGTATCGTGGTTGAAAAGGATGCGCCGGGTCTATCCTTTGGGGCCAACGAGCATAAGCTTGGATGGTGCAGCCAGCCGACGGCGCAGGTGATCTTTGAAGATTGCCGTGTTCCGGTTGAGAACCTAGTTGGCGCAGAGGGGCAAGGCTTTTCGATTGCCATGGCCGGGCTTGATGGTGGGCGTCTAAATATTGGGGCCTGTTCGCTTGGCGGGGCGCAGTTCTGTCTGGACCGGGCTTTGCAGTATATGGATGAGCGCAAGCAGTTCGGGCGCTCGCTGGCGCAGTTTCAGGCGCTGCAGTTCAAAATTGCGGATATGGCGACGGAACTGGAAGCGGCGCGTTTGTTGCTGCATAAGGCGGCGTTTCTGCTGGACCGGAAAGATCCTCAGGCGACCAAGATGGCGGCGATGGCCAAGCGGCTTGCGACGGATACGGGCTTCAAGGTGGTCAATGAAGCGCTGCAGATCCATGGTGGTTACGGGTATCTGAAGGATTATCCGCTGGAGCGTCATTTGCGCGACTTGCGGGTGCACCAGATACTGGAAGGAACCAACGAGATTATGCGCGTCATCGTGGCGCGTGAACTGATGAAAGCTTGAGTTGCCGAAGCAGTTCTTCCTAGGATGGTTGGAGTGAACTGCTTTGGCTTTTATGTTGCGTTTCTTTATCCGAAAACCGGTAGGCACTTTTCAGAGATACGCTGAGCAAATTTAGCAAAATGAATAGGTACGCTGTGCAACAGGAATATGCGGGGGAAGTCTTGTCCGAAACTACTGATGTTCTTTTTGAAGAGAAGGGCCATGCTGGTCTTATCATTCTCAATCGCCCCAAGGCGCTGAATGCGCTGACACATGAGATGTGTGTTGCGATGCACCGGCAGCTGGAGCGCTGGCTGATTGATGATGCGGTTCATCATGTTCTCATTAAGAGCAACAGTGAAAAGGCCTTTTGCGCGGGCGGAGATATTCGTCAGGTTGCCGAAAACGGGCCTGAGAAAATTGATGTGAGCCTGCCGTTCTTTGCGGATGAGTATCGCCTCAACACTTACATGGAAAGCTACGCTAAGCCTTTGATTGCGCTGCTTGATGGTATTGTGATGGGTGGCGGTGTCGGCATCTCGGTTCATGGTGCGTATCGTGTGGGCAGTGAGAAGACGATGTTTGCCATGCCTGAGACGGCGATTGGTTTCTTTCCGGATGTGGGCGGCAGTCACTTCCTGCCGAAGATGCCTCAGAACACGGGCATGTACTGCGCGATGACCGGGGAGCGGTTGAGGCAAGCGGATTGCTACTGGACCGGCATTTTGACCCATGCGGTGAAGTCTGAGGATATGGCTGCGTTGGCAGAGGCGCTGTGTGAGGCTCAGGACGTAGAGCCTGTGCTGGCG
>NZ_LCWX01000200.1:41539-42736 GCF_001431305.1 Pseudovibrio sp. POLY-S9
CGTTATGCGTTTGATCCGGGGCCTGCGCCGCTACATGCCAAAGCGGATGTGGTGGATGAGTGCTTTGGCGCTGAGAGCACGCTGGAAGTTGTGGACCGTCTGCGCAAGTTGCAGGGCTCGGAGCATGATGACTTTGCAGTTGCTGCTCTGGAAACGATTGGCAAGCGGTCTCCGCTCAGCATGGAAGTTGCTTTTCAGCAGGTGCGGCGCGGTGCGGGGCTTTCCATGGCCGAGTGTATGGTCATGGAGCATCGGATTGTTTCGCAGATTCTGCTGGGCAAGGATTTCTATGAGGGTGTACGAGCTGTGATTATCGATAAGGATCACGCCCCTAAATGGCAGCATTCAAGCCTCGATGAAATAAAAACAGTTGATGTTGAGGCCCATTTTATGTCACCGAAGGGGGGTGACCTCGTATTTTAACGGGGCAAGGGGCTTACTGCCGTGATTGAGGCAGATTTGTAAGGTGGAGCTTTAGGTATGCCTGGCGTTTTTGTAGAGCTGATGAAGAGGGTTCCCTCCTTTCAGTTTTTGCTGCATGCGTATGTCAGGCTGCTTGCCGTCTTCATGCTGTTTGCAGGCCTAAGCTATTGGGGCGCAATACTTGGTGTGCGCCTGATTGACGGTGCTCCGTTTGAGAGCGTCGGCGTACAAGTGCAGTCTACCATTATCTTTTTCGCTATTCTCGATCTGGTGACTGCCATTGGTCTGTGGCTGCTTTCCAGCTGGGGAACGGTGATGTGGTTGTTCCGCTCACTGGCGCAGGTGGTGATGTATTCCGTGTTTCCTATGGTCTTTGGTCGTAGTCCGACTGAGGTCGTATTCTACATCAGTGCAATCGCCCTTTATCTCGTTCTGCTTTACCTTGCAGAGCGAGAGGAGCGGGCCTGATCGACCAAAGTTCAGTTTGGTCTGTAACTCATTGAAATTTACTGTTTTGCAAACTGCCGTTCACGTCAAATTGATCTGAGCGAACCCTAAGTGATCAGCTTGGGGCAAGTTCTGAATGTTCAAAATCCTGACGGACGGCGATTTTCGGGAGGATGCAATGGGAGAAACTGTTCTTCGCGTTGCTTTTATTGGTCTTGGCAATATGGGCGGCCCTATGGCTGCAAATCTTGTCAAAGCCGGACATGAAGTCGTCGGTGTAGATCTTTCTGAAGAGGCGCGTACTGCGTTTCAGGCTGTGGGCGGGCA
>NZ_LCWX01000200.1:42836-86071 GCF_001431305.1 Pseudovibrio sp. POLY-S9
AGTTGCTTCGTCAGCAGTTGAAGCGGTTCGCGACGTTCAGGCTGTTGTTACCATGCTGCCAGCAGGGAAGCATGTTCGTGCCGTGTATACGGGCGAAGATGGAATTCTTGCGCATGCACCAAAGGGCACGCTGTTTATCGATAGCTCGACTATTGATGTGGACAGCAGTCGCGATGTTGCAAAAGCAGCAAGCGAAGCTGGCATGGGCATGGTCGATGCTCCGGTTTCCGGAGGTATTGTGGGTGCTGCGAACGGCACATTGACCTTTATGGTTGGTGGGCCTGATTCTGCATTTGAACGGGCTAAGCCGCTCCTGGATATTATGGGAGCCTCGATTGTTCATGCCGGTGATGCTGGCGCTGGGCAGGCAGCAAAGATCTGTAACAACATGTTGCTTGGTATTTCGATGATCGGTACCTGCGAGGCGTTTGTTTTGGCTGAAAAGTTGGGTCTGGACCCACAGAAGCTTTACGACATCTCCTCCAAGTCCTCCGGTCAGTGTTGGTCTTTGACCTCCTACTGCCCGATTCCCGGACCGGTTCCGACGTCGCCAGCCAACAATGAATATAAGCCCGGCTTTGCAGCGCCAATGATGCTGAAAGACTTGCTACTGGCGGAAGAGGCAGCAGATTCGAGCGGAGCCAACACACCAATGGGTGAAAAGGCAGCTCGGCTCTATGAGGAATACTGTAACAATGGCGGGGAAAACGTCGACTTCTCCGGCATCATCCACTTGCTTCGGAAGTCAGGGTAAACAGAGGGTTAACGGAAAGGTCTACACGCTTGCTAGTGATTAAGAAATAATTCATCGTGTCTCTTAAGCGGTTCTTAGAAGCGGTCGCGTAAATTTGCTTCAAGTGCTGATAAAAATACGAACGCACGAAAAATATGGACATGAGGCGCAACCAGATGATCAATACAAACAGGGCCGTTGAGGTCTTGGCGCAAGAAGAAGAAACGGTAGGGCTGAAGCCTGCATACCTCGAGGCACTGACGCTCATCGAGCGTCTGCATCGTCGTCTTCTTGACGTCATTAAAGATGAGTTTGACCGGATGGGTCGTTCCGATGTGAACAGCGTTCAGGCGCTGCTTCTTTTCAACATTGGCGACGCCGAGCTGACTGCAGGCGAGCTTCGTACTCGCGGTTATTATCTTGGTTCCAACGTTTCTTATAATCTGAAGAAACTCGTTGAAACCGGATACATCAATCACGAACGTTCCCAGATGGATCGCCGCTCTGTGCGGGTGAGCCTGACGGAAAAAGGGCGCGAGATTGCTCAGATTGTTGATGACCTTTACAGTCGTCATATTCTTTCTGTTGAGCAGGTTGGTGAGCTCTCAACCGAGAACTTTGAAGAGCTGAACCGGTCCCTGCGTCGTCTGGAACGCTTCTGGACAGATCAAATCCTCTATCGTCTTTAATTTTCGGCGATATCAGGGCTTTCAAAAAACACCGCTTCCATGCACCGGGGGCGGTGTTTTTGCGTGTTACGAGGGCCGGTTTGCGGCAAAGCTTGTATGGGAACGCTGCGGGTGGCGGGCCAGCTCCAGATAAGGCATCTGTGAGTAAGTTGGGCTGATTGTTGCTTTCTTGCACTAGGTGCAAACCAACGCTCGCTGCGTAACCACCTTTTTCCCACTTGGAGTAATTAGCCATTAAACGGTCACATTGAGTGGGGAATACACGCTCTCACTTTTCGGGCTGAAAAAGTGCTGTTGGCATTGTAAATTTAGAAGCTGTCAACTCTGATTTGTTCAGGGGATCGATCACTTTCTTTAATTCACCAACAGATGTTCCTCCCCGATTTTTGGCTGAAGTCTTGCGAGTTTGCTAAGATAATGCCATGTAGATTTGCCATGTTAAGTCTCTGTTTACCAAGTTACATGGAATCTTACAGAATGACTGATTGCTAGGAGAAACTATTCGTGTTGGCACCTCTTTTAAACCGCAGCAAGTTTGCTCTGGCTCTCGTTGTGAGTACGGGCCTTTCTGCAGGTATGATGTCTGCACAGGCACAGGTGAAGGTTCCAGACCTGCTTTCCTATAATGGCAGCATTCAGCAAGCTGTCAGTCAGCCGGCACCGGTTGCTCCTACACAGCCTATCGTTGGTCAGGGCACGGAATGGGAAGACACCTTTGATGAGGGGGTTTCTTCTTTGGAGCAGATTGATTTTGTGGCTCCGATTATCTCCAAGCAGACCAGCCAGTACATGATTGATGCGATTCTCGATTATGAACGTATCGCTCTCAATGGCGGTTGGCCTGAGGTCTCCACCAAGAAAGTTTTGCGCATTGGTATGCGCGCACCAGCAATTGCAGCTTTGCGACAGCGCCTGATTGTTTCAGGCGACATGGCGCAGCATGCGGGTGTCTCTGAGGTTTTTGACAGCTACGTTGATTCAGCTGTTCGCCGCTTTCAGTTGCGCCATGGCCTGACACCAGATGGTGTTGTGGGTCGGGCAACCGTGATTGCGATGAATGTGCCTGTTGAGGTGCGTTTGCAGCAGTTGCGGACCAATCTGGAGCGCGTTTCTGCCTTGGCTGAGAATGTGACAGATACCTATGTAAACGTGAACATTCCGGCAGCTCGCATTGAGGTTGTTGAGAATGGCCGTGTTCGCTCCCGCCACACCGCTGTTGTTGGCAAGCAGGATCGCCAGTCTCCGATCCTCAGCTCTGCGATTTATGAAGTGAACTTCAACCCGTACTGGACTGTTCCTGTCAGCATTATCCGGAAAGATCTTATTCCGAAGATGCAGAAGGATCCACAGTATCTGGCGAAGAACAACATCCATATCTATGACTGGTATGGCAAAGAAAAGCAGTGGCAGGAGATTGACTGGAATACGGATGAAGCGACCCAGTATCGCTTTACGCAGGACCCGGGTGAGGGCAACTCCATGGGTAGTATCCGGATCAACTTCAACAACACCCATCAAGTGTACCTGCACGATACGCCAGAGCAGTCTTTGTTCGGTGAGGGCTATCGCTTCCATTCCTCCGGCTGTGTGCGTGTGCAGAACGTGCGTGAGCTGGTGACATGGTTGCTTGGGTCGACAACACCAGACTGGACCCGCAGCCGCGTGGATGCAGCCATCAATTCAGGTGAGCGTACGGATGTGAAGATGAAGAGCCGTATTCCGCTCCATATGTCCTACGTGACTGCGTGGGCTCTAAGCGACGGCATGGTTCACTTCCGGGATGACATCTACGACAAGGATGGGCTTTACGCCGCGAGTGCTGATCCGATGGCGCAGGCCTCTGCTCAGTAAGGTTTTGCAAGAGTTTCAAGTTTGAAGGGCCGTCTCTGCCAGATGCAGAGCGGCCCTTTTCTTTTGGGGATGTGGGGGCGGGTATGCCTGTGCTGCGCTGTTTTACCTGCTAAAACGGCAGGCAACTTACGAATCTGAGAGAAGCAAGGCGAGGGGCCATATGTCTAAGCTGGGGCAGGTCTATTTTGAGACACGTGTGGTTGGGAATGCTGTTCGCATGACAGCAATTTGTGCTCAGAGCGGTGTTGAGGTGTTTGTTGTGGGGCCTCGTAATGCGAGCGAGTCGCATCTGAAACAGCTGGCACTTCGTAAGCTGGAACGCAAATTACAACCTCAAGATGCGTAATTCATAAATTTTGGGTGATGGCAGCAATAGTATTGCGCAATTCCTATGAACAACGCTTGGTTCGTTACCCCCTATATGTTAATGGGCTAGGACCCGAAGCTACAACTTGTCGGGATGGGAATGCGAAACGATATTGGGACGTTTCGTCAGTTTGTTGCTCCAACCTTGTCATGAGGTCCACCTATGTCCGTATCGGATAATCCAATTACGACGCCGCTCTACCCAGAGTTTTTTACAGGTAGCCTGGCTTCTGGTGACCCAGAGCTTCTCGAGGCAATCAATAAAGAACTTACTCGTCAGCAGAACGAGATTGAGCTTATCGCTTCGGAAAATATTGTATCTCGCGCTGTGCTTGAGGCGCAGGGTTCCGTCCTGACCAACAAATACGCCGAGGGTTATCCTGGTCGCCGTTACTACGGTGGTTGTGAATACGTCGATATCGTTGAGCGTCTTGCAATCGACCGCGTAAAAGAGCTGTTCGGCTGTGATTTTGCTAACGTGCAGGCGAATTCCGGCTCTCAGGCCAACCAGTCCGTTTTGCTTGCATTGGCGAAACCAGGCGACACTCTGCTCGGCATGAGCCTTGATGCAGGTGGTCACCTGACACACGGCGCTCGCCCGAACTTGTCCGGCAAGTGGTTCAACGCTGTTCAGTACGGCCTGAACACTGAAACTGGCCACATCAACATGGATGAGGTGCGTGAGCTTGCTAAAGAACACCAGCCAAAGATCATCATTGCTGGCGGTTCTGCTTACTCCCGTGAGATCGATTTTGCTGCGTTCCGCGCAATCGCTGACGAAGTAGGCGCTTACCTTTGGGTCGACATGGCGCACTTTGCAGGTCTTGTTGCTGGTGGTCAGCATCCAAGCCCGTTCCCGCATGCGCATGTTGCAACATCCACCACCCATAAGACCCTGCGCGGTCCTCGTGGTGGTCTGGTTGTGACCAACGACGCTGACATTGCGAAAAAGATCAACTCCGCGATCTTCCCAGGTCTGCAGGGTGGTCCTTTGATGCATGTGATCGCTGGTAAGGCTGTTGCCTTCGGTGAAGCGCTGCGTCCTGAGTTCAAGACCTACGCGAAAGACGTTGTCGAAAACGCACAGGTTCTGGCTGCGACACTGGTTGAAGGTGGTCTGGATATCGTTTCTGGCGGTACCGACACACACCTTATGCTGGTTGACCTGCGTCCAATGGAACTGACTGGCAAAAACGCAGAGATTTCTCTGGGCCGTGCGAACATCACCTGTAACAAGAACGGTGTTCCGCTTGATCCTCAGAAACCGACCATCACCTCCGGTATCCGCCTTGGTACACCTGCTGGGACTTCCCGTGGGTTTGGTAAGGAAGAATTCCGTGAAATCGGTAAGCTGATTACCGAGGTTCTGGAAGGTCTGCGCAAAGCAAATTCCGTTGACGACAACGAAGCTGTGGAAGCACGGGTCAAAGAGAAGGTACTGGCCCTTACTGCCCGGTTCCCAATCTACAAAAACTAATTTAAACGAGAAGAACCGCCGGACACCCTTCGGCGGTTCTTTAGTGTTTAAGTAAGGAGGCAGGCGAGATGCGTTGTCCATATTGCGGGGGTGATGACACCCAGGTGAAGGATTCGCGCCCGACCGAGGATAATACAGCTATCCGTCGGCGCAGGGTCTGCCAGACTTGTGGTGGTCGTTTTACCACCTTTGAGCGTGTTCAGCTGCGCGAGCTGACCGTTATCAAGCGTAACGGGCGCCGAGTTCCTTTTGATCGCGAAAAACTGATGCGCTCTGTTCTGATCGCAACCCGCAAGCGTCCTGTTGAGCCTGAGCGTATAGAGCGTATGGTGAGCGGGCTTGTCCGGCAGTTGGAAAGCTCCGGTGAAAGTGATGTTGTGGCGGAAGATATTGGTCATTTGGTCATGGAAGGGCTGAAAACCCTTGACGATGTGGCTTATGTGCGGTTCGCTTCTGTTTATAAGAATTTCCGCGAGGCCAAAGACTTCGAGGCTCTGCTGGATGAGCTTTCCGATGCGGATGTTGATCCGCTGATGATGCCGCCACGGACTTAATCTCTGGCTTTTTGCAGTGTTGTGTTGCGTAATTTCTCCGAGGATCGGGCTTTTCTTTTAGGGAATACGCTGTAGTGCTGGCAGGGGGATGGCTTTGTCTGGTTACAAAGCATTAGATGCAAAGGAACGAGTTGAGCACGAGCGCTTTATGGCGGCGGCGATCAGCTATGGCATTCGTGCAAAGGGCCGGACGTGGCCCAATCCTCCTGTTGGAGCAATCCTGACAAAAGATTTTGGTGATGGGCCTGTGATTGTGGGGCAGGGTGCAACTCTGCCTCCCGGTGGCTCTCACGCTGAAGTGCTGGCCATCAAAGATGCCGGTGAACATGCCCAAGGTTCGACAGCTTACGTGACCCTTGAGCCTTGTGCGCATTATGGCCGGACTGGCCCATGTGCGCGGGCGCTTGTGGCGGCTGGTGTGGCGCGCGTTGTTTATGGCACCGCTGATCCCAACCCTGCTGTGGCTGGTCGCGGTAAAAAGATCCTTGAAGAGGGCGGTGTTGACGTCCTAATCGGTATTTTAGAGAAGGACTGCCGACAGGCCGTTCGCGGGCATATCTCCCGTATCCTTAATGAGCGTCCTTTTGTTCAGCTCAAGATGGCTGTGTCGAAAGATGGTTATATCGGCAAGCGTGGTGCCGGACAGGTGACGATCTCCAGTCCGTTGTCGCGGCAGCTGGTGCATGCGATGCGGGCGCAGATGGATGCCATTGTTGTGGGCATCGGCACGGTTTTGGAAGACGATCCTGAGCTTTCCGTCCGCTTGCCGGGCATGGCGCACTGCTCACCGCAGCCGGTGGTGTTTGACAGTCAGGCCCGCATTCCGCTTTCCTCCAAACTGGTGCAAAACGCAGAGATCAATTCCCTGTGGGTCGTGATTGGTGAACATGGGCCAGATCATCGCGTCAGTGCGCTTGAGCGGGAAGGTGTGACAGTTATCGTCAATGACTGCCTCAGAAATGGCAAGGTATGTCTTGATAAGGCTCTGGATGCGCTTTACATGCATGGTCTCTCCCAGATTATGGTTGAGGGCGGCGCAGAGCTTGCGCACGGCCTGCTTCAGCAAGATCTGGTGGATGAGCTTTTGATTTTCCAGGGAGCCAGCCTGATTGGTTCCGATGGAATTCAGCCTTTCGGATTTGAAGGGCTGGAGAGTTTGCGAGACGGTTATAACAAGCAGATGCTGCGTCCTGTGGGCGAAGATCTGTTGTGGCGGTATACGCCAAAAGAGAGGTTCTAGGTGTTTACGGGCATCGTTAGTGACGTTGGAACAATCCTTGAGCTGGAGCAGATTGCTGCAGGTCAGCGGACGAAAATTGGTACTGTTTACGATCCTGACGGGATCGATATTGGTGCTTCCATAGCCTGTTCCGGCGTTTGCCACACTGTTGTCGCGAAAGGTCGTGATGGCGAGCAGAACTGGTTTACCGTTGAATCGGCTGCCGAAACGCTGGCACTGACAACTGTTGCCGACTGGAAAGTGGGCAAGCGGGTCAATCTGGAGCGTTCCCTTTCCATGGGCGCTGAGCTGGGTGGTCACCTGGTTCTGGGCCATGTGGATGGCAAGGCAACCATCGTTGAGCGGACCGAACACCCTGAAAGCGTTTATCTGAAATTTGAGTGTGCACCTGAGTTTGCACGGTCCATCCCGAAGAAGGGATCCGTGGGGTTGGATGGCACCTCTTTGACGGTGAACGAGGCTGAAGGAAATACGTTTTCTGTCTTCCTTATTCCACACACTCTGGAGGTGACCACATGGTCCGACAGAGCGCAGGGGGATGAGGTAAACTTGGAAGTTGACATGATGGCACGGTACGTTGCGCGTCTTGCTGAGTTTCCAAGCCTTGCAGAAATTGCAAAATAGCCTTATAGCCAAAATCTTCCGCAGGAAATAACTGGACATTTCGCTTGGGGCGTGGTTCCTGAGCGCACATACGTGGGTACTGTCCGTACCCGTGGCCTTAACCCATCTTTGCTGATTTCTCAGCGAAAAGATGAGGTTGGCATTAGGAGAAATTAAATGAGCGCCGTTCCGCACATTCTTGTTATTGAAGCACGGTTTTACGAAGATCTGGCTGATGCCCTTTATGAAGGTGCTTCAGATGTGCTGGACCGTGAAGGAGCGAAAATCTCTCGACTGGCTGTGCCAGGTGTGCTCGAAATTCCTGCTGCGCTTTCCATGGCGTTAACCGCAATGGAAAATGGCGACGCAGATTATGACGGTTTTGTATTGCTCGGTGTTGTAATTCGCGGTGAAACAACCCATTACGACATCGTTTCTAACGAGTCGGCTCGTGCGATCATGGATCTTTCTGTGGATGCAAACGTTGCAGTTGGTAACGGCATCCAGACAGTTGAGAATGATGATCAGGCATGGGCGCGCGCAAGCGTTTCTAAAAAGAACAAGGGCGGCGGTGCTGCTGAAGCTTGTCTTGCTATGATTGACGTGCGCGACCGGTTCGGTGTGTAAGGTTTAGGATGACAACGGAAAACAACAAGAAAAACGCCGAAGTGAAACCCGCGAATAAGCGCGGGGTTGCTCGATTGGCTGCTGTTCAGGCTGTGTATCAGATGGAAATCACTGGTGCGCGTTTGAATGATGTGCTGAATGAGTATGAAGCTTACCGGCTTGGTCAGGAAGTGGATGGCGACCAGTACCGTGATGCGGATCCGGCATGGTTCCGTGATCTGGTGCAGGCAGTGTTTGAGGATCAGCTGCGTATTGATCCTCGCATTCACACAGCGCTTTCTGAAGATTGGCCACTAAAGCGTATCGACACCACTTTGCGTGCGATCCTTCGTGTTGGCTGTGCTGAGTTTTTGCGTAAAAAAGACGTTCCGGCCCGCGTTATCATCAATGAATACATTGATGTGACGAAGTCCTTCTATGATGGAGATGAGGCACGTCTGGTCAACGGTATTATGAACCGTCTGGCTCGCGAGCTGCGTCAGTCTGAATTCGAAGACTAAAAAATGAGCGAGAGAGCTGCCAGTTCCAGACCGGGAGAGTTCTCGCTTATTGAGCGCTATTTTGCGCCGCTCGCCACCAGCGCGGGTGCTGTGCATCTGCAAGATGATGCTGCTGTATTTGCCCCTGACACCGGATGTGATTTGGTTGTAACCAAAGACATGCTGATGGCAGGGGTTCATTTTTTTGAAAACGACCCTCCCTTTGAAATCGCGCAAAAAGCGCTTGGTGTGAACCTTTCGGATCTGGCGGCAAAAGGGGCTGAGCCTAAGGGGTATCTGCTGGGTCTTGGTCTTTCCAAAGACATCAGTGAAGAGTGGGTTGCCGAGTTTTGCCGCGGTTTGAAACTGGTTCAGGATCAGTTCCAGATTGACCTTCTTGGCGGGGATACGATTTCCTGCCCGCAAGGCCCGCTGCTTTCCATCACCGCGTTTGGTCAGGTTCCAACGGGGCAGGTGGTTCGGCGCAATGAGGCTGTTGCTGGTGCATTGCTCTATGTGACTGGCACCATTGGTGATGCTGCACTTGGCTTGCAGCTGCGGTTGGATGAAGAACTCGCAGATAAGCTTGAGCTCTCTGCTGAGCAGCATGATTTCCTCTTAAACCGTTATTTGCTGCCTCAGCCTCGTGTTGGTGCTGCTCAAGCGCTTCGTGATTATGCTGTTGCGGCGATGGATGTGTCTGACGGCTTGGTGGCTGATCTAGGCCACATGTGCCGGACGTCGCAAGTACAGGCATCTGTGAAGCTGGAAAGTGTTCCACTATCTGACGCTGCTTCTGCAATGATTGCGAAAGATGCTGCCTTCCTTGAAACAGTGATTACGGGAGGGGATGATTATGAGATTCTTGCTGCCGTGATGCCTGAGAATACAGGGGCTTTTGAGAAGGCTCTTCGGGAAACCGGTTTGTGCTGTGCTCAGATTGGTGTGCTGGGTGCTGCTGATGTTTCCAAGAAAGAGATTGCTTTGAGCCTGAATGGCAAGACCTATGCGCTTCACCGGGCTGACGGGTTCAAGCATTTTTGATTAGTGGTCTCGACCTGAGCCTTATTTTTGCTAAGGTACTCAGATGGAGTCGGCTATCTATTTTATAACATTCGTTATTTCATTGCTTTACTTGGTTGTTAAGTTGCGGAAAGTTCCCGCTGCAACGACGTTAAAACGCCAAAGACGGACCAGAAGTCGTTTGATTTCCTACCACATAGGAAAATCACTGCTTTTGTGGTGGGGCCTGATGTTCGTTGCAGGGATTGCAAGACGCATTGTGTTGGGTTTGCCGTTATAATCGACAATAGCTGCCTTGCATGACGTATTCTCATCGAGTTGTGCGTATATCTCCCGAAGTTACAGATGATCTGGTGAGCTCTGTGGTTGCTCATTACGTGGAATTGATTAGGCTGTCGGTTCCTTCCTGATTTCTTTGAAAGTTTACATTATGGCAAATACTCTGGCGGCTCCGTTGATTGATGACGGATTGGCAAAGCGCAATGCGCTGCTTTTGGCGCTTGCCCAGTCGTTTGCTGGTGGTGTTCCCCCTATCATTTTTGCAACCACATCTATTCTCGCCTCTGTTTTGTTGGTTGATGACAAGTCTCTGGCAACACTGCCTGTTACTGCTTTTGTGCTTGGAACCGCCATCGGGACGTTGCCTGCTGGCATGATCATGCGCAGTTTTGGACGTCGGGCCGGGCTTGTTGGTGCGCTGCTGTTTGGTGTGCTGTTTGCCTTGGTTGCTGCCTACGCTGCCTACCTTGGAAGTTTTACGCTGCTTTGTGCTTCTACACTCGGCAGTGGTTTTGTTATGGCTTTTACCCAACAGGCGCGTTTTGCTGCTGCTGATACCGCCAGCCCTGCCTTCAAGCCCAAAGCAATTTCATGGGTTTTGACCGGTGGTATTCTTGCCGGTGTGGTTGGTCCGCAGACCGTAATTCTGACACAGGGCATGTTTGAGCCCTTCCTTTTTGTCGGAACCTACCTTGCACAAGCGGTCTTGATGCTTATCGGTTTGTTTTTTGTGGCGTTTTTGGAAATACCTTTGCCACCGAAGATGGAAAAGCATGAACGCGGACGGCCTCTTTTAGAGATTCTGAAGCAACAAAAGTTCTTTGTGGCTGTTGGTTGTGGAATGATCAGTTACGCGATCATGAATCTGATCATGACCTCTGCACCGCTCGCCATGGTTGCTTGCGGGTTGACGAACTCAGATGCGGCTCTTGGCATCCAGTGGCACGTGATTGCCATGTTTGCACCTAGTTTTATTACGGGTAGTTTGATCAGCCGATTCGGTCACGGGGCTGTAATTGGCACCGGATTCTTGCTTTATGCGGTGTGCGCGCTGGTTGGCCTTACGGGACTAGAGCGTTGGATTTTCTGGAGTTCCCTGATTTTACTTGGTCTTGGCTGGAACTTATCTTTCGTCGGAGCGTCTGCGTTGCTGACACAAACTTACCGACCAGAAGAACAAAACAGAGTCCAGTCCATAAACGACTTCTTCGTCTTTGGTTTAGTCGCAACTGCCTCGTTTTCCTCAGGGAAATTGTTAAACGTGTTTGGTTGGGAAACTGTCATCCTAATGGTGTTCCCGTTCGTTATCTTATGTCTATTTCTTGTTGTCTCACTGATGTTTACTGAAAAACGGGAAGTTAAAGTTTGAATAATTCCAAGTAGTTTCTCTCCTTTCAACATACGTGTTTCCTTCCACTACCACGCAAAAGCAACTTGACGGATAGTGACAGGTATATACCGTCACTGTGTTCGTTAAATTACACAATTGCAGTGCGGATTTTGCTACGAACACACACATAAGTAGCAGGGTACCCTTAGGGGAGGAAATATGACTGAACTTATCGTTACCATTGCGTGCGGTTTGCTCTCTGTCGTTTACGGCATCTGGGCAATTCGCAGCGTGATGGCTGCTGACACCGGGTCTGCGAAAATGCAGGAAATCGCTGGTGCCATTCAAGAGGGTGCGCAAGCATACCTCACTCGTCAGTACACCAGTGTTGCAATTGTTGGCGTGGTTATCTTCGCCATCGTCGCTTACTTGCTGTCTATCACCGTAGCTATTGGATTTGTTATCGGTGCCGTTCTTTCCGGCGCCGCAGGATTTATTGGAATGCTCGTCTCCGTACGGGCAAACGTTCGCACTGCACAAGCTGCAAGCCAGAGCCTTGGGGCAGGGCTCTCAATTGCATTCCGTTCCGGCGCCATTACCGGGATGTTCGTTGCTGGTCTCGCTCTTTTAGGCGTTGCCGTTTACTACTTGATCCTCACCGGACCTATGGGCATTGATCCAACATCACGCACTGTGATTGATGCGCTTGTGGCTCTTGGGTTTGGTGCGTCTCTGATTTCCATCTTCGCCCGTCTTGGCGGTGGCATCTTTACAAAAGGTGCGGATGTTGGTGGTGACCTTGTTGGTAAGGTTGAGGCTGGCATTCCTGAGGATGATCCACGTAACCCGGCAACAATCGCAGATAACGTTGGCGACAACGTTGGTGATTGTGCAGGTATGGCTGCTGACTTGTTTGAGACCTACGCTGTGACGCTTGTTGCGACGATGGTTCTTGCAGCGATCTACTTTGCCGGTACGGCTGATTTGCAGTCTGCAATGCTGTATCCGATGCTGATCTGTGGTGTTTGCTCTGTGGCATCCATCATCGGTACGTTCTTCGTGCGCCTTGGTGCGTCCAACTCCATTATGGGTGCGCTCTATAAGGGTTTCATCGCCACTGCAATTGTTTCGCTGATCATCCTGTATCCGCTGACCTACTGGGTCTTCGGCGGTATGGATACAGTGTTGACGCAGAGCAATGGCGTTAGCTTTACGCCGCTGGATCTGTTCTTCTGCGGTGTTTCCGGTCTTGTGGTGACAGGTCTGATCATCTGGATCACTGAATATTACACCGGTACAAACTTCCGTCCTGTGCAGGCGATTGCCCGAGCATCTGAAACGGGTCACGGTACCAACGTTATTCAGGGTCTTGCGGTCTCCATGGAATCCACTGCGCTTCCTGCATTGGTGATCATTGCCGGTATTATCGTGACTTTCCAGCTGGCTGGTCTGTTCGGTATTGCCATTGCAGTGACAACCATGCTGGCGCTGGCTGGTATGGTTGTGGCGTTGGATGCGTTTGGTCCAGTCACGGACAACGCTGGTGGTATTGCTGAAATGGCAGACCTGCCTGCGGAAGTGCGCGACACGACTGATGCGCTGGATGCTGTTGGTAACACCACAAAGGCAGTGACCAAAGGCTACGCGATTGGGTCTGCTGGCCTGGGTGCGCTGGTGCTGTTTACGGCTTACACGGAGGATCTGAAGTTCTTCGTGGCGAACTCTGAGCAGTTTCCTTACTTCAAGGGAATGACTGAGGCGTCCATCGATTTCTCACTGTCTAACCCATATGTGGTTGTCGGCCTGTTCTTTGGTGGTCTGCTCCCATTCCTGTTTGGCGGTATGGCCATGACAGCGGTTGGCCGCGCAGCGGGTGCTGTGGTTGAAGAAGTTAGGCGTCAGTTTAAAGAGCAGCCAGGCATCATGAAGGGTGAAGTTCGCCCTGATTATGGCCGTGCTGTTGATATGCTGACCAAGGCTGCAATCAAGGAAATGATCATTCCGAGCATGCTGCCTGTGCTGTCTCCAATCGTCATTTACTTCCTGATTGAAGCAATTGCTGGCAAAGCAAATGCCTTCGCATCCCTGGGCGCTATGCTGCTTGGTGTGATTGTGACAGGTCTGTTTGTTGCGCTTTCCATGACCGCTGGTGGCGGTGCGTGGGACAACGCCAAGAAGTACATTGAAGACGGTCATTACGGTGGTAAGGGCTCTGAAGCTCATAAAGCTGCGGTTACAGGTGATACTGTTGGTGATCCTTACAAGGATACTGCTGGTCCAGCTGTGAACCCAATGATCAAGATCACAAACATTGTGGCTCTTCTGCTTCTGGCAGTGCTGGCGCACTAGTTGCTCTGATCTTATTTGAAACTAAAAAGCCCGGTCTGGGAGATGGCCGGGCTTTTTGCTGTTCTGATGTCGGGGGCTTAAGCGGAGGTCAGAATTTCACTGAGAACTCGGTGCCAAAGACCCAGGCGTCCGGGATGTCGTCGTTTCCGGCGGGATTGACCACGTATTGAAAGTCCAGTGAGAGATAGGACCAGTCGGCGAACTGGTAGCGATGGGTGGCTTCGAATACGAGCTCATAGGACTGGCCGGGCAGGTGGTCACTGAAATAACCAAGAATGAAGGCTCCGGCAGTAACATCATTGTCTCTGTTGGGGATCAGGCCTTGGTAGAACAAGCCGCCGCTGATGCCGAGAGGTTGGGTGTTGATGGCTTGTTGTGGCGCGATTGTAACAAGGCCCCAAAGACTCAGACCTTGCAGGTCCTTTTCCTGATAGATCATCTGCCGTGCGATGGCATAGGCACCCCAGTTGCCTTCACGGGTTTGCGTGGTGGTTGTGCCCAGAACATCTACTCTGTCAGTGTTGTAGAAGGCGCCCAGCTGATAGTGGCCGGGGAGATACTTGCTTGTGTCATCTTTCCCCGGATTAACGCCGACTTGCCCGACCAGCAGCACGCTGCCTTTGGGCGCAAAGCGGAAGTTGAAGCCGTTTTCGGCGTTGTTCAGATCATCCACGGACGCGTCATAGACGCCGAGGCTGACGTATTGATTGCCGGGGAAGGTATAGTTGCCTGCCAGACCCCATATGTTGAAGGGGTAGGTGGTGAAAGTGGGTTGGTTGATGAGCAGCTGACCAGGGGTGCTGTTGAGGGCTCCGTTGAGGTAGTACGCGAAGGTATCGTCTCTTGCGAAGATGTCGCCTACAGCGAGGCGACCGGCGGAGAGGTACAGCTGATCATTGAGCAGGTTTTGCTCCAGACTGAAGTTGGCGATGGCGAGGATGTCGCTTGAGAAAATCTGGGTGACGCCAAAGTCGTTGCCAATGACCTCCTGTGACAGGCCCTGTCCCAGGCCTTGATACATGATGTAGTGCAGGCTGCTGCCTTTGATGCCGAAGATCTTCTCAAAGTCCAGCATGGCCATGCCTTCCAGCCGCGCGCCATAAGTTGCGCTCTGGTTCAGGCCGCCAACGGGGTTTGCGGCAACGTCCTGGGTGTAGAGCACACCTAGATCAAGACCCTCGTCAGAAAGGTTGGTGCGAATACCGCCCCAATCGCGGGTTTCGTTGTGCCATTGCGCCCAGGCTAATGGCCAGTTGCCCACTTGCGCGCGAAGTTCCGTGCTGGCTGTCAGCGCTATGCCGACAACCGCTAGAAACTGTAGAACTGGCGATATGCGTTTTTTTATCGCAGGTACCTTAAGCGCTCGCAAAAGCTGGTTCCCCTAGACTGACTCAGGCAAACAGAGAAACTCAGGATTATGCAGCGTGCACTCTTGTTTACGCCGCATGCTCCAACACTTTGATGGAACCCATCCTTTTGCGAAAAACGCCCGCACTCAATCAAGAATTTGCCCGCATCAATCTGGTATGCAGCAGTGCTGCATGTCCTACTCAGATTCACTTACAGGATTACTATAGTCTGTTGTTCTTGCGGCGGCTCCTATCTGAAACCTGCTAAGTAATTTTGAGGTGCCTGATCAGGCTGCTGGCTCCGGCAACAGTGCCTCATAGCGTTCTCTTGTATGCGCGGGGAAAGGGCAGGATTTTCGAGCATCGCGATCCATATGGACGCCGACGGCCTGCATGGTGGCAACGGGTGTGTCCGTGATTGAGTCAAACATAGTGTGTTTGAAGAGGATGATCTTGTCGCGCATTTCTTTAATTTCAGAGCGCACAACGAGCAAGTCACCTGCGGAGACCTCCGCCAGATACTTGTATGTGATCTCCAGTGCAGCCATGCCGTTGTTGCTCTCGCGGATATAGGCTGGGGTGATGCCAATGTGGGCGAGCATGTGCCAGGTGGCTTCATCAAATTTGGAGGTGTACCAGGCCACATTCATATGGCCCATGTGATCTTCCTGCTGCGGGTAAACAATCCCGCGATATGTCTCAAACATCTTTGTTTCCAATACAATCGCAATCCTGACCAGCCTATTGGGAAGAGTGCTGCAGGTCATTACGACTGTCGGATATCTTCAGGTGAGCATGAAAAAACCGGTGCTCCTTATAGAACACCGGCTTTTCTCTTATTGCTGTCTATGTGCTGCTTAGTAATTGCGCCAAAGGATGACGGCGGCAGCAAGCAGGAACTGGTCTTTCAGCACGAAGATGCCTGTACGGTTGAGGAGAGGGAAGAATGAAACCGCATCCCAGCCCGGTACAGAGAACATGAAGGTGAGGGTGCCGAGTGCTGTAGCGGCGATGCCGAGGACACCCAGACCGCCAAGGAAGCGGTTGAATGGCAGGCAGAGCAGCAGTAGCAGGAAGACCCACTCTACGATACCGATGAAGTTGGAAGCGCCCTGAACATCCCAGACCTGATAGGTCCAGCTGAAGAGGATGTTGGACTGCATCAGGCGGACAATGCCTTGTGCCTCAAACTCATAAAACTTCATGGCGCCGATCCAGCCCATGACCAGTGCGATACCAGCGAAGCTTGCGAACACGGCCAGCTTTTTGAGAGAGCCTGCGGTCTGCTCCTTGCCAGCTGTGTGCATGTGATGCCCGAGGATGTACGCCGGGATTGCAAACATGGAGAGGTACTTCAGGAGGTTTTGGCCGGAGCCGATAATCGGGAAACCTCCGAGAGCATCCATCCACACAGGGTTTGTGAACAGGTAAAGGAAGTTCAGGGCGAAGATCAGCATGGCCATCAGGCAGCCAAGAATGCCAAGGCGGCGATCTTTCAGGCCAAGCAGAACCAGAATGCCTGCCGGGACTTCAAAAAGGGCCATCAGAACGCCGGTGAGAGGCACGCCGAGTGCTTGAACCACTCCACTGAAAATCGGGCTATTGCCGAGCCAGAACTCGATTTGCTGATGTTCCGGACCTGTCAGCTTTAGCAGGCCAACCCAGATCAGGTAGGTTGCTGTGACGAGTGTGAGATAGATAAAAAGAGCGTGATCTGAGGGGCGCAGATCTGTAATTTTTTTGAGGGCAGTAGAGGAGTGCGTCATGATTTTACTTCGCGTTTGTCGTTAGAGCACGTCGCATTAATTTGCATTCACGCATCGCGATCTAACATCCTTGGTGGAGCGAATTCTTGTCGTTTGATTGTTTCCAATCAAAAGGAACGCGCTCTAATGCCTTGAAGAAACCACGGAAGAAGACGGCCAGAATGCGTATAACTCCTCAATACAGGATCACATGTAGCAAACCTCCAATAACACCAGCGTGATTTTAAGTGTGAAGCTTAGGATTTGGCAGCATTCGCGATATGAATGGGATAGAGCAGCCTGGCCTGTTGGCTTTAAGCACAAAAAAACGGCGCCTGAAAAACAGACGCCGTTTTTTAAACTCGTGATGGGCGGGTCTTAGAGACCGATTGATGGATTTGCAGCTCCACGCAGGATCTGCGTCAGGAGACCATAATCAGCACCGCCGGTGCGTGTTTTTCTGCCGAGGTAATCAAAGACTTTTCCGTCTTCAATGCCGTAATCAGCAACGGACTTCACATAACCATCTTTATCAAAGTAAACAGCGACAACACGTTGGTCGACGATTGACGGAGACCAGAATGCCACTGTTTCGCTCTTTTGCGAGATATAATAGTAAGCTTCACCGTCCAGATTAGATGTGGTGGACGGGCTACCAAGGAGAAGTTCTACCTGCTCACGGCTGGAACCGACTTGAACATCTTGAATTGAATCAGGTGAAACAACCTGGCCATGTGTCAGTGTCTGGGTGAAGCAGCCGGCAAGTGGCAGGCTCAAAAAAGCGAGGAACACAGTACGGCGTGCGAATGCAATCATTCCAAACATCCTGTTGGCTTGCAAATTGCAGCAAAATGCAGCAAGCAAGCGGTTTAGATTCAGACTTGTGCTTATGCCATCCTCGTGGCAGTCACACAAGTAACTCGACAAGCGCAAGAGAGGTGCCATGATCTTCGGTTTTTTCCGTCGACGTAAAGACACATCCGTCAGAACAACTTACGAGCGGATCGTCGCGCAGGCACGACTACCAGTGTTTTATCAGCACTATGGTATACCTGATACGAGCGAAGGTCGCTTCGAGATGATTGTTTTGCACGCTTTTTGTGTCTTTCACCGGTTAGGAGGCGAAGATAAGGCGTCCCGGAAATTTGCACAGGCTGTATTCGATTATTTTTTTCAGGATATGGACCAGAGCATGCGAGAGATCGGTATTGGCGACGAAGGTGTGCGTAAACGGGTTCGAATTATGGTCGAATCGTTTTACGGACGCACAGCCAGCTATATGCAGGCTCTGGAAAACAAGGACAATTCCGCTCTATTTGAGGCCTTTGTAAGAAACATTTATGGCGAGAGCGGTGAAGCTGTTGCGATAAGAGCGCTGGTTCATTACATGCATGAAGCGGTGGAAGGCCTTGCTGCTCTTCCAACCCATGAAATTCTTGCGGGCGACGTCAAATTTGTGGCTCCAAAGATCGAACTTATAAGGGAAAGCGCCAGCGATGGCTGAAACTGAATACCCGTGGGCCTATTTATTCGATGCGGTGCGTCTTGGTAAGAAAACCAAACAGCTAAAGCTTGTCCTCAATGGGAATGAGCGGACGCAGATCGCCAAGGCCTATGATTTGATAGAGCTGCCTGAGTTCGAAGCCGACCTTGAAGTGCGTCCGTGGCGCCGTGATGGACTGGCGGTGCGCGGTCACATTCGCGCCAAAGCTATTCAACAATGCGTTGTCACGCTTGACCGAGTTGAGTGCCTGGTGGACGAAGAATTCGACCGCACATTTTTGCCGGATCAAGATTCCCGGGGGCGTCGTCGAAGTGATGATGATACCTTGGAAGTAGATCTGGATATTGATGAGAGCGATCCGCCGGATTATTTCGAAGGCTCACAGGTGGATTTCGGAGCTGTTGTTTGTGAGCACTTTGCGTTGGGACTGGATCCATTTCCTCGGGCTAAAGGGGTTGAAATGGATGACAAATATGCTCCGGACCCAGAGGAAGAACTGAAACAGGATGAAGAGCAGAAGCCTTCTCCTTTTGCTGCACTAGAAGCCCTTAAAGGCAAAAAATAATCTTAGATTGCTGCAAAGGTTTTTTAGAGGTGGGTGTTGCGAGACGTTTATAATCGAGTATCTTCGCGACGCGCATTTCCACTGAACTTAGGGAAAATGCTCTTAACTATTCCGAGGTCTGCCGATACAAGGGCAGACTTTGTTGGGACAAGGCAAGAAATTGGAAATGTCTGAAAAAATACGTATTTCTCTTGATGCTATGGGGGGGGATTACGGTGTTGAGGTGGTGCTGCCTGGTGCTGATCAGGTGCTGCAACGCTGCCCGAATATCGAATTTCTACTTTTCGGTGACAGTAAAGTCATCGAGCCAATGCTCGAGGAATACCCTCGTCTGAAGCAGGCATCCGTTGTTCATCATACCGATGTGTCGATTGGCATGGACGAAAAACCGAGTCAGGCCTTGCGCAAGGGCCGCGGTAAATCTTCCATGTGGAATGCGATCGCTGCGGTTAAAAATTCTGAAGCAGATGTTGCTGTTTCCGCAGGCAATACGGGCGCGCTGATGGCGATGTCCAAGTTTTGCCTGCGCACCATGTCTGGTATTGAGCGTCCTGCGATTGCGGCAATGTGGCCGACACTTCGCGGTGAATCCATTGTGCTTGATGTGGGTGCTACGATCGGCGCGGATGCACAGCAGCTGATCGACTTTGCTATTTTGGGCGGCGCTATGTGTCGTTCTGTTCATGGTGTTAAGCAGCCGACTGTTGGTCTCCTTAATATTGGTGTTGAAGAGGTGAAGGGTGTTGAGGAAGTGCGTACAGCAGGCAAAATGCTGCGCGAACTGTCTCCTCCAAACCTTGTTTACTCCGGCTTTGTCGAGGGTGATGACATTGGTAAAGGCACCGTTGATGTTGTTGTGACCGAAGGGTTTGCCGGCAATATTGCACTCAAAACAGCCGAGGGAACCGCAAAACAGTTTGCTGGCTACCTACGGGCTGCTATGAAACGTACGCTTATGGCGAAAATCGGTTACTTTTTTGCACGAGGTGCTTTCGAGCGGCTTCGGGCGAAAATGGATCCGCGTAAAGTCAATGGCGGGGTCTTTCTTGGGCTTAATGGGATTGTTATCAAAAGCCATGGCGGAACAGACGCTGAAGGCTTTGGTGCTGCCATTGAACTTGCCTATGATATGGCCAAGAATGAATTGATTAAAAAGATCTCCGAGGATCTGGCAAACTACCATCGTGGTCGTTTCTCAGAGGCTGAAGAAAACTGAAGGGTTTAAAGTGAAGGCACTTCGCTCTGTATTTTTGGGCTGTGGCAGCTATCTGCCTGAAAAAGCACTTACTAACCAGCAGCTTACCGAGATTGTTGACACTTCTGATGAGTGGATCGTTCAGCGTACCGGGATCAAGAACCGTCATATAGCGGCAGAAGGTGAGTTTACGTCTCACCTTGCAGTGAATGCTGCCAAGGCTGCGCTGGAAAATGCCGGTGTTGATGCGCAGGACATTGATCTGATCATTCTGGCAACCTCAACACCTGACAATACGTTCCCGGCAACGGCTGTTGCTGTGCAGGCAGAACTTGGTATCAACCACGGTTTTGCGTTCGACGTTCAGGCTGTTTGCTCTGGTTTTGTTTATGCAGTTACCACTGCCGACGCATACCTGCGCGGTGGTCTGGCTAAGCGTGCGCTTGTAATTGGCGCTGAAACATTCTCCCGCATTCTGGATTGGGAAGACCGTACGACCTGTGTTCTGTTTGGTGATGGCGCTGGCGCTGTTGTCATGGAAGCGCAGGAAGGCGAGGCTTCTGCTGAGACCAGCGGTGTGTTGACCTGTCATTTGCGTTCTGATGGACGTCACAAAGAAAAGCTCTTTGTGGACGGTGGTCCTTCCACCACGCAGACAGCTGGTCATCTGCGCATGCAGGGCCGTGAAGTGTTCAAACACGCGGTTGGCATGGTCACTGATGTGATTGAAGCTGCCTTTGATGCCACTGGCACAACTGCGGAAGATCTGGATTGGTTTGTGCCGCACCAGGCGAACCAACGCATCATTGATGCTTCTGCTAAGAAACTTGGCATCGCTCCTGAAAAGGTAGTGAAAACAGTTTCCGAGCACGGCAACACTTCAGCTGCATCGATTCCTTTGGCACTGGACAGCATTGTTAAAGCTGGCAAGGTCAAAAAGGGCGATCTGATCATGCTGGAAGCAATGGGCGGCGGCTTTACCTGGGGTTCCGTACTCCTTAAGTGGTAAAAAGCGGCAAAAAACCCCAGAGGGTTGCATTTCTTAGCAAATGAGCTGTTGACCCTGACGCCGGTTGGCCATACCGTAACTTGTTGAAAGCAAGCTTTATTCTTACGGATCATGGCTTTACCGGAGGAGGGTGGAATGGGTAGTCACACTGTAACCCGCGCTGATTTATGTGAAGCGGTTTACCAGAAAGTCGGCCTATCTCGGACTGAATCTGCCGAACTCGTTGAGCAGGTACTTGCAGAAATTTCTGCCAGCCTGGAAGGCGGCGAGTCTGTCAAATTGTCTAGCTTTGGCTCTTTTGTTGTTCGCTCGAAAGGTGAACGCATTGGCCGTAACCCAAAAACAGGTGAGGAAGTTCCGATCTCTCCACGCCGGGTTATGGTATTCAAGCCAAGCAATGTTCTTAAGCAGCGCATTAATGATGCTCTGGTTGAGGGCGCCAGCTAATTTGCTGCCCCGATAATAGTAAGGTTTAGAGGGTCTGCATCGTGGAGAAGAGCGCCGACGCGTTCCGAACAATTAGTGAAGTAGCGAGTGAACTGGATCTGCCGCAGCACGTTCTGCGGTTCTGGGAAACACGATTTACCCAGATCAGGCCTCTGAAAAGAGGCGGTGGACGGCGCTACTACAGACCTGACGACCTTGAGCTTTTGCGCGGTATTCGCCATTTGCTCTATGGGGAAGGCTATACGATTAAAGGCGTGCAACGTATTTTGCGAGAGCAAGGCGTGCGCGTCGTTATGGACGTTTGGAAAGAGGGTGGTGGCGTTGTCATCCCAACCTCATCCAGCGCCAATACGCCTGTGGGCGTAGCACCTGATCCATCCCAAGTTTCTGAGGGTTCAGTGCGCAGTGCGGCGGAAGCTGCAGTTGCACAGGCTATCATGTCGTCTCCAGAAGAGATGTATGAGCCGCAGGAAGACTGGGTTGCTGAACGGTCTGTTGAAGAACAGGCGGTTCTTCCGCTTGAGAGCGAGCCTGAGCCGCAGATGCCATTGCCGTCCGGTCTGTTGCCGGATGACGAGCCGGATCAGCATGGCAAAGGCGGGCATGGAGCGTTTGGCTTCATGGATCGCTTGATGGGCTCTGAAAAGGAAGAGGCAACAGGGTCTGCTGGACTTTCCAAGGACAATGTTGACCGGTTGCAATCCACGCTTTTTGAGCTGTTGGAGTGTAAGCGTATGCTGGATCAGGCGCGATAATCTGCAAAAATTGATAGGGTCTTGGATTGGTGGAACGCTGACCTGAACGTTGGTTTAAGGGCGTCAGATCCTGCTTTATTGCAGCCGGCGCCCTTTGCTGTTTCAGGTGCGTTGAAGCTCATCCCGCAAAATGACTGTGGTTGTCAGATCCTTCACACCGTCAGTGGATGCGATGGCGTCTCTGACGTTGTTGAGCATCTCCATTGAGGAGGCAACGACTTCGACCACAAGGTCGAGCTCTCCACTTACCGAACTCACACGTTTAATCTCTGGAAACGCCGCCAGTATGTCGAGGATTTCACGCATTGGCGTGCGTGATAGGCGGATGAACAGGAAGGCGGAGATGTGCGTGGGATCGAGGCCACCGATGTCTGCCCTGTAGCCGCGAATTGTGCCGTTGTTCTCCAGCCGTGTGATGCGTTCGCTGGTGGCACTGCGAGACAGGTTTATGCGGGCTGCCAGTGTTTTGATCGGGATACGGGCTTCTTTGGAAAGGATCGCGATAATCTCGCGGTCGGTGGCGTCGAGCATTGAAGTTCCTCTGAGCGGACTATCAGGAAGAGTGCCGTTAAAATACTTATTAATCGCGACATAGTGGCGGTGCAACTGACATAAAGTCGGTGTTCTGAAATATCAGTGTGCGTTATATTTCGGGCAACTGGAGAGATTTATGACTGATATTAGCCATCCCGCCCCAAATTTTGACCGCGATACCATTGCAGCCCTTCTGCTGGAGCATTGGAACCTGAAAGGTGATTTGTCTCCATTGGAGAGTGAGCGCGACCAGAACCATCGCCTTGATGCGGAGGATGGCACGCGCTGGACGGTCAAGGTCGTCAATGCCAGTGAACCGGAAACTGAGACAGGCTTTCAGTCAGCGATGTTGAAGCACCTTGCCGTGTCCTCGCTCGATTTGCCTATGCCGCGCCTGCGTCTGTCAAAGGACGGTGGTGCCACGCAAAGTGTTGTCGGACCAGATGGCGCTGCGCATGCCATGCGTGTGGTTTCCTGGGTTCCGGGTGTGCCGTTGGCTGAAACTCAGCGTGAGGATGGTGTTGTTGCCAGTTTGGGGACGCTGCTTGGCAAGATGGACAAAGCGCTGCGTGGTTTTGTGCATCCCGGTGCTTTGCGCAGCTTTGAATGGGATTTACGTGCGGCTGGCGATGCGCGCGCGCGTCTGAGTGCCATTGGTGATCCTGATCAGCGGCGCGTGGTTGAGTACTTCCTTGATCGGTTTGACCGGATTGTTGCTCCGCAGCTTGCCGGCTTGAGAGCTGCTGTCATTCACAATGATGCCAATGACTGGAATGTGCTGGTTGATCCAGAAGATCATTCCCGCGTCTGTGGTCTTATTGATTTTGGTGACAGCCTGCATACGCCCGTTATTGCAGAAGTTGCAATTGCGGCGGCCTATACGATTATGGAGGTGCCTGATCCGATTGGCGCCGCTGCTGATCTGGCTGCTGCCTACCATGCTGAGTATCCGTTGGAAGAAGGGGAGGTTGATCTTCTCTTTGATCTGATTGCGATGCGGTTGGTGACAAGCGTGAGTTTGTCTGCTCTGCGGAAAGAGGAGACTGACGACAATCCATACCTTGCTGTCAGTGAAGCGCCAGCCTGGAACCTGCTTTACAAACTTTATGGCATGAAGCCATCGTTTGCGACTGCAAACCTGCGCAAGGCCTGTGGCTTTGATGCGGTGCCAGGTGCTTGGAAGGTGGCGGCGTTTTGTGCAAAAAACCGGAACTCATTTGCCCCGTTGTTTGCGCGTCATCCCAAGCTCATGTCCAAGGCGCTGGTGCCTTATGCTGATCCTGAGAATGAGATGACCGTAACGTCTCGTGACCGTCAGCCAGAAGCTGCACAGGAATGGTGGGAAGAGTACTGCGAGGTTCATGGCGTTGAACTTGGCATTGGGCCATGGGGTGAAAGCCGTAGTGTTTATTCCTCCGACTTCTTTGAGAGCCGTTTCATTGAGGGAGAGCGTCGCCGGAACCATCTGGGGTTTGATTTGTTCCTGCCGTCAGGAACCCGTGTCTGTGCGCCTATGGATGGCAAAGTGCGGTCTGTGGTGATTGAGACGGATCCACTTGGCTATGGCTGCATGATTGCTCTGGATCATGAAACGGATTGCGGTCAGCCGTTTGTGAGTCTTTGGGGGCACATGGCGCATGAGGCTGCGAGCCGACTGAGCGTGGGTGATGTGATCAAGGCTGGTGAGACAGTTGGGTATCTGGGTGCAGAAGATGAAAATGGTGGCTGGGCTCCCCATCTTCACCTGCAGCTATGTGCAGATGTTTCTTTGAGTGCCGAAGAAATCCTTGGTGTTGGTGAAGAGAAGTATCTTGA
Organism: Pseudovibrio sp. POLY-S9; assembly: GCF_001431305.1. Classification (NCBI taxonomy): domain Bacteria; kingdom Pseudomonadati; phylum Pseudomonadota; class Alphaproteobacteria; order Hyphomicrobiales; family Stappiaceae; genus Pseudovibrio; species Pseudovibrio sp. POLY-S9. Next base: position 67,355 of record NZ_LCWX01000200.1, read on the forward strand.
TGTGTGGGCAGATTTATTCCCGTCCGCCATCGATTTTGCCGGGCTCCCGCAAGAAACACTGGGCAGTACTGGACGATCAGTCAGCGATATCGTTTCATCGCGCCGTCAAAATCTGTTGCCGAACCTTTCCATCTCCTACAGCAAACCAATCAAGTTTGTGCGTGGCGAGGGGGCTTACCTTATCGACCATCGCGGGCGGGCTTATCTGGACTGCTTTAACAATGTCTGCCATCTGGGTCATGCGCATCCAGATGTGGTTGAGGCCTTGTCTCATCAGGCGGGTTTGCTCAACACCAATACACGGTATTTGCACGACAACATTGTTGAGTACTCTGAACGCCTGACAGCGACACTGCCGGATGATCTGGCGGTTGCTTCGTTTGTGTGTACGGGCAGTGAGGCGAACAGCCTGATGCTTCGCATGGCAGAGGCGCATACCGGGCGTCGTGATGCAGTTGTTCTGGATTGGGCTTATCATGGCACAACACCTGAGCTGATTGCGCTGAGCCCTTACAAATACAAGCGCAACGGTGGCAAAGGGCGGCCTGATCATGTGTTTGAGGCAGCTATTCCAGATGCCTATCGTGCACCGGCTGACTGGACACCTGAGGAGATTACTGCACGTTATGTGCAAAGTGTTGCTGAGCAGCTGGACTTGATGAAAAAACAAGGCCGTGCCCCAGCATTCTTCATTGCTGAATCAATTCCAAGTGTGGCTGGTCAGGTGTTCATGCCTTATGGGTATCTGGAGGAGGTCTACAAGCTGATCCGCACGGAGGGTGGCCTGTGCGTTGCTGATGAAGTGCAGGTTGGGTTTGGCCGTGTCGGATCGCATTGGTGGGCTTTTGAAACACAAGGTGTGACGCCGGATGTGGTGACTATGGGCAAGCCGATTGGCAACGGTCATCCTATGGCCGCGCTTGTGACCACTCGTGAGGTTGCTGCCAGCTTTAACAATGGCATGGAATACTTCAACACCTTTGGCGGTAATCCGGTCTCCTGTGCTGTCGGGCTTTCTGTGCTGAACGTGATTGAGCGGGATGGATTGCGCGAGAATGCACGTGTTGTTGGTGATTACATCCTGACGGGCTTCCGAAAGATGATGGAAAAGTATGAGTTTATTGGTGATGTGCGCGGGATGGGACTATTCCTTGGCATCGAGCTGGTGAAAGATCGCCGTACCAAAGAGCCAGCAACAGAATTGGCGAAACGTATTGCCAACCGCGCAAAAGACCTTGGTATCCTGATGGGAACCGAGGGGCCTTATGACAATGTGTTGAAGATGCGGCCACCGATGATTTTTTCTAAGGAAAATGCGGATTACCTGCTGGATGTCCTTGATCAGGCCATGAATGAGTCTGTTTCAGCTCTGGAAACCATGTAAACTATCAAAAAAGGGCCAAAGTCTGGCCTTTTTTACCTGAAGAATAGGCGGGGACAGGAAGTTGTCTCCGCTTTTTCTTTGTCCTGAGGGCTAACGGGATGAAGGTAAGGGTGAGTTCAATTCATGTTCAAAATCCGGAGGCGTCGCTCTTGATCGCAACGTCCTGAGCGCTCCGGCTTGTTGTTTTGGGTTTGTTTTAGAACAGGTTGGCTTGCCATCCTTTAAAGAACAGGCCCCAGAGTTTGAAGGTGGGCGAACATGGTAACCATTGAAAGCAGCGCAAGCATTACGGCCTGGGGTGAGCGAACCTTTGGGCAAGTGGCTGATCTGAATGCGTTGATTGCGCGGGCAAAAGAAGAGCTTGCCGCTCTGCAGCTGGCTGTCGAAAGCGGCGAGAGTTCACGCGATGTCGCTGAGGATGCCGCGGAGATTGCGATCCTGCTGCATCGTCTTGTTGGTTTGCATGGCGCTGAGCTTTCATTTGCCGTTGACGAGAAAATGGCTCGCAACCGCACGCGTATCTGGTCTCTGGCTGGTGATGGTACTGGTCGCCACGTTGCCTAAGCTTTTGATTACTGTTACGGGCTGATCTGCCTGCGGCTCTGATCTCAACTTATCCACCTTGTTGCGCTGGATGGTACGCTTTTGCGTAGGCTAGGCGATCTATGGGGATCATGATGAGTGAGACGACATCGCATCTTAAACTGCCATTTCTGGCAGCTGCTCAAGCGCAAAAGCATGTCACGCACAACGAGGCTTTGGCACTTGTTGATCTGGTTGTGCAGCTTTGCGTTGTTTCCAACAGTGTGAGTGCACCACCTGCAGACCCCGCAGAAGGGGAGCGTTATATCGTTCCTGCAGCTGCGACAGGTGCTTTTGCAGGGCAGGAGAGTAAGATCGCGGCCTTTGATGGCGGCATCTGGCGATTTTTAGCTCCAGTTGAAGGTTGGGCGGCCTGGGTGCAAAGCCTTGGCGCGATGCAGGTTTTCTCAGGTGGTAAATGGACTGGGTTTTCTTCTGTCGCTGGATTGGGCGTTGATGACGTTACCGGCGGTGCGGCCTTTCAGCAGGAAAAGACTGTGCTGAGCGAGAGCGCTCATGGTGCGCAGAGCCAGTTTGTGACCGCAGATGAGCTGGTTACCGTTTCTGGTAGTTTTGTTGAGAGCTCGTTGGTTATTCCATCTCGTGCAATTGTATTTTGTGTTTCCACCCGCGTGGTTGAGGCTGTCACGGGTGCAAGTTCCTACGACTGTGGAATTGCTGGTGAGACTAGCAAGTTTGGTGGCTCCCTGGGCATTGCCGTTGGTTCTGGTAATGCGGGGGTGATTGGGCCGACGGCGTATTATGCTGACACGCCATTGCGGATGACCGCGAATACTGGTGACTTCACCGGAGGCAAGGTTCGATTGTCCTTGCACTACTTCCTACCAGTGGTGCCACTGAACTGATCTTTACTGTTTGAATTTTATGGGCCGCATCTGCGGCCTTTTTTGTGTTTGCACGGGGCTTTGGCTCCCGTTTTTTATTAGGGGACTGAGAGATGCAGGATACCTTCCAATTGATCGTTTCGGACTTGCTTGAGAGTGAAGGAGGATTTGCCCATCGAAGCCGTAAGGCTGATCCGGGCGGTCCAACAAACTTTGGCATTACTCAGCGGACTTTGAGTGCGTGGCGGGGACACTCTGTCAGCATTCAGGAGGTGCAGTCTATGGATCAGACTGAGGCTGTCGATATCTTTCGGACGCAGTATTGGGATGCTGTGAAGGGAGATAAAATGCCTTCAGGGTTGGATTATGCGCTTTTTGATTTTGCTGTGAACTCGGGGCCTGCGCGTGCGGTTAAAACGCTTCAAGCTATCCTAGGCGTTGTTGTTGATGGCTTGGCTGGTGTTGAAACGTTTGGAGCACTTGAAAAGCGTAATGTGCGTGATCTGGTCGGTAAGCTTTTGGCTGAGCGTCTGCGTTTTATGAAGCGGCTTAAGAACTGGCCTTACAACAAAAATGGATGGACGCGCCGGGTAAAGGATGTGCAGCAGCGTTCTTTTGAGTTGATCAAGTCGCCAGCATCTGCGGTTGAAACACTGCCTGTCCGTGATGGAGTTATGCCAGATGGTGCAGCCAAAGCGCGGGGCGAGGAGACATCTGCAATGAGCACTTGGTTGACGCCAGAAGGGATAAGCAAGGCCGGGGTGCTGATTTCCGGCATATCCGGCATGCTTGCAGGTTCCGGGCCGTTGCAGTGGGCGTTCGCGTTTGCGCTTGTTGTTGCAGCAGGCATTGGTGGCTATCTGATGCTCCAGAAAGAGCGAATGGCATAGATTTGAGCGGCACTGCGACTGGAAGGGAGCTTACGCAGCGGTGCCGTAAAGCTCCCCAGTGATTTTGGAGCATCGGGCAATCTGTAATGGGAACTACCAATGACGTTCTGCTAAGGACGTTTTAGTGTGCTTGCAGGTTCTCCCATTACAACCGGGCACCCAAATTCTGAACTGCTGGAAAGGCATTGCAGGTTCCATGAAAAAACTTAGCTTCGTTTCTCTTCTTCTTGGTTTTACCGCTCTTACACATGCGCATGCGGGTGAGGCGGTCGATCTGCTGATCACCAATGCGCACGTTCTGACCATGGATGCACAAAAAAACGTTTATGACCGTGGGCTTGTGGCAATCAAGGGCAACAAGATTGTTGCGGTGTCTGATGGGTCTGACAGTGCTGATTATAGTGCCGACAAAACCGTCGATGCGGATGGCGATATTGTTATGCCCGGCATGATCAATGCGCACACCCACGTTTCTATGACTGTGTTCCGCTCACTGGCTGATGATGTTCCTGATCGCCTGCACCGGTATATCTTCCCGTTGGAAGGAGCGCTCGTCTCGCGTGATATGGTTCGTATTGGTGCAAACCTTGGTAATGTGGAGATGCTGAAGGGCGGCGTCACCACCTATGCTGATATGTATTACTTTGAGGATGAAGTTGCGAAGACGGTCGACCAGATCGGTATGCGCGCTGTGCTTGGTGAGACTGTGATCAAGTTTCCGGTGGCAGACGCGAAAAATGCTGAAGAAGGCATCAACTATGCTTTGAACTTTATCGAGGAATACAAAGACCATCCGCGGATCACACCAGCATTTGCACCTCATGCGCCGTATACAAACACAACAGAGGTGCTTGTGAAGGTGAATGAGCTGGCGCAGGAAAAGGATGCTCCGGTTCTGATCCATCTGTCTGAATCATCTCGTGAAAGTGAGAAGATTGAAAAGCGGATGCCCGGCAAAACGCCAATCGGTTACATGGCGGAAATCGGAGCACTGTCAAAACATTGGGTAGCAGCGCATGCCATCACAGCAAATGATGATGATATCCAGATTTTGAAGGATCATGATGTTGGCGTCTCTCACAATATGAGTGCCAACATCAAATCTGCGAAGGGTGTTGCACCTGCTTTGAAGATGTTTGATCAGGGGCTTCGTATCGGCCTTGGGACTGATGGCCCGATGTCTGGCAACACGCTTTCCATCATTGATGAGCTGGGGCAGGTGGCGAAGGTTCACAAACTGGCCAACAAAGACCGGGCTGCGATGCCTCCGGTCAAAGTGGTTGAAATGGCAACCATTGGTGCTGCACGTGCGCTGCATATGGAAGATAAGATCGGATCATTGGAAGTTGGGAAACTGGCTGATGTGATCATCATCGACACCAAAGCGCCCAACATGGTGCCAATCTTTAACCCGTACTCTGCGCTGGTTTACTCTGCTTACGCCACCAATGTCAGCACCTCGATTGTTGATGGCCGTATCCTGATGGACAAGCGTGACGTGCTGACCGTGGATGAAGATCAAATCCGAAAGGAAGAGCAGGAATTTGCTGAGGTTGTCCGCAAAACAGTCATCGATAAAGGTGAAGTTGTTCAATAGGTCTTATTGAGAATTACATTTACGAGGGGACTGGCTTGGTCAGTCCCCTTTTTTTGTGCAAGCAAGCGCACATTATCCGGTGCGGCAGGTTAGGTTGACCCAACCCGCAAAAATATTGGTTTTGTGAGAAAAATGGTCGGGTAGGCCGGATTTGAACCGACGACCCCTTCACCCCCAGTTATCTAAAGAGCAGCTAAGTTGTTGATGTTTAGCGAAAAGAGCACTGTTTAATGGTGTTCAAAATGGCTGTTTTCGGTGTTTAGCAAAGCTACCCTTGAACAACTGTTCAGGGGCACACTTCACTTGATCTGACCAAAAGTCAAAGCGTCTGCTGCTGTTGCTAGGTACTCGGGGGAATACTTGGCGTAAACATCTCGTGTTGTCTTCGGTGAAGAGTGTCCGAGATACTGCGCAATTTCTTCCATCGCAATTCCAGCCTCAGCCATCCAAACGGCGGCAGTGTGTCTCAAGACGTGTGGAGTTACATCTTTGAGCCCGGCTTTATCAGCGGCATTATGGAAGCCTTTGCGCACTGACTTAACAGGTTCGCCAGCCCATTCGACGACATATCTGCAAGTGCGGTTATCGTAGGCCGTTTGCAGAATGGCTCTCAGGCTGTTGTTCATCGGAACAATGGCACGGCCTTTCTGTCGCCTGCTGGTGAAAGGATCTTGGAGCCTGATCTTTGAGCGTTCAAAGTCAACGCGATCCCATGTCAGTTCCAAGATTGCTTCAATCCGTCCAGCAGTCGCGATCATCAGGGCCATAGCTACTTTTATGTGATGGGCCTGAGCTGCTTCGAACAGCAGGTTGAACTCCTCTTTCGTCAAATAACGATCTTTCGGAGTTGGTTCAGGGGGCACCTCAATGAACGGTGCAGCGGGTATCAACCCATGCTTTACACCCCAGTTCAGAGAGAGCCTCAGGTGTTTTAGCTCCGTGATGTAGGTAGCTGGCTTCTTGCCTTGGTTTGAGCGATCAGCGCAGTACTTGCGGCAATCTTGCGGGGTGATGGAAGCTGGCAATTTCTCGCCAAAACTTCCTTCAAGAGCCTTCCAGTGGAAAGGCATGTTCTTTGCGATCACCTGACCTTGCTCCTCCTTGTCCTTGACGCATGCCTCCCAAATGTCAGCAACCGTTTTGACAGACTTGCTTTCAAGGCTTTTGACGATCTGAGGGGCTACCCCCTCAGCTATGTTGCGGTCAGGCGTGCCAGTCGAAATTCGACGTGATTTCCCTCCGCCTTGGAAATAGACGCACCATTTCCCTCTATACATGACGAGCTTGTATTCTCGTTTTGGCATTCTTCCAGCTCCTCAATAGATTTTATAGGAATGCGGTAGGCGCGGCCTGCCAGCCGAAAAGCGGGTATTTTACCCTCTTTAATCATGGCGCGAATGGTGTTTGAGGTACAGCCCCAGCGCTCAGCAACCTCCTGAGGAGTGTACATGGTTCGTTCAATCATCCCCTTTTCCCCCTAAGTTGAATAGTTTCAGGACTTGCTCAGTCTCGTAATCTTGGCAAGCATCTTTTGCTTCTGTTTCACTACCTGTGAAGGCTAGATGTGCCCACTCTTGCTCTTCGGGTTCCATAGATGCGCAAGCCCAAGATTTGTCATACCGGTAAATCTGATATTCAGTACCGCTCGCAGCCTGCGCAGCATTATCATTCCATTCCAGCGGCTTCACACTCTGCTCTATGATTGAACGTAGAGCTGAAGGGTGGGAAAGATAGGCTTCGATAGGGTCAATGAGCTCCTCTCGCTCAAGTTCAACCATTACTTCACCTCCCCATGCTTTAAAATCAGGAGTGGTATGAGGGTAGGCGGCTTTCCTCGCGGCTTCCCAAGCCTCTTCATTTAGTTTGATCTGTTCCATTGGTTTACCTCAATGCCTATTGGGACTGTTCAAACCGTGCGATAATTTTCGCCTGCATCGTTTCTGGATCTGGGCAGTTGCGTCCTTCGGGATCATCACCCAAAATTGCGACGTATTCACCATCTCCACCAGTTGCCTTATCAATGTCTTGCACGGCCTGCTCATAGCCGTCGCGCTTACCAAGCTCGTAGCTCTCGTCATCAGTCTGGCGTGCCTTTTGAGCCTTGGCACCAATGCGGAAAGCCATCTCAGTTGCATCATACACAAGCTTATCAATGAAGTGGTTTAGGTCGTGGATCTGGCGTGTGGTTGTTCTGTCAGGCAAGTTTTTTACAGCCCAAACCGCCGTATCATCCCGCTGACGGGAGAGAAATTTATCAAGAAACTCGACGTATTCACCATTCGTCATCATGCTTCACCTACCGGCCTTAAATGGATTGTTTCGAAACGAACTGCTTGCAGCTCGTGTTTTTGAATGGAAATGAACGCAGGTTTTCAATCCCCTTGCGTGCATGACACTCAAACCATTCTGCTGTGATGTAATGGTCTTCAGAGTCATACTCGTAGCTACAATGCTTGCAGTCCTCGCAACGGTTGGCCATGCTCATATTCCCATTCCTCTCTCGATTGCGGTGGCCCGTGCCTGAGACGGCACAGGCCTAAATGTGTTTCGTTGAAGCTATGCGTCTTCCATCACTGGTCCAGCCATGCCGAGAGCGTGGAGATAGAGGTCAAGAATTGCCTCTTCTTCTTCCCGCTCATGCGGTTTGCGTTTGCGCAGTGAAACGAGTTTGCGCATCACCTTCACGTCAAATCCATTCCCTTTGGATTCGGCGTAAACGTCCTTGATATCGTCTGCGATGACCTTCTTCTCTTCTTCCAAACGCTCAATGCGTTCGATGAAAGCTCTAAGTTGGTCGGCTGCAACTCCACCTGCATTTGCCATGGTGTTTTCTCCTATGCTGCTTTTCTAGTGTGTCGTGCGTGCTTGATAATCACGCGAGCTTTGTCGGTGTTGGGGTAGGCCATGCGCAAGGCACAGCAAAGCGCGTGCGGATCTATCCCGCGCAGTGACCAATAATCCTCTTCATTCATGGAGTGCTGGTGCTGCATGTGCTCAACGTGCCAAAGGGGCAGGCACCAATAGTCATCTGGCTTTTGTTGCCCGCCTGATTGCGGCTTGCCATATGCAAGGTTTCCGGCGCGCAGATGTGCGGCATGAATGCCTTCACCTTCGCGGCCTGTAACCACACATGGCAACTCGTGAAGCCATGCCAGGTATTTCTTATCCTTGCGTGGAGCTTCGAAGCATTCGGCGTATTCGCTCTGCTGTGAGATGATGCGAAAACTCATATTGCCTCCTTCTTCATTCCCTTGATGTTGCCGTAGTGGCCTTGGGCCTGCTTGAGTTGGGTGCGGGCGCGTTTCAAACGCTGCTCAGCATCTGCCAGCAGATCGGCGTGAGCTTCTTCCCATGTGTCGTAAAAGGACATGTGGTGACTATTCTTCATGAAGCGTCGACCATCAATAAACACGCATTTCTCAGTTTCTTTCGTGATGTTCACGCGCTCAATGCTGCCCCAATTGACTTGGTACTTGATAGGCATCACGCAGCCTCAGACCTGTCTGCGTTGAGTAGGGCGTCAAAGCGTGCTTTGTCCAAGATGATTACTTGTGTCCAGTTGGGGTAAAACGAACGGCATGTTTGCTTTGAGTTCCACTGCTTGACAAACTTATGAACCTCATCTGCGTCGACTACTTCCTCGTGCGCGTCTTCGTGCATATCGGAGGTAGCGTTTTCGAGGATATTTTCAGCGTCCAGCCGGAGCGGTTGCTCATGGCAGGTGAATACATAAGCAGGCTCTATCTCGTCGTGACCGTGGCAGTGTTCTTTCACTATACTTAGCTCAGAGAAGTAACCTTCGCCCCAATCACCAGAATTGGAGTCGGAGTAGACGGAGCCGTTATAATCATCCGGTGCAATGTTTTGAGCCTTCTGCACTCGGTTCTTTTCTCGGCATTTCTCGCAGGCCGTATAGCCAGCGTTAACCGGAAGCTCAACGCCGCAGACACATACTTTGGGTTTGCAGCACTCCCCCGCAAAACGCTGAGCCTCTGCGTGGGCTAAGTCGCTCCGGCATGCAAAAATGCCGGGAGAATGCACGCGCCCACACTTGCCGCAGGCATAAAGCTGTACTTCGTTGCTGCCCTTGAAAGTTAACTCTCTCACGTCCATTACGCTGCCTCCACTTGAAACTGAGGAGATGCAGTAGGTTCTTTGTTGATGTACGATGCCATTGCATCAACAATCGCGTTGAACACTTCCTCAGCGTTCGCGAGGTAGGATGAGCTATTGTATTGGTCTATGTATTCCGTTTGGATATCTGCAACGTCGTATCCAGTATCGTCAAAGTCGCCAGCCTCCTGTTTGATCACTTCCAGAACAGCCCGCGCCTTCTCAAGGGATATTTGGCGGCGGTGTGTGGTGAATTCAGAAGGCAGACCCCATATTGTTGGATCTATAGCTGCAGCAATGTTTTCAAGTGGTGTAAGGTTTGGGCTGCTCATGTTGCTTCCTTTGCTGTATTCTTGGCGAATTCAATAAACATCTTATGCGCCGCTTCTTTTGTCTCCGGTTTTTCAATGGTGGCGCATTTTTGACGTAACGCACCAACAGCCTCAGGCTCTGGATTGCTGTCTAGAACGGCTCGTACATGGTCAAGAATGCAGCCTTCTGCTTCAGCAGCCTGTCCGTTACTGCTGTCGCCCTCCCGAGCTGGCTCTTCTTCCACATTTGATCCTTCTTCAGGTAGCGCCTGTGTCCCCTCCGAATTTGAATGTGTCTGCGCTTCACAAGCCGATTCATCCGCTTCTCGCCCTTCAACTTGCTGCTGATGTGCATCGCTTTCACTCTCCTGCTTCAAGGCCTCAATGTCGCCTGCCATGGTTTCCTGAGCTGAAGTGAAGCCTTCGGCTTTTTCGTCGGCATTATCTGCCCTGTTTGCGATGCGTTCGCGGAAGGTGCTTTTGCTCTCTTTCTGCTGCACCTGATTGATGCGCTCAATTTCATCTGGGTCATAGATACCGGAGAGGCTGAAGGCATAGCGGCCAGCTTGAATCATGGCCTTGTGGCGCAACCTACGGCGCGGCCATTTCTGCCATGTTTCAGAAGCGTCTTGGCACTCTTCCAGATATTCAGTGACTTCAACCGGGTGATTTCGATCTTTCCTGTACATGATGCAGGTGATCGATATCAGCTCGCCATTGTCGCCTAAATGGTCTTTAAAGCTCATGCCATCGAAGGCAGGGTTGGAGTTGATTAGGGTAGCCCAGCCATCAACTGTAACCGTTGGTTGAATGCCATTAGGTGTGTTTTGCGCATAAATCTCTCTGGTGAGAGGGTTTAGCTGGTACTCGCTCGCCACCACCAAAAAAGCTTCAAGCTGTTCAATGTTTACATGGCAATCAGGCATGCAGGTTTTTAAGACAACGGCCTTAAATGCATCCGGTGCCATTCCATAGCGAGCAGCCATCGCATCAAGTACTGATTGCGGCTTTGCTGTTGCTGCTTCGTGTGTCAACTCGATCTCCATTTTCAACCGTCCATCAAAACGCTTCGTGAAGCGCTTAGAGGGGCGTCCCCGGCTTAGGGTCTGGCGCCGGGGAATATTTGCCCTTGCTGTTACATGGTTGCCTCCATGGTTGGACCTGATCTTCGGTCTGGGGCTTGTGCTTATTGATTGAGAAGAGTGGTTATTGGGCTTCTTGGATTAGCTCTGCATCCTCAGCTTCAATGCTGTCCTCATCATCGAAATCCTTGGTTGCCGCTTCCTCTGCCTTCTCCATGGCTTCTTCAGCGCTATGTGCAGAGACTTCATAGGTGCGCGTCTCCTCGACATAACCGGTAACGGAAACCTGCCACTTCCGAGCATCGCCGCCTCGCAACTCATCCCAGAAACCAAGGCGCATAAGCTCGGTTTGTGCTACGCCAGCTACCGGCATGTCTGCCAGATCTTGAAGGTTAGGTTGCTGCATGTTCGCCCCTAAGCCGCTATCTTCAGCTCATCGCCCATTCTCATCGCTCGGCTGGCTTTGATCTCGTCGGCCACGCGGGCAGCAGACCAATCATTCAAGCGCGCATGAGATGAGCCAGCATTGAATGGCTCAACACCCGGCCAAACTCCGGTATCTAAGCCAGAGCGGACCATGTGAAGGCCTTCAATGGTTGCCTGATAGCCCAGTTCGATGTGCTCCGGTTCAATCTCAACCACAACTGAATCCGGGATCTCACTCTTGAGTACGAAGGTGCACACAAAGCCCACAAAATCGATGCCAAGCAGTTCGCATAACAGCTTAAATTGGCCCGCTTGAAGGTAAATGCCGGTGTCAAAGATCTGGCGCCGAAGGAAAGCCTCTTCAAGGCTGGCTGTGGTTTTCAGATCATTTGTTAAACCTGGGGTGACAAGAACGTCAGGCCGGGAGCGAACACCAATCCCGGTTTCTTTGTGAACGGCATACATCGTGCGTTCTGTGCGACCATCCAAGGAGCCAAGCTGTGCAACATCTGGGTTCTGAGCCAGTTCTTTCGACATGATAATAATGATATCCATGTCTTCTGGGGTAATGGGACTGCGACCTTCTTTAAGAACGGCATCTCTCCATTCTTTTGCGTCTTTCTTCCGGTAGTCAGTCCAGCACTCAGGGCGTAACGCAAAGTTCTGGGTGAACTCTTCTCCAGTCACATCACCCAACAGTAGCGCATGTGCCGCCTTACCAAACTCAAGCGGTGCAGTACTGTCTTTCTTTTTGCTCTGCGGATTGTGTATCCAGCGCCCCCAAAACTCTTTAGGGCTTCCGCCATGAGGCCGGTAGATTGGTTTTAAGCTGGATTTTGATACTGTCTTGGTTCCAAAGAGCAGAGTGTTTGTGTGGTAGTCGTTGATAGGCACTCCAGCATATACGCCGGGAGCTGTGATCTGGCCTTGCTTGTATTGAACTTCCTGCATGGTGCACCTCAGTAGTTGATGATTACATTTGGGATGGAGCCGCGAGCGATTGCTTCAACGGCGGTTTTGGCGTCTGCTTCGGACAGACCGACAGCAACAAAGGCTTCAAGAGCGGTATTGTTAAGCTTTGCTTGGCGGCGCTTGTTGCGTGCGCGACGTTCGACTTTCTGCTGTTCTTGGAGCTTCCGCTCTTCTTCTGCTTTGCGATCAGCCTCTTGTTTTGCGATGAGAGCTTGTTTCTCTTTCTCAGCTTTTTCTGCTGCTTCTTTTTGTTGCTGGATTACTTTAAGGCGCTCACGTTCGGCAGCTTCAGCGGCTTCCTTGCGTGCTTGCTCTGCAGCGTTTTCAGCAGCCTCCTTTAAATCCTTCTGACGCTTGGCCTCTTCTTCGGCAGTTTTGCGTTTAGCCTCTTGTTCTGCCTTCTCTGCTTCGCGTTCAGCTTCTGCTTTACGCAAGCGCTCAAGCTCAGCCTCACGCTCTTCATTAGCCTTGACGGCTTTTAGGGAGATATCTAGGACGGCCTTGGAAGCCTGTGCGAGTTGGCGAGATTGAGGGCCAAACTCGTTTAGTTCTGCATCGCTGGTGTCAATTTTGGACAGCTCATCAAGTCGCTTTTGAATGTCGCCAGAGCATTCGTTAAACTCTGGCTTTCCAAGTTCCTCGATGCGTGCCAGCACTGCCTTGTGAGAGGCAACGCGCTGCGCTTCCTGTTGCTCCCAGTCGGTAAGGGGCTTCTTGCGTGCGTCTCGCGCTGCATCGAGGTATTCTTTCACGTCTGTGCGACGATTATTGATGATCTCAAGCTGCTTGCGCAGGTTGTCGCCTTTGTCCTTGCCTGCGCCGTCAATCGCCGTTTTTAAAGTGGCGCACTTGTGGGCAAAGCTCTTGATTGCCTTGCGACCTTTGTCGGTCGACATGTCATATTTGAATGTCGCGGTTTCAGCTTCGATTACAGCCTTTAGTGCTTCAAGGTTGGCGGTTTCAGTATCTTCAAAGTAAGATGCGGGATTAGCGCGAAGCTCTTCTAGGTCTAAGGCTTGTACAGCCTTGGTTTCAGTAATGGCGTTCATGTTAAGCAACCTCCTTTTGTTCAAAGCTGTCGAAGCTGTCGGCCTTCGCCTGCCAGTAAGCGGCAAGTTCTTTTGCCTCTACTATTTGGTCTTGAAAGTCTTTGCGTGGGTCGTCTTTCATTGCCTGCTGTAGACCCGCGCACAAATCCCTGTATTTGTTTGCCTTCTGTTGGGCATAGGGACGAGTAATTGCTATGGTCATTCTCGTACTCCTGATGTTCATCAAAACGCACTTGTCGTGCGCTTAGAAAAACGGGGCCGAAGCTCCTAGTTGGTCGCCTTGGTCTGGGAGGCGACTGGGGAGGGATTGGGTTATGCTGGCACTGTGAAAATGAAGCCTGCGGCTACCGCTAACGCTGGTAGAGAAAGGGTGAGGGTGATTTGCTCAACCACCCTGAGCCAGTGGGGCATTAAGCTGCCCGCTGGTACTCATTTGCTTCTGCCTCTTCTTTAGCTCCCGTAAACTGCCGGCCAAACTCAAGGTCGGCTTCAATAGCGGTGCGAAGCTTCTCATACAGATTGAGGTAGTCCTTTTGCTCCGCAGTCAGCTGGTCATAAGAAACCAGACGATTGCTTTCCATCACCAGTGCATCGCTGTCATAGTCTTCAATGGTGATCTGAAGGACTTCAAAGCCAAGAGATGCCGGAAGGCGATCACCTGCGAGAACCTTGCAGTCAAAATCAGCGATGTGATGCCCTGCAATGCGAAGCTCTACCGTGTGTTCAAGTTCAATTTGGAATTCCATTTTGCACCTCTCTGCGGCTGTCTGTGTTGTTGTCGTTGATGGATATGTACTAAATGTACGACAGTACGTCAATTGAAAATCGTACAAAAAATATAGACGTCGCTCAAAATGTACGATAAACGGAATTTAATTCAGGAATACTGGGGGGCTTTTGGGCGCCTCAAGATGAGGAGTGGGAAGGTTTTTTATGTCTTCTGGCTGGGTGAGGATTGATCGTGCGATGTTCGGTCACGGTGCTTTTAGAGGGCCTGCTGATTGGGGCGCGTGGATGTGGCTAATCAGTGAAGCTAGATGGCGCGAGGCGGAAGTTATGATTTCCGGAGAGATGTTAACTCTTCAGCGAGGGCAGCTTTCCCACTCGGTTCGCTATATGGCTCAGGCGCTCGGATTGAGCAAAAACGGAGTGCAAGGCTTGCTTAAAAGGTTCGAGAAATGGGGGCTCGTTGAAACATCAACGGGGACAGGGCAAACCATTATAACTATCTGTAATTACGATAAATATCAGGACATGGGGACGACGCAGGGACAAGGCGAGGACTGTGCGGGGACTCTGGAGGGACGGCGCGAGGACGGTGCGGGGACAAAGAAGAACAAGAAAACAAATAAACAAGGAAACAATAAACAAGAATCTCTTTCCTGTGCTTCTTCTGGTGGGGCTGTTGCTTCTGGGCAGTTTGAGTTGGTGCCGGTCACTGTTGAGCGTGATGAAGTGCGTGAGGCGTACGAGCAGTTCTGTGCTTTTGTGGGTGAGTACAACTCAAGATGGAGGAATGAGCAGGCTCCTAAGCTGTCGGTGCCGTCTGCTTTGACCGAAAAGCGGCGAGTTGGGCTTAGGAAGGTGCTTGGGGCGCTTGAGGCTGCTGGTAAGAGCTTTGAGGATATTCTTCGGGAAATCTTAGATGGACCGCATCTGCTTGGCTTCAATGATAGGGGCTGGACGGTTGCGATTGATTTTGTCTGTACCGAAACTAAAGCGCGTAAGATCTGGGAAGGTGTGTACCGCGGCAAGGTTCCGAGGCCGCGGAGGAGCACTTTTGAGGCGATGAATGAACTGATGGAGCGAAGAAATGGAAGTTCAAGTTATCAACCGCTCTGACGCTGTGCGGGTTGCCGGTGCAGAGGATGCTCGTGAGTTTGTGCGGTTGCGAGAGGAGTTTTCAGGGTTCTCGAAAGAGGATGCACGAGATCCAGATGCGGCGCACAAGCGTAGACCGAAATTGCGGCAAATGCTTGACCAAACGAGGAGAATTGCTCGCCCGTGTGAGGCGCATGAGGCGCGTTTTTTTGCTACTCGGATCTATGCAAAGTGGGTTACGGAGCGCTCGGAGTTATGCCAGCTTGAGATTGATGATATCGAGCAAACCTGCGCGAGTCATGGTGTGAATTATCACGTCTTAAAAATGGTGATGGATAAGGTCAGGGCAGGGGATGTTGAGTTTAGGTTCTTCCCATCGTGTGGTGATGTGATGAGGCATGTGCTTAAGGAGCAGCGACGTTCTGAGGCATTTATTGGGAGCTTGGAGATGCGCCTTAACTCGGAGTTTTGGATTGCACACGAAACCAAGAATGGTGCCAGGGGTCTATTAGAGGCTTAGGCTGTGAAAATATGCCCGCTGGGGCTTGGGTTCTCAGCGGGCATAGATCGGTCTACACGTACGATACTGCAACAATGCGGTGCATTGCTACCACGTCCGACTCGTGGAATTTGATTTGCTCGGGTGGGTTGAGTTGAGCGAGTAGTCGATATCCGGCCTCCCTGCCTTCATAGCGCTTAACATAGCAGCGAACTGCTTCTTCATCCCTAATCTGTATAACGACATAATCTCCCACTTTTGCGGGTTTGCGGGGGTTCACAAACACCGCTTCTCCCTCTTCCATGCGTGGTGACATAGTGTCACCTGATACGTATACGGCATATGCCTCCGGTACATGCATAAGTTGTGATGGAGCTGGAATAGTATCTAATGGTTGTTCTAAAATAAAACCGTCAGTATCCCCTGATGTAGTCCCGTACACTGGCAGAACTCCTGAAATAATGCTTATTGGTCTTGGTTGACTTGCATTACTTCTAATATTTTCATCAGCTTGACTATGGGGAGCTTCCCTAAAAGTCGTTTCTTGGTTCTTTTGGGGTTTATGCTTACTCTGCGTAGGTTGGTCTTTTTCAGTTCCGAAAAGCAGCCAGCTTGGTGAAACGTTAAACGCAGAAGCGTAGGTTTCAGCCTTCTTTTGAGTGATGGAACGGTTGCCGTTTTCGTTGCTGGTATAAGAATCCCTCGGCCAGCCAAACGCCTTGGCTGCGTCTGTTGCTGTTGAGTAGCCAGCCTGTATCCTGGCCTGCCTCAGGCGGTCTGACGGTTTCATAAGCTTGCAATCCCTGTGAGAAGTGATTTTTGGCTTTTAGCACTAAAGAACGTACATTTACGCTTGACCTATTATCGTACAATAAGTACAAGACATACATGAAGTACGATACGATAAATCAAATCTTCGAAATCTGGGAAAGTGTCCCGAAAATGGCGAAAGAAACCGGCATTATTCAGGACACTCTCTATGGGATGAAACGGCGTAACTCCATTGCTCATTGGCATTGGGAGACAATCATTCAAGCTGCTGAAAAACGCGGTGTTACCGATTTAAGTAAAGAAGTTTTCAGCCGATTGGTTCTCAAGGAACGCGCCGAGAGACTAGCGGCTTAGGCGCTCGCGCCTAGGCTCTCCAGTGGGGGGCAGGTAGCCTTCCAATTTTGCCGTACGAGGTGGCCGACCCTCGCGAACAATCATTGGGATTTGAACTCCTCTTAATCGTTCGATTTGCTCGGTGTTGAGAATGGACAGGAGGCGAATAGTCACGGCGGTAAGCTCGTCCACCTGTTCTTGGAGAGTGCGAGGTTCTTTGGTGCTCTCCGGCGTAACTGTCATGGCGTTTTTTCCTTTTAGTCATGGCTTGCGGGGTCTGGTGCTGCAACATCATTCCCCGCCTCTGTTTCAACAATACCTAATGTACACCTGTGGTTGATGATGTGCATGTGGGGAAACTTAGGGTTTTATGAGCATGAACGGAGCAGGAACATCTGAAAGCATTCAGAAGCGACTTTGCCGCTTTTCCAGTGCGACAGTTGAGGCTCTTGGCGGTGACGAGGCTGTATCTGCAATCCTTGGGAGTAAGGGCGCAAGCCTTGTTAATCGCTGCTACAAACTGCACGAGAAGCATCGTTTTACATCTGCTGATGTAGTGAAGCTGAACGCCTATCAGGTTTCAGTTGGTGAGTTGCCTGAATTCCTGGCACTCGAAGCTCGATCTCTCGGTTACGAGCTAAGGCAGATCCACTTCAAAAAGAGTGATGAAGACCCTGTAGATACAGTGCTTAAGGCTGCGCAAGAGGCCACAGCTTTAACGATGACCTGCATCAATGCTGCGTCCGATCACAAAATAACTGCTGATGAGTTGGAGAAGATTATAGCTGCTGGCGATGCGCTTCGTGAGGCGCAACGCGCGATTGATGCGCTCCAGATGCAGGCATCTGAAAACAAGCTTTCTGTTGTTGGGAGTGCGGCATGAAATCTTGGAAAAGAATGTCTGAGCTAGATCGAATTGCAGCAATTAAGCATTGTGCATCAAGATGCTTATCTTCGGCAGAATGTGCTGAGGAGCTTGGTATTAATCGGAGGACGCTTGCGCGTTTTCTTGAGAGTCGGCAGTGCACTTGGAGTGAGGTCGTCGGGCTGAAATCACTACTGCCTGAAGATGTTTTGATTTTTGTATCTCAACTAATTCCATGGAGTGAGCTGGAAGATGATGAGCGATTGAAAGTCCTTAGAGTTGCGCGCTCATTTGACTTTACGCCTATAAAAATAGCGCCTTTTCTCTCCTGTAACCCGTCAAGCATAAATAACTGGATGGCTAGGAGGGAGCTGAACTGGAGCTTGATTGAGACTTGCAGTTTAGAAGAGCTGATGGATGAAGAAACGTCGCTTGATGGCGCCCTTGTCCATTCAAAGAGCTACCGCTTTCAGGACGTGGAAGGGTGCAGTGAGGAGCTGAGAGCGCTTGTCGGAGGACACAAGCAAATAGCATTTCAGGTGCTTAAGGCCGCTCACGTCTTGCAGCCATTGGACCCTATCAAACCATTCAATATCGCAAACTATCACGCCTCACTTTCTGGAGAGTGGAGCGCTGAAGATTACCGCGCCGTCGCTCAGTTAGACCAAGCTAAGCGTTTGGCCCGCCAGTCTCCTGTGCAGTTGGCTGCATGACATGGCTGAAACTACTGGATTTAAGAGGGTAGAGATTGGCGATGCCACGCTCTACCACGGGAACTGCTTAGACATTCTCCCGTCACTCGAAGCGGCGTCTCACGTGATTAAAGATCCTCCGTATGAGGATCACATGCACAACACCAAGAAGGGTGCGAGGGGTATCCGAAAGGATGGCGGCAAAGAGCTTCAGGGGCTCGATTTCGCATCAATCAACGACATACGAGACGACATTGCCAAGCTCTGTGTTTCTCTTTGTGATGGCTGGTTGATTGCATTTGCTACACCTGAAGGGGTTGCGCCTTGGCGTGATGCGCTTGAGGCAGCGGGTGCAAGATACAAGCGCGCTTGCGTTTGGGTGAAGCCTGATGCGGCGCCTCAGTTTAACGGTCAAGGGCCTGCTATGGGCGCTGAGATGATTGTTACGGCTTGGTGCGGTTCTGGCGTTAGTCGCTGGAATGGAG
>NZ_LCWX01000200.1:86198-103348 GCF_001431305.1 Pseudovibrio sp. POLY-S9
CGGCTCTTGGCGAAACTCTGATCACCCCACGGAAAAGCCTTTGCCTCTGATGTGCCAGCTCATTGGCGATTTCACAAACCGCGGGGATACCATCCTAGATCCATTTATGGGCTCTGGAACAACGGGCGCGGCAGCTCTGTTGCATGGGCGCAAGTTCATCGGGATTGAGCAGGATGAGGCTTACTTCAATTACGCGGTGCATCGGTTAGAGCAGATCGTTGAGGGTGATTTGCTGGTGCGTGCTGAGGGCGGTTTGCAAGCCAGCATCTTTGATGAGGTTGCAGCATGACAACAGCCACTCAAACCAAGATTGCCAAGGCCTTCAACGTACTTTCAAGCCTGCCGAGTGGACGCGCAAGAAGCAATGACGAGCTCATCAAAAAACTGACAGCTCTCAAAGATTTGGCGGAGGGCAGGGCAGAGAACTTGGAAGTCAAAAACGTTGACCTTCAAGCCCAGCTTAAGAAGTGCAGAAAGGAGCTTAGAGATGCTCAACAAAGAATCGACGTATTACGCGCAAAAGGCAATAAAGCTCCTCGAAGCGCAAGGGGTAAAGATAGTGCCAGATGTAAGGCAGATCGACTCTTCCCCGGACTCCCCGCCTCAGACAGGGGCGGCGGGTACGCTTGCTGAGCTGATCAAGCGCCAAAGCTATGAGCATGCGCATGATGTGATTTTGTGTCTGACGCAGATCCAAAATAGGCCGCGGTACTTAAGCCGCGATATCATGCTTGCAATCTCCGATATCCTCCGGCAGCGCCGAGAGTGGGCGCGTGATCTGGGGGCGTTTATGGACGCCTTAGACCGTGCCGATATTCCAGCAATCATCACGAGAACCAAGAGAATGCCTAAGCCTCACAGTTGGCGCTCTCATTTCGGGGCGATGATACTGGACCGTATCATAGATCGATTGGACGTAGCCCCGGAGTTGGTGGCATGAACAAGATTAAGCATATTGTAGGGCCGACTATCGCGCTTCGCAGCGGTCAATATTTCGATCTTAAGCAGCCTTGGGCTTGTGAGTTTTCTATCGAAGATATTGCTCATGCATTGGCAAACTTGTGTCGGTTTACCGGCCATTGCAAGCAGTTCTATTCAGTGGCCGAGCATTCGGTTTTCACAAGCCAAATAGTTCCGCCAGAGTTCGCGCTTGAAGGCCTGTTGCATGACGCTGCTGAGGCATTCATTGGGGATATTGCTAAGCCTCTAAAATCAATCCTCCCAGATTATGCGGTGATTGAAGAGCGAGTTGAGAATGCTGTTCTCACACGCCTTGGAGTGCCTGTGAAAATGTCGCCGGAGATCAAGCATGCAGATCTGCGAATGCTGAAGGCTGAGCAGTTCCAAGCGATGGAAGATACTAATGTTTGGCCCTTGGTAGATGAGCTAGATGCAGCGGATATCAAGCTTGAGTTCTGGCCTCCTGAGAGGGCTAAGCAGGAATTTTTGCAGCGATTTGAGGAGCTGGCTGCATGAACCGTAACCCAGATACTCAAGCTTGGATAGATGAGGCTAAAGACGTGCCTCTTGATGTTGCTGCGGAAATGACCTCAGCCGCGTTTAAGCGCACGGGTTCAGAGTTCACGTCAATCTCTGGTTGCCCCGCTTGTGGCGGTCGTGATCGCCTTGGATTTAACACCGCTAAGAAGGTTTGGATTTGCCGCGGTGCAGATCAGGGGCACGATGCAATCGGCTTCCTGATGCACGTCAATAGCCTTTCATTTTTAGAGGCTGTCGAAGCTTTAACCGGCAGGCCAAATCCAAGCGGGCAAAAGTCTAAACCTCTGACGCAAGAGCAGAGAGATGCGATTGAGCGCAAGCGTGCTGCGGCAAAAGCTAAAGCGGAAGCTGCGGAAGCAGAGCAGGCAGAGAAGGTGGAGGATACCAAAGCTTATTCTCTCAAACTCTGGAAAGAGGGGCGCTCAATAGCAGGCACGCCAGCAGAAACCTACCTGCTTAATCGAGGCATCCCTAAGTTGGATTGGCCGACTTGCTTGCGCTTCCATAAAGGACTGAAACACCAGAGCGGCAAAACCTATCCAGCTCTCATAGCTCAGGTTGTGGATGTTGACGGCGCCCATATGGCAATCTGGCGCATTTTCCTAACGCGTGATGGTCAAAAGGCTCCTGAGCAATATGTGAAACTTGGCCTTGCTCCAATTTCTGGTGGGGCTGTGCGTCTTGCTGCGCCCTCTGGCGGGCGTATTGCGCTCACTGAGGGGATTGAGACGGGTTTAGCTGTGATGGTCCTCACGGGGCTTCCGGTGTGGCCTGTGCTGGCTCGGGCTGGTTTCAAAAACCTCGAACTACCTGAGGGCGTGGAGCGCGTCGACAATTACGCAGATCACGATAAGCCAAAATGGAGCGAGAAACACGGTTGTTTCATGCCTCCAGAAGGTTTGCGCGATGCGGAAGAGGGAGCAGCGCGCTTCCGTTCAATGGGTGTTGAAGCCCACGTTCATAAGCCGGAAGCGCGCGGCAATGATTGGCTAGATGTTTTAAACAAAGTACAGCAGAGGGCGGCGTGATGCTTGAACTATTCCCAACTAAATCTGATTTTGTGCCGCATGATGAGTTGATCATCGATAGCTTTGCTGGCGGTGGGGGTGCTTCAACTGGTATTGAAATGGCGCTCGGACGGTCGCCAAACATTGCAATCAACCATTGTGATGCTGCATTGGCAATGCATGCTGAAAATCACCCTGAAACGCTGCATTTGCCTGAGAGCGTTTGGGATGTGCATTTGCAGAGCTATACGAACGGTCGACAGGTGGCATTGCTTTGGGCCTCTCCTGACTGTCGCCATTTTTCTAGGGCGCGAGGCAGTAAGCCAACCTCAAAAAGCGTGCGTATGCTTGCATGGTCCATCGTCAACTTCTGCCAAAAGCTTGGAAGCAAGCGGCCTCGGGTCATTATGTTGGAGAACGTTCCAGAGTTTCGAACCTGGGAGGACTTTGAAGCGTGGCAGGAAGCTTTGCGAAAGCTTGGCTATCGTATTGAGTTCAAGGAACTGCGCGGTTGTGACTTTGGTGCTCCAACAATTCGTAAGCGCTTGTTTATGGTCGCGCGCCGAGATCGTAAGCCGATTAAGTGGCCTGAGATTACACATGGAGATCCTAAGAGCGAGGCTGTGAAGTCCGGCAAACTCTTGCCATGGAAAACAGCGGCAGATTGCATTGATTGGTCAATCTCTTGCCCGTCTATCTTCGAGCGGAAGAAGAAGCTTGCAGATAAGACAATGGAGCGCATTGCAGCGGGCATCAAAAAGTTTGTCCTCGATGCGCAAGAGCCGTTCATCTTAAACATGAGCCATGGCGGTAATCTTGAGAACTTGGCTAAGCCATTCACCACTAACAAGACCGAAAAAGGCGGGTGCCGTGCTCTGGTGGTTCCATATGTTCAAAGGCAGTTTGGAAACTCAGTAGGTGCTGAAGTGGGTGCGCCACTGGGAACCGTAACTGCTTCGGGTGGTGGGAAGTCCGCTCTTGTTGCTGTATTCCTTGCGCAACACAACACGGGAGTCGTTGGCCGTCCAGCCGACGCACCAGTATCGACCATACTGCAATCTGGCTCGCATCAAGCGCTTGTTACCAGTCACCTGATGACAATGCGGGGCTCTTGTAAGCATGGGCGAGCAACAGATGAGCCTATGCCAGCTCTGACCGCTGGCGGCAATCATGTTGCAGAAGTGCGCTCGTTCTTGATGGCGTATTATGGCACGAGCATTGGTCAAGACACCAATGAGCCAATGGGTACTGTAACCACGAAGGATCGTTTTGGGCTCGTTACTGTAACGATTGGTGGTGAACCGTATGTCATCGTAGATATAGGCATGCGGATGCTGACACCGGCAGAGCTTTATCTCGCGCAAGGTTTTCCGGCAGATTACACAATCAACTTTGATTACAAAGGAAGGCCTTTTCCTAAAACGCAGCAAGTTGCCAAATGTGGCAACTCCGTTTGTCCTCCTGTCGCTCGCGCATTGGTTGCCTGCAATCTGCCGGAGCTGATTGTTGAGGAAGAGTTTAGGCAGGCTGCATGAATGACCAGAAGAAAGGTGACAGCGTAATGACTGAATCCACCCAAGGACAAAAGTATCCATTTGGTCAATCAAAAGATTGGCGGCGTTCTCCATGCAATCAGCATCATTTTTTACCTCTTGATGTTGGGGAAGATCCATTTGCGGCAACGGAGTTTTTTGGGGTGATGATTGGCGATCAAGGACGTGGTTGGATTGCTTGCCGCCTTGGTCGAGAGCGCACGGGGTCTTGCGAAGTGCTGAATGAGCACGAGCTCCCAGATATTCGGGATGCAATGCGTGTGTGCGAAGAGCATCGCGTAAGCCTTCCAACAACCTTGGAGAGGTGAAACATGGCTTACGGAGATTACGACGGGCCGAACAAGCCAGATAAGGGCAAAGAAGGTGGCAGCTGCAATCGAACACACTGCCAAGCCCCTAACGCTGATTGGTTTAACCATGGGTCATTTGCTTGGTACTGTGGGGATTGCAGAAACACCATTGAAAACGACCCTGTCAACCGTAGGGATTGGGAAACCCGGTGGCGTCCCAAGTGTGGCCACCCAATGTTTGAAACGCGCGAAATGATAGCAGCGCGTCAACAGACCAACTAACCCGGTAGGTGGCAATGCTTTTCAAAATCCGATGGATGCTTGGGCGCGAAATCTTAAAGCTTGGAATTTTGGTCGCGCCGGATGAGTACTTTTACAAGCTCTGCAAAGCAATTCGTGAGGCCAATGAGACCGATGTTTTCGGCCCCAAATTCAAACTGCCCAACAAAGGCCGGTGAGTGAAATGGCCCCTGAAGAAATTATCTCAGATGAAGAAATCGAGCGCGTTCATGCGCATGCTAATTTTGGATCAACGTCAAAGCGGCGCGTCGTTGATGAAGGTGTGTTGAAATACGCTTTTGGATATCAAGGCGGCTCTACGCAAGTTTCCATTCTTCGTGAGCATGGTCTTGTCCGTCAACGTAACCGCTCAAGCCTTGCCGCGTCTTTAACGCCAAAAGGCAAGAAGTACCTGCGGGCAATGAAAGCGAATACGAGCATTGATGCATTGCTCGACACTATGTCCAGATAACTCCAGTAGGTGAAGTAAATATGCAGCTCAAAAGAATTGAAGCTACTCAAAAAGATTATAACCGCGCTGAAGCGATAAAGGCGGAGCTAACCGCACAAGCTGACGGCTGCTTTGCCCCGTCCGGCTCATTCTGCGATGACACGCATTGCGAGTGCTGCCAAATCGCCTTTGACCAAGCAATAGGTGAAAACCATCCTCTGGTTTTCAAGCAATCCCAATAACCCCCGTTAGGTGATGACAATGCAAGCAGCTTTATTTGATATGCCAGCCAAACCGCGCAAACCGCGAGAGTTAAAGGCTCATGTGGTCGATGCGGGCGATGATGGTTGCGGAAAATCGGTTGCAGAGTTTGAGTGTAAGCGCTGTGGGTGGAACTCTGGTTGGATCATCATCAGTAACGTGACTGAAGCAAGGCGCGGCATTGCGTGCGAGGTCTGCAACCAGCCCTTAGGTGCACGTGTCCATAACAAGCACCACAAAACAGCGCCTTCCGATGCGGTTTACATTGGTCGTGGCTCACCTTGGGGAAACCCGTTTGCAGTGGGTAAAGACGGTACAAGAGAGCAGGTTATTGAGCGCTTTAAGTGTGAGGTGCTGCCTAGACTAGATTTAGCGCCTTTGGTCGGTAAGGACTTGGTTTGTTATTGCTATCCGAAGCCTTGCCATGGTGACGCAATCATAGAAGTGCTTCAGCAGGCTAGAGAGGCAGAATGAACGATCAAGTCTCTATCTCCAATGAAGAAACCAATATCCTTGCGCTGATGCTTGCCAAGCCTGCGACCTATTTTGAGGTCGCAGACATTCTGACAGGTGAGCATTTCCAAACAGCTCAAAGCCGGGATGTTTGGTTAGGCTTGGTTGGCAGTGCGCGTGAGGGGTTGCCCTATGATCAAGCAGGCAACACCCTGTTTGATGCTTCTCAGGTGTACAGGCACGCAGGCCGCGTTTCAGAGGATGCCAACGTTGACCTCATGTCGCGTATCATCTCGCTGATTGCGATGGGGTTGGATATCAATGCGGATGTAATGAGCCTTGCTCAGCCGATCATTGACCGCAAAGATAGCTCAGACGCACAAAAAGCCCTCTCCAGCGCGCTTGCAGCATTGCAGAGGGGAGATGATGTAAAGGCAACTATTGGAGCGACCAGCGAAGCCCTGAAGCTCATTGAGGGGAAGAGCGAGCTTGCTCGTATCCGAGTTATTGGCGAAGTTGCTAATGAAGTTTTTGCGAAGGCGCAAGAAGGACCTGAAAAGCGCGGGCCAGGTATCTCAACGGGTATCAGCGATGTAGACAGGATCTTAGGCGGTGATTGGGCGCCGGGTGATCTGGTGGGCATTGGTGGAGCTCCAGCATCTGGTAAGACAGCCTTTCTCTTGCAAGTTGGGTTGGGGGTTGCTGAGCGCGGAGGCGTTACGCAGTTTGAAAGCCTTGAGATGCGTGATTTCCAGCTTGCACAACGCTTGCTAGCTGCAAGATCGGACGTAAACCCTGCAAATCTGAAGCGTAGTGATGTTGATGCTGATGAGTTGGAACGCTTATTCCTGAATGCCCAGAAACTGCAAGGCGTTCCATTCTGGATTGACTGTGAATCTTACACCACTGTTGAGCAGATCCACACACGCGCAATGGCACGCAAACAGCGCGATGGCCTAAATCTGCTTATCGTGGATTCTCTCAAGGCAACCGGAGTTCGTGACCGCCAGCTAAATGCTAATCTTGGTGCGCGCGCTGGCTATGTCATGAAAGAGCTAAAGGAGATCGCCAAGGATTTATCAATCCCGGTAGCTGTTCTCTTGCACCCAAAAACTGGGTTGCAGCTTGGCCCTACTGAGCGAATTAAAATGGAAGATTTCTACGGTGGATCTAACTTGCAGTCAGACGCTGACACAGTAGGCATCATTCATAGGCCGGGGCCTCAGGTCGAACGCGCAAGACCTGAAGATGAAACAAAAGAAGACTTCTTAGAATGGGAAAAGATGCACATGAATTGGCCTCATACACGGGCACAATTTTGGGCTGAAAAGGTGAGGGCCGGGGCATCTGCTGGCGGAATGGTTGAGATTCATTTCGATGGCGCGCGGCAACAGTTTTAGGGGAAAGCATACGAGGAGGCGGCTTAATGGCGAGCGAAGCAGAGCGGGAGATTAGAAGCGCGGTGGTTGCTCGGTTGCGCGAAGTGCGGCCAAAGGCGCGGATTATCCATGAGTTGAAGGTGTTCCACGGTCAGAACCGGGTAGACCTCGCGGCGGTTTCTCTTGACGAAATCATTCTGGTTGAGATCAAGAGTAAGAAGGATACTCTTGCACGCTTGCAGGATCAAGCAAACGCCTGTCAGGCGCTGTCGAACCATAGTCTCATTTTACTGCATGAGAAGCACTTGGAACGAGGACATACAGAAGCTAGTCAGTGGAACAAGGCTTACTCCTATGCGTTGGTGAAGCAGCACAAGGGCGATTTCATTCATATCCATAACAGCGACTTATGGGTCTATCCGCAGTTGCCTGAAGGTGATTTGCTTCATTGTCGCGTGGATGATTGGAATATTGAGAAAAAGAAGTTCTCAGAGCTGCCTCCAGTCGGGGCATTGTTAGATCTGCTTTGGGTTGAGGAGCAGCTCAGCCTTGCAGATAGCCTTGGTATCTCTCTGAAGGGGTGCAACACGAAGGATAAGCGTGCACAAAGAATATCATTCCACGCGACTGGAGAACAGGTGTTGCGCGGTGTTTGCTGGCAGTTGCGTGGGCGTGAGTTTGCGACAGCAGACGCTCCAATATCATACAAGAGGGCAGCATAATGAATTTTCTGGACCTTGAGAGAACGATTGTAGCCCGGATGATTGAGGCGCATGTAACGCTTCTCAAAGTGAATGTACGCGGAATTGCACCAGATACAGGGCGCGGGTTTTGGCCTCAGGTTGTGCATGATCATGATGTACCTGAAATCCCAGCCGCTCACCTATCGAAAGCATATGAGGTGCTTGCGGGTTATGAGGCATTACTTGGGCCTGAAGCGCTTAAGAAGATGTTGGCGCGTGCAAAGCAGGGTCGAAGTGCCTTCATCGGGCACAATGAACTGAGGCCGGAGCATGTAAGTCGCATGAATGAGTGCCTTAACTGGCCTGCACTGATCAAGAAAGAGCATAACCGGAATGCATTCAATGCTTATTGCTATTGCAAAGCGCGTGATTTCAGCTTTCGCAAGGAAATGAGCAAGAGAGATGTGTCATATCATGCAGGTTTGAGCCGCTTTAAATATGGGCTTAAAGATCTAATGACGGTTTTTTGCAAAAATGGGGCAGTATTGGAAAGGTCAGACGAAAACTACTACTTACAATATGAGCCTAAATCAGCTATCTATATTGATACAGTGGTCGAAGCTGCGTAATTGTTTTGGCTGCTTACTTTTCTGGTGATGACTAATGTACTTGGCCCCTACTTCGGTAGGGGCTTTTCTTTTGGCCGTGTAGCTCAATGATTAGAGCCGTCCGCTCATAACGGATTGGTTGCAGGTTTGATTCCTGTCGCGGCTACCAAGCGAATTCTAATAGCGCGGCACGATGCCAGCGCTTCCCGCCCTATGCTCCTGCCTTGCGTGATCCTCCCACCATCCGGCAGTAGAGCAAGGGCGGGGCTGTTTTTAGTGATTGGCGGCTCTGCATAGCATCCGCACCTGAGGGGCTGTAGCGCCCCAGATGAGAGCGCCGCGTGCTCAGACAGTGGCAAGCAAGCACGAGCCGAAAGGCGGTTAGGTCCACAACGTGGCTAAAGATGCTTGGGCAGCAAGCTGGCAATGCTTCACTAGAAACCAGCAAAACAGCATGGCCGCGGCCTCTTGGGAAACCTACGCCGCGGTCCTCTACCCACACGTAGCGTGCTGCGTGTCCTCTCCCTTTCGCGTATCGAAATCTGAACCTCTTAGGGGTTGGTTGACTGCGCGTGGGGGAGAAGAGTTTTCAGGAGGTTGAAGCATGGCTTCTAAGCAAGTGTTGAACCAGCGCATTCAGGAGCTGGAAGAGCAGCTCTCTCAGAGTAGAGGCTTTAGTTGGCGCCAAGTTATGGCGGTTGGTGTTTCTGTTGGCCTCATTGTTTTTGTGGCTGGCTTCAAGTTTGGTGGTTTGTGATGGGTGAGGTCTTTCTTGGTGCGGCGCTGATTTTCTTCGCGCTATGCACTCTTGTCCTTGCTGCTGCAATTGGGCGGCTGGCGGTGGTGCTTAAACCAGCCCAGCAACATTCAACATGGCCTAGGAGGAATCTACATTGATGCTGCGTTTCGTGAGAAAGTTCGCTTCCGGTGTTGGTTGGTTCTTTATGTGTGGCGCCTGTGTGATGGGTGTCTATGTGGCTTGGGAGTTGGCCCAAATCTATATGGAAGTTGGAGAGCTGGCCAAGGCTACAGGTGCTGTCTTGCTTGGCTGCGGTTTCGTTGTGGCCATTGTACGTGATGCGTTTCACCAAGTGCGTGGTTGCTTTGAGAAAAAGCATCGCTGGCTTGTATCGTTTGCGCACAGCAAGGGGTTCGGCAACGCGTTCACTACCGCAAAGCAAAGTGAAGTGACAGAGAAATTCCTGTGTGAAATTGCTGCTTACTTAGGGCCGCAGGGGGCGGTTTCCGATGTTGTAATCATTTCAGTATCACCGGTCGCCGGTGGGCCAATGGAGGAGGAGTATGAAGCTAGTTAGATGGTTGCGGGGGCAGGGGGAAGACCTCAGAGACGCAATGATTGAAGATCTGCTGCGGAAGGTTAAGTCCCTCAGGGCGAGAAAGTTCGGTGTGAACGTAGACTGGAAAGTTGTTGCAGAATCCCGCGCTCAGGAAATCATCAACCTACGGGCTGAGAAGAAAGAGCTTCAATCCCAGATCCACGAAGGGTTGGAGGATCGCAATAGGCTAGTCGCTGAAAACTGGGAGCTGGAAGGCAGGTTAGAGCGCATCCGTAGCTCTTGGTAGGAGGGGCAGGGTATGACGCACACGAAGAGGCGAACGCCCTGCCTTGTCCCATTCTGTAATAGATCGACAGCAAGATTAGAGCTGGGAGGTGAATGGCTCTGCGCTGATCATTACAGGCACGTAGACAAAGAGCTAAAAGCCCTTCGCAAGCGCTTAAGGCAGAGAAGGAAAGACCCAGAGAGGACAGCTAAGGCTGATTGGGTTGTATGGCAGAAGATGAAACGCCAAGCGATTGAAAGGGCGTTCGGGATTAGGGCTTAATATGGCAAAGAGCGATAAGGCGTCAAAGGCAAAAGCCCTCACTGCAAAGCAAGAGTTGTTCTGTCTGGAATACATCAAGGACTTGAACGCGACACAAGCTGCAATTCGTTCCGGTTACTCGGAAAAGACGGCTTATAAGATTGGCGCGGAGAACCTCAGTAAACCTCAGATCCAAGAGCGTATCTCTGTCGCGCAGAATGAGCGCTCAGAGAGAGTGCAGGTAGATGGGGATAGGGTTTTGCAGGAGCTGGCAAAGATTGGCTTCAGTGACCTTCGTAAGCTGTTTACACCTGCGGGGCATTTGTTGCCGCCAGACCAATGGCCGGAGGATGTATCCGGGGCAATCTCATCACTCAAGGTAATCACGAAGCCGGGTGAAGAGGACAAGGACGGTAACAAGACCGTTGAGCATGTCCATGAAATCAAGCTTTGGGACAAGAACAGCGCTCTTGAGAAGATCGCTAAGCACCTCGGCATGTTCATTGAGACGGTGAACCTTAAGCACTCCGGTGAAGTAACTCAAAATCACAATATGAGCTGGCGCGAGATGTTGAGGCAGAGGGCACCGGAAGAATAGCTGAGGTCTAATGGCAACCTATCTTACAAATCCGGCTTTGTTCGACTTCTGGGAGCAGGTTTTTGAGGATGGGATTGACGGCGGCATTCTCTATGGTGGGCGCTCCAGTTCCAAGACCGTGGATACTGCAAGAAACCTTACGCGACTGGTTGATTATGTCCCGGTCAAGCTTCGCATTATGTGCGTTCGCCGGTTCCAGAACAAAATTGAGCATTCAGTTTATCAAGAGCTGTGTGATGCAATCGAAGCTTTGGGGCTGCAAAAACGCTTTGATATCCAGAAGGCGAAGATTGTCCATATTGCTACTAAGTCTGAATTCTTCTTCTATGGGACGGAACGCAACTTAGGGGACATTAAAGGTACTTCTGGCGTTGATATCCTCTGGGTGGAGGAGGGTGAAGCGCTTACGAAGGATCAATGGGAGATCATAGAGCCAACTGTTCGCAAAGAGGGCAGTTTAAAGCTCATTCTGTTTAACCCGCGCTTCGTTACTGATTTCGTTTGGAAATTCTTCATCGTCAATACGCCTCCGGGGTGGATAAAGCGGCTGATCAACCATGATGAGAATCCGTTTCTGTCTAAGACGATGCTGCGCACAATTGCGGCACATAGAAAGCGAGATCCTGACGGGTTTGAAAACGTCTATGACGGCAAGCCTATGGGAGACAGTGAGCTTTCCATCTTCAAGCGTCGTTGGTTGGATGCTTGTGTTGATGCTCATGTAAATCTGGAAATTGAGTTGGTCGGCCGCAAAGTTATCGGGTTTGATCCTGCGGACGATGGTGAAGATGCCTGCGCAACCGCAGATATGATAGGCAGCGTTGTAATCGGGCTTGATGAATGGAGGGCCGGTAAGGACGAGCTGACGCAATCCTCCAAGAGAGTTTGGGCGCGGGCTAAGGCGCAAGGTGCTCTCGTCTCATATGACACTGTAGGTGTAGGCGCGTTCATTGGTGGTCATATCAACGACCTGAACAGCGAGAATAAAGCGAGTGTCGCACACTTTGCATTTCATGCTGGTGGCGCTGTGCTTGATCCTGATGACCCGAGCGACCCGTACAACGAAAACAGCCCAACAAATCGAGCGGAATACAGTCGCCTTAAAGCACAAGGCTGGGCGCGTACGTCTCGCAAGGCAATGCTCACTTACAACGCTGTAGTGCGCGGTCATTCAATCCGGCCTGAGGACGTTCTGAGCTTTAGCAGTGACATACCAAAGGAAGCGCTTGAAGAGCTCTTTACTGAGCTTTGCGTGCCTTGGTGGGTTCAGAACGAAGGTAAAAAGCACGTGGTTCCAAAAGAGAAGCTCAAAAAGGATATGGGCGTTAAATCGCACAACCGTGCTGATGCTCTGATTGCTGCCGATAACGCGGGCGAAGATGAACACTATGATTTAGGGGCATTGGTGTAATGAATTTTATGGACGGCCTGCGAAACTTGTTTTCGGGCCTTGGCATCCCCGGCAGAGACAAAAGCGCAGGCGCTCAGTTTCTGCATGCGCCTATCTCTGAGGCGGAAATCCTCGCGTTGTTTGATGGCGACGCTATCGCGAAGAAAATCGCGGTGGCACCTTCTGAAGATATGGTTGCCAAATGGCGTGAGTGGACAGATCCAAAGGTAGAGGCGGAAGAGAAAAAGCATAGGCTGCGAGCCAAGATCCGCGACACCCTGATTATGGCAAAGCGTGATGGTGGTGCAGCGCTGGTGTTCTCCATTCGCGGACAGAGTCTCGACCAGCCCTTGCAGGCTGATGGTGCGCGCGAGGGTGCGCTGCAATGGATTCATCCATTCAGCAGGGTAGAGATTACGCCTATGGATGTGCGGCGTGACCCTAATGATGAGTGGTTTGGAGAGCCTGAGTACTTCGTGATTAACACCACGATGCAGGAAGTTAAGATCCACCCGTCGCGCGTCATCTCGTTCTTTGGCGATGAGCGCTTGCGTGGTGTTACGATGGACCCGGATTATTGGGGCGTTTCTATCTATGATGCTTTACGTGAGTTCATTAGGCGGCGTGAGACTGCCTTAGGTGAGGGGTGTTCACTCCTGCCAGAGATGAAAACGGATATCGTCAAGATACCTGGCTTATCCGCATTGCTGGCCGATAAGGATAAAGAGGCCAAACTGCGTGAGCGCATGCTCTTTATGCGAGAGAACAAGAGCAATCACGGCATTGCAGTTATGCAAGGTGGCGACGAGAAGAGCGCGGAACAATGGGAGCAGAAGACGCTCACACTCTCGCAAGTTCCCGAAATGATGCAAGAGTTCATCCAGCATGAGGCTGGTGCAGCAGATATCCCGCTTACTCGGCTTTATGGCACATCACCAAAAGGGCTTGGCGCCAATGGTGATGGTGAAACACGCAACTACTATGACCGGCTCAAAGCTGAACAGGAAACACGGATAGAGCCAGCTCTATGCGAGTTCGACGAAGTGTTGCAGCGCTCCTCTGGAGCTAAGACAGGCTCCACTTTCAAGTGGGTTCCGCTCAAAGAACTAGATGAGAAAGAGCGCGGCGAGTTGTTCTCGAAGCAAGCAGATGGCGTGTCAAAACTTCATGAAACAGGCTTGTTCCCTGAAGAAGTGCTTGCAGATAGCTCTGTAACGATGCTGGAGAACGGCGGCACGCTGACCGGCATTGCGGCGGCTTACAAAGAACATGTAGGGTATGAAGACCCTCCCGACGAAGACGACGAGGACGTGACCGATGAAGTCAATCAACCTAACGGAGCTGGTGGACGCCGGAGCGACGCGCAAGACAAGTGACGGTTACTTGATCGCAGATGCAAAGGTAGCTCGTACGGGTATCCAGCGTTATGCCGGATATGAGCTAGGCTTCGCAGATCGCGGAGTAATGCGCGTTTACCGTCCTGAGGAAGAAGTTTTCAAAGCGGCAAGCTTGGCTTCTTTCGCGGGTAAGCCTGTCACCAATGATCATCCAGCCACAAGCGTTTCAGCTGAAGACTGGAAGGAAAAGGCTGTAGGGCACGTCGGCAACGACATTGCGCGAGACGGTGAGTTTGTGCGCGTGCCCTTCACGGTGATGGATAAAGCGACTGTAGAGCAGGTTGAGGGCGGCAAGCGCCAGCTTTCTGTTGGCTACTCTGCAACGCTCACAGTTGAAGACGGATTTACGCCAGAAGGTGAGCCTTACGATGCTGTTCAGCGGGATATTAAGGTAAACCATTTGGCACTCGTGCGAGTTGCTCGTGCAGGGTCTGAGGCTCGGATTGAAGACGGTGCTAAATGGGGGGCATCCCCGATTTTTGACCATAAAGAGGAAGCGATAGTGAAAACCTATAACATCGCAGTTGGCGACAAGGCCTTTGTTGTAAATGAAGACGGCAAAGAGGCAGTTGATGCAATGAAGATCATCGTTGCCGATAAAGACGCAGAGTTGGCAGAGGCTCAAAAGCAGGCGAACGAAGCGCAGGCCAAAGCCGACATGTTGGCAGACCAGCACAATAAAGAGTTGGATGAAGTCAAAGCTCAGATCGTCTCTGATGAGCAGCTTGACCAGCTAGTCGCTGACCGGTCTGCGCTGACTGCACGCGCCTCCAAGTTTCTTGGTGATGACGACATCAAGGGCAAGTCTGTAGCTGAAATCAAGCGGGCTTGCGTGGTCGCGAACAAAGGCGCCGACTTTGCTGATGGTAAAGATGACGCTTACATCTCTGTCGCCTTTGACATGTTGGTTGAGCCAACAAAAGTCGACGACTTGCAGCCTGCTGGCAGCTCCAGGCAGGAAACCAACGACAGCCTTGAAAGTCTTACGAGTACGGCTGAAGAAGCCCGCCAGCGTATGATTAAAGGCGACAACAAGGACAAAAGCTAATGGCTTTGCAGACTACTTTTAATACCTACCCAACCGGCCAGAACCCGGGGCAGATCGTAACACTTGTTACGGGTGTTGCGCGGCGCTCTGGTGTGTGTGGTGAGGTAGATGGCATTCCATTTGGTGCGCCAATCTCAGTAGATGATAAGGGCGTCATCACCATTGCAACAGGTGCTGCTGCTGGTATTGCTGTCTTGGACTACGGCCTTTACACCGAAACGGCTAACGTTTTCGAGCACAAGTCTACCATGGACTACACGCCTGATGGTGAAGTCTGGGCTCTCGGTGATGGTGGCGCGTTCGCCTCTGGTGGCAAGGTCTATTGGGACGCTGGCGCAAAGAAATACACTGCAACATCTGCAGGTAATGTTGACATTGGTGCCGAGTTTGTACGCTCTGGCGATGACGCCATGATTGCTGTTAAGCTCAGCGGCTAACCAGCCCCCCCCGCAAACACTTTTCCATTTTAACGGCCTGCCATTCGGCGGGCTTTTCTGTTTCTAAAGGTTAGAAATGAAGATTACCGCTACTATCAGCGATGCTGCGCTGAATGCTGCCTTCTCCTACGCACAGCGAGAAGGCGAGCGTATCAAGGCTAAGGTGTATGAGCTCAAGTACCCTGAGCATGACTGGCGCTCTCTTGTCCCTGTCGATGGCGAGGCAGGCGCTTGGGATGATGAGGTTTCTACCATCATCGAAGACCTCAAGGGCGAAGCAGCAATTGTTTCCGGCAACAACAACGATGTGCCGACAGTCTCCATTCAGCGCGGCAAGGATACAAAGAGCATCTACGGCATGGCCTTGGGTGGGGCTTGGGGCTTTGCTGAGATCAATAAAGCCATGGAGCGCGGTGGTTCGCTATCCGATAAGTTCATGCGCTCTATTCGCCGCGGTCACGAAGTCAAGTCTTACAAGCTGGCAATGTTTGGTGATGAGGCGACAGGCGAAAAAGGCTTGCTCAACCAAACAATCGTCGCAAAAGCTGCTGCGGCTAAGGACTGGGCAACGGCAAGTCCTGAAGAAATTCTTGTGATGTTCAACGATGAAATCATCGCAGGCTATAAGGCGACTAACTACGTCTACATGCCTGATACGGTGATTGTGCCAATGTCCAAATGGCTGGCACTGGCAAACCGCATCATTCCTGATACGGGCGGCATGACGGTGATGGACTACATCATCAATAAGAACGTCTACACTGAGCAGACCAAGAAGCCGCTCAACATTGAGCCGTCGCTTCATGCGGAAACTGCTGGTGCAGGTAGCACATCGCGTATGGTGACTTACCGCAAAAACGTTGAGTGCTTGGCCGTCTTTAATCCGCTGCCGCTGCTCTTTACTCCGATTGAACGCGACAAGCTGGAGTTTTCAATCATCGGCTATCAGCGCATGTCTGGCTTGGATCTGCGTATCCCGGCAACGATGCGCTATTTCGACGGCATTTGATGTAACTGGGCGGGCTTCGGCTCGCCCTTCCTTTTTCGGTGGGAACACAATGAAGATTTTGAACAAAGCAAGCGCAGCAGTGGTGCTGCCTGACAGCACAGCAATTTCAGCAAATGGCTTTGCTGAGCTGGAAGCAGAAGCATGGGACAAGATGAAGGGTAATCCGGTTGTCTCTGCATGGTTGGAGGCCGGTGACATTGCTGCAGAAGATGGCGATGTGAAGCAAGATGAGCCGCCTGCTGGTAGAGATGGTGAGGGGAATGGCACCGGTGACACGTTTGAGGTTGCTCGCCTCAAAGAGGGTGAGGAAATCCCTGCAAACTTTACCGGGCTGATTGTTCGAGGCGCAGGTTATCGCGATGTGTACGTAGATGGCACTGAAAAAGAATCTGTCCGTGGTGATGATGCTGCTGTTGCAAAGCTGAAAGAGATTTTGGGGGTCTAATGTCCATTTATGGCACGGTTGAAGAAGCTGATAAATATCATGCGGCAAGAGGCCGTGCCGATTGGGCAGGGCTGAGTGAAGAGCAAAAGCATCAAACGTTGATAAGCGGCGCCGTGTATGTCGACGGCGAGTACGTGGCGCGCATTAACGGCCAGCTCTCCTCATATGAGCAGGAAAGAGCTTGGCCGCGGGTTGGGGCAACTACCTGCGACGGTGTTGCAATCCCAGACGATGTAACGCCTCAAGGCTGGAGGGAAGCGAGCTTTGAAGCGGCATACCTGGAGTCTAAAACTCCGGGCATTCTTGCGCCTAATGAAGATAGGTCAGTTGTTTTGACTGAGAAAACTATTGGGCCAATGACCAAGAAATTTAAAGCGGTTAGTGATGGCTCATCCTCTGGGAAGTACTTCGGAGCGATTGAGCAAGCGGTTGCCCGCTTCCTGCAACCTGAAACTACTGCAACAGCAGACGACAGCGCGCATTATGGCGGCTCTGCTTTTTGGGTGTGATCGATGAGCAAGTATGCAGAAGACGCGCA
>NZ_LCWX01000200.1:103451-112279 GCF_001431305.1 Pseudovibrio sp. POLY-S9
GAAGATATCAAGGAAGCAGGCACAGCGGCCACGATTACCCGCTACGTTGGCGGAGGTGGGCCGACTGGTGGGGATGTAACCAAGCTTACGGCCAGCACGTTTGTTCTGGAGACTCAGTTCAGCTCTAACGAGATCGATGGAACGAGAGTTAAGGCAACGGATGTGAAGCTTTTGATGCCTGCGCTCAATCTTGGTTTGGTGCCTACCGCTGACGATAAAATCAATTACGTCGGCCAAACGCTTTCAATCATAAATCCAAAGCGTATCGCCCCAGATGGTGAGCCGATATTCTACGAGCTGCAAGCGAGACGATAATGCGACGTAACCGCGACACATTCGATATCTTCGAAGAGGAGTTTCAGCGAAAGCTAGAAAAGATCTTCGGAGATGCGGTTCAAGAAATCACAGATCGCGTTACGTTCAAGGCTCTGGTGAGTGCGTTGCGGATGGGGGATGTAGAAGCCGCACTGCGTTTGCTTGGTATTGATGAGACTGACTTTGAAGGGTTGCACTTTGCTGTTGAGGATCTGTTTCGACGTGCTGGCAGTGAGTTCTCAAATGATGTTCCTGTCTTTCGAGATCCTGACACGAAGGCTCTCATAAAGTTTTCTTTCTCTGCGCGCAATCCTCGCGCTGAGCGCATTATAAGCGAGCAATCGTCTAAGTTAGTTAGAGAGGTTGCAGAGGGGCAGAGGGAGCTTGTGCGGCAAAATCTGACCCGTAGCCTATCGCTGGGGGTAAATCCTCGCACAGCTGCGTTAGAGCTTGTTGGTCGCACCAACAGAGCAACAGGCAAGCGACAAGGTGGAGTGCTGGGCCTTACAGCCACACAAGAGCAACACGTTGCAAACTATCTGGAGCAGCTTCGTAGCAGTGATGCGGCCGAGTTCAAAAAAGCTCTGAAACGTGGGCTGCGAGACAAGCGATTTGATAGAACGATAGCCAAGGCTATTCGCACAGGTGAGCCTATCCCGGCAGCTATGATTGACAAGATGGTGACGGCTTACAAGCGTCGCTACCTTAAGTACCGCGGTGAAGCAATCGGGCGTAGTGAAACGATGAAGGCCTTAGGCACTTCTCAGCGTGAGACGTGGCAACAGGCAATCAACAAAGGGCAGGTGGCAGAGGAGCGCATCACGCGCATCCCAGACGCAACCCGAGACAATAAAACGCGCCCAACGCATACTATTGCCGCAGAAATGAACAAGGAAGGCGTTGGCTGGAATGAACCGTTCCAAACTCCTATGGGGCCTAAAATGCATTGCCCCTATGAGGATGAGGTTATGTGCCGGTGCCGGGAGCGTATCAAGGTTGATTATATAGGGGCTGCTGAGCGAAGGCTAAAACGGAAGACAAAGCCAAAACCTAAGCCGGTAGAGTTCGAAGTGAGAACGCCTTTTGAAAAGGCTTATCTCGGCTCTTTGGATAGTGAGGCCCACCCAGATTTCATCAAGGCGTTTAATGCAACCGCTCCAGTCGGCTGGGGGAGCAGTCGAGGAGGGGCATACTATCGTCCTTCAACGCACTCCATCCATATGGTGAAATCTTGGCGTAACTCTAAAAGAGGTAAGTCTCTCGTTGGTGTTTTTGCGCATGAGTATGGACATGCAATTGACGAGTACAAGGCTGCTAGGCCGCGCTCAGGGGCGCTATTGCCAGCCATGAGAGAAGATCTTGACCGGATACGAGGCGGTAAAGGATCGGTAACTCTGCCGGATGGCGAAAAGCGCGAGCGTTTAGATGCCTACTTAGCGAAGATGTATGGCGTAGATGGTAATCAGCAGGCTCAGAACTTCTTGCAGAAGATCCAGCAGGGCGACTTTTCTGGGGCTTTAAGAGATCTGGATAGAGCCTTGTACTACAATGCAAGGAATGGTAGCATTTCGGCAGATGATGGCTCTTTTTGGCGCGGTGCTGTCCTCAATATGAATGATTTCTTAGGTTCACTGACCAATCTTGAATATGGACACGGGCACACTGCAAAGTATTATGCTCAGTTCCCATATTTGGGTAACGACAACCAAGGCAACCGGATAACAGACGGCAACGTTGCTGAGATCTTTGCGAACGGCTATTTTGCACACGTCTCCGAAGGCCGGGAGTTGTGGGAGTTCCTTATTGAGGCGATGGCCCCAAAAACCACGCATGCAATCAGGAAGATTACAAAGGATATTGCAAATGGCAGTTGATGACCTGCAAAAAGCCTTTGAGAGATACAATACTCTATACTCTGGGAATCCGATTAAGCAGATCGGAAACACCCCCCAGGCTGCTTTTTATCTTCTTCAGAATGAGTTCGTTTGGTCTGAAGGAGATGAGCCCCTAAGCGCTGAAGAGATAGAGGAAGTCGAGTTTATGGCGCCTGACGACACTCTCACGTAACAAGCGCAATCAAGCAATTACAGCGGCTTTCGGGCCGCTTTTTTTATGGGCATAGCAATGAGTAAAGGGTTTGCGAAGCAAGTTGGCGCATGGGCTAAAGACATTCCTGAGGCATTGGAAGTGGTTTACAAGGAAAGCTTGCAGAGGCTCTCACATGCTGCTGATGACCGGTTAGGCGAGCAGCTTCGCTCTGAGCAAGACAAGCGCAAGAAAGCCATTACAAACTTTCTCAGATCCTCAGCGGTTATGCGAATTAATCAGCCGCTGGGAGACGTGACCGAGCCTGCTAAAGGTGGTGCGTATTCGCCTGCTGAGTTTGATAGCACATTGGCAAGCGTCAAGTTTGGTGACTCGGTAACATTCGGCTTCACCGCAGTTTATGCGATGCGGTATCACTTCGGGTTCTCTGGTGTTGACAGTCTTGGACGCAACATCAACCAGCCCGCAAGGCCATTCTTGCAGCTTGAGGCTCAGAACTGGCAAAAGCATGTAGAGGCCGCGGCGAAAGAAGTCAAAGCTCGTTTAAAGCTTTGACTCCTCTGCCTCAGCAGCAATCAACGCAAATTGAAGCAACTTCATGGAGCGGGATGCGGTTTTAATCGCTGTCTCGCCCTGCTTCGTTGTGCCCTCAACATCATCAAACAACTGGCAAGCTGCAACTAGCCTGTCGTGAATTTCATTGTCTGAGAGCTTCCTTTTCTCGGAGTGCAAAGGGCAATCTCCTATGGTTGAGAATGATATTTATATGGCCCTTACCAATCACCTGCAAGGGTTAACCCTCCCTGATGATATCGGGGGAGTGCTTTGGCATGGATACCCTCATCCAGATCCAGAGCCAGATAACTACCTCTATGCGCAACATATTCCCAATGATCCTTTGACGAAATCTATCTCAGGAATGGGTGGAATGCTTAGGGGCTTTTTTCAAGTCAACGTGGTTATGCGGCAGGGCGAAAACTCAGAAGGGCAACAGGTTGGCCCTTTTCAGGCAAATCACATTGCAGGCCTGCTCGTGGAGCATTTCAAAGGCCAGGTACTTTATCAGGATGGGTTGCAAGTCAAAGTCCCGTCCATTCCGGCCATAGCGCCGCCAATCATCGAAACGGGCAAAATCACAGTCCCAGTTTCTATCGAGTATCAAGCCCCAATCTATGAGGTTTAGTAATGGCTTCAACAAACGCCACAGGCAAATTCTTTGTGTCTGTCAGTGCTCTTACGCCGGGTGTTACCTACACAGCAGAAGATTTCCAGCAGATCCGCTTCATTGAGATCACAGATGTTGGAAGCCTACCTGAGTCCGGCACTCAGGATAACATGGTTTCCTACAACACCATCGACAAAGAGGTTTCCTCCAAGTCGAAGGGTGTTGCCAACGCGGGGGATGGTAGTCTTGAAGTGGCTCACAATCCCAATGACAAAGGGCAAGATGCTATCCGTGCCCATGCGGCGACGTCCTATCTATACGCAACCGCTCACGAACTGCCAAACGCGCCAAATGCGGGAAGTACTGGCACTGTTCGTTACAACCTTGCACGCATTGGTGGCCCTGCCAATGGTGGTGGTGGTGTTGATGACTTCATCGTTGATACCTATGCGCTTGGCTTTACCGATCAGCGACAGGTTGAAGTGAAGCTGCAAGCAGGCGTTGCGCCTACCAACAACACTGTTCCAAGCATTGATGGTGAAGCTGAAGTTGGCAAAGTGCTGTCTGTGAAACATGGAACGTGGAACAGCGTTACCCCAGATGTTTCCTACTCCTATCAATGGAAAGTTGACGGGGCAGACGTGGCTAACGCTACCGGAGAAACCTACACAATTGAGGCTGGAGCCTCCGGCAAAACCATCTCCTGCAAAGTTACTGCAACAAACCAATTCGGCTCTCTTGAAGTCGATTCCTCCGCAACCGCGGCTGTAAGCTAAGAAGGAAAGCGCAAATGGATCTGAACAGCATTAAGCCGAAGGAAACGGTTAAGGTTGAAATCAATCACCCGGCAACAGGTGAACCGTTGGGTTTGTCTGTCGAGATGCGCTCTCGCCATGACAATACAGTGAAAGAAAAGGTCAAATCTATTGAGCTTCGTGGTGGTAAACTTACCCCTGCACAAAGGCTTGCCGTGCGAGACGCTTGGGCGCGAGAAATCTTGGTTTCCGCTGCCGTGGGCTGGGAATGGTCCAATGACCTTGAATTCGACTCTGATCCTTCCCCGGAATTCAGTGATGCGATGATGACTCGTGTTCTCTCTGAGTATCCATTTATCTTCGAACAACTCAACGAACAGTTTGGCGATATCTCTGCTTTTTTTTCCAAGTAAAGCAAGAGCTTTGCGAAGCGGTTGCCCTTGTTGTCCGGTATCACACGCCAGACAGCAAGGGGGAAAGCCGCTCGCAGCTCGCCAAACGTTTTAACCGTGCGCGCACAGTCCCCGAACCAAGTATTCCTGAGCGGTTTGAATACCTCTGGGGATGGTTTTGGGATCTGGACAACTCCCGACAATCCGACATGGGCAGTCCTCAGCCCCTCAGCCCGCAAGAGTTGCTAGCGTGGCGCGAAGCGTTTGAGGTGGATGCGGTCAGTTGGGATCTATGGACCTTGAAAGCCATGGATCTAGCTTTTCTGAAAGCCTATTCGAAAGAGAAAAGGGCTCAGGATGAGAGGGAAAAAGCGCGGGAGGATGCAAACAAAAAGCTTAAGGGGGCGATATGAGCCTAGCAAAGCTTGGCATTGAGGTTACATCCAGTGGCGCGGCCAAGGCAACCAACGAACTTAAGGCGCTCACGGGCGCTGCCGAAATGGCGGAAAATGCGGCTCTGGGGGTCGCCTCTGGTGCCAAACAGATGGCAGACCAAGCAGTAAACGCATCAAAGGGGGTTACTGCTTCAGCCAGAGCCTCCAGAGTAGCAAGCTCAGAAATGAGTGAGATGGCTGCGAAGATCGCACAAACTGAGCGGGCGCTATCAGCACAAGCCACGGCTGAGAAAGCCGCATCGAGATCAGCAAAAGAGCTTGCATCTGCGACCTCGCGAGTAGAGGCGGCGTCTAGTGGAGCTGTAAAAGGCGCTGCTCAAATGGCAAGTGGTGCAAGTGCATCTGCAAAAACAGTAGACTCTGCGGCCAAATCACTTGGTGTTTATATCGACGCCCAAGGGCGCTTGAGAGAAGCAAGTGGGCGGTTTGTTACAGATGCCCGCAAGGCTCAGCTTGCGGCAATGAATGTTGCTGATGCGCTTGATGATCAATCAGCAGCAGCAATCAGAGCAGCGCAGGCAACAGCTGTAGCAAATGATAACATTCGAAGTTTCAGCGGTAGCTCTGGAGTTGCAGCGGCCTCAGCCGCTCAGTTTCAGGATACTGTAGTCACCGCGACAGCAGGCATGAACCCACTTGTGATCGGCTTGCAGCAAGGTACGCAGTGGGCAGGTCAGTTGCAAATGGCTATGCAAGGTGGTGCAACGTTTACCGAAATCTTGGCGGGCACAATTCGCGGCATATTCAGTCCTCTTTCGTTGCTTGCTATTGGCCTAATTTCGGCTGTTGCAGCAGGTATTCAGTTGGTTGATTGGGCTAACGTTGCCTCCAGATCCTTGGGTGCAATCGCTGATTTCTTAGACGAGGCATACGACGAGTTACTAGTGTTCACTGGCGGCTTAGCTTTGGCATTTTCTCCAGCGATAATTGCAAGTGTTAGAACCCTTACCATTGCGGTTGGAACTGGCCTCGTCGGGGCGTTCAAAGCATTGTCTGCTGCAATCTTGTCTAACCCGCTTGTCGCCTTTGGTGTGGTTTTGGCCGGCGCAATTACAGCAGCCTACATCTTTCGGGATGAGCTTACGAAAATCCTTGGTGTGGATCTGTTCGGAGTTGCCAAGACATTTGGCAATTACTTCATTGCGACCGTGATTTCAGCCTTTGAAATCGCAAAATTCACCTTCCTGAATTTCCCTTTCATCATTGGAGAGGCAATGATTGGGGCGGTAAATGTGGTAATCCTTGGCGTGGATAAGATGGTCACGCAAGTGATGGACGGTATCAACCGGGTTATTGAGATTGCAAATAACATACCTGGCGTTGAGATTGCGACGGTTGATACTAGTGAGGGGATGATACCAACTATCCCAAATATCTACTCCGAAAAGCTTAAAGGAGCGCGAACCTTCACGCGTGAGCGCATCGATGAACTTTTCGGCTCTGATTTTATCGGAGGGGGCGTCGATGCCATCGGTATGGGTGTCGATGCAGTAACCGATAAACTGAGATCTCTTGGCGATGCGGCATTGAGCTCAGGGAAAGGAGCTGAAAAGGCTGCAAAGGCTTTTAAAGGCATTGTCTCGAGTGCAGAAGCAACGATTGCCTCTCTACAAGCGGAAAAAGGCGCCATTGGGCTTAGTGATTATGCTGCTACCAGATTGATAGAGACGCAAAATCTACTGAACCAAGCTAAGCAGCAAGGTATCATTCTTAGCGATGACCAAAAGGGTAAGCTCGTAGGATTGGCAGGTCAGATCACGGCTTTAAAGGTAGCTACCGATAAGGCTAAAGACGCATTTCAGTTTGCAAAAGATGCTACGAAAGGTTTCTTTTCAGATATGATTAGCGGCCTGCGTCAAGGCGAAAGCGTATGGCAGTCTTTCGGGAAAGCGGCTCAGAACGTCCTAAACAAGATCATTGACAAGATGCTCAATCAGTTGATTGACGCGATTTTTCAAGTCAATAGCGCGGTTGGTTCTGGTGGTGGTAGCGGTTTCCTTGGTAGTATTTTTGGTAGTCTGTTTGGTGGTCCCAGTGCTGCAGGATTGCAAGCCGCGAGTGCTGCAATGCCTGTCATGTACGCTAAGGGCGGAGCTTTTACCAACTCGGTAGTTAGCGAGCCTACGCCATTTTCATTTGGAAGCGGGCAGCTTGGCATTATGGGCGAAAACGAGCCTGAGGCGGTTATGCCTCTGAAACGTGGTCCAGATGGGCGTTTAGGTGTAGAAATGCATGGTGGTGGCAGGGGCGGCGCACAGCAAGTCCATGTGACAGCTGAGGTCTATGTCAACGATAACGGCAACTTTGACGCCAAGGTTGTATCTATTGCAGATCAGCGTGTTGCTACTGGTGCTCCTAAGTACGCTGCTGCGGCTGTTAAGCAGGCTAATAAGGGCTTGCCGGGGCGTGTAGCGGAAATAAACAGGCGCTCATACTAAGGTTCCCAAATATGGTTGAAATTGTTGATTGGCCTGAGGTGTTGCAACCTGAATCTGTTTCGTTGTGGCAAGAAACTGCAACACGTCAAAGGTCTGAGACAACAACAGGGCTATCAAAGCCCGCTGGTATTGTCTCGGTACAAACTAAGCTCTCCATGTCTGGAATCCCCCAATACACGTCAGAACAGGTTAGGGCGGCTCGCGTCCTGGCCGCTAAGATGAAGGGTGGGGCGGTCCTTGTCCGCATTAAACTGCCTGATCCTAATGGGGCGAGAGGATCGAACTCTACCGAGTTACAGCAATATCGTGTTGCGTATGAAAATGGATTGAGAGAATGGCGAGCAGAATGGAATAGGAGGCATTTAGAAGCCTATAGCGAGTATGTCAGAGTGCGCGGTGTTGTTGATCGTCAGATCGCGCAATACCCATCTGGGTTGCCGTTTGATGATGGGGCGTATTTTGATGATGGCTACGGATTTGCGCATGAATACCCAGAGGCCCCCGAGAGATCCAAAACCGAGCCAGACATAAAAAACTTTGTACCTGAGTTCCCGGTGCCAGAATTTGAAGTGTTGCTGTCAACCGCAGGTCGCAACGATACGGCGTTGAAAATT
Organism: Pseudovibrio sp. POLY-S9; assembly: GCF_001431305.1. NCBI lineage: Bacteria > Pseudomonadati > Pseudomonadota > Alphaproteobacteria > Hyphomicrobiales > Stappiaceae > Pseudovibrio > Pseudovibrio sp. POLY-S9. Next base: position 111,632 of record NZ_LCWX01000200.1, read on the forward strand.
GACACCTCTGTAGAACTCATAGGCTGCTTTATCGAGATTGATGGCTTTGTCTACATGGTGAGCGATCAAGGCGAGCAAACAGTGGACGTATGGCCTCCTATACGGCGAGATATCGCAATGGGCACCCCTGTAAGCCTGGAGCCTGAGTTTGTCGGCTTTATGGGCGGCAGAGGGATCGGGACAGAAGCCCTTAAACTTGGTCGCATCGGTTCAACGTCTATTTCGTTCACTGAAGACCTATCAAGGCTGGTGCCATGATTTTCACACCTGAAGAGTTACGCCAGATCAGAACGGGCGATATAAATGCTACGCTGCTTTGTGAGACTCAGTTTAAATCTGAAACAATGCTGCTGCACAATGGTACAGGCATCCTCTTAAGCGCTGATGGAAGAGAGTGGCAGGGCATCGGAGGGCAAGCCTCCTTCGAGGGATTGCAGTCCAGCACTATGAACGAAGCGAGAAGCAGCACGGTAACGCTGAATTCTCAAGAACAAATCTTTTTAGACGCGTTTGAAAATCAGGTGACAGAGGTCAAAGGCCGCAAGTTCATCTTCTACCTTCAAGCCTACAACGCTCAGCTCCAGCCCATTGGCACACTGTACCAGATCTACACAGGAATAGGCGACTTCATGCGCATGTCCGTAGAGC
>NZ_LCWX01000200.1:112379-114053 GCF_001431305.1 Pseudovibrio sp. POLY-S9
AGGGCGGTGGGCGCATGCTTTCCCTATCTATGGAAGATAGGGGGGCCGCTAGGCGTAAAAACGCGCATTCCCGTATAACGCAAAGCGACCAGAACAAACGCGACCCCGGCTCAACCGGATTTGCGCAGGTCAACGCGTTCAAGGAATGGACAATCAATCTCTATGACGCTGGATAGGTCATGCAAGACAAACTAGGCAAATTTCTTTCCACTCAGGTTTCGATAGAATTTGATTGGGGGCGGTCAGACTGTCTGCAATTCCTTGGGTCGTGGGACAGGTTCTTAACCGGTGACGACAGGACACAACACCTCGTCGGAATCTGCTCGACTGAGCAAGAGGCGCTTGATTACCTCGCAGGCATTGGCGGTGAGGTTGCGTTGTTAATTGATCTTTTCGGACACGAACATACCGGCGAAGCGGAGCGTGGCGATGTGGGGTTGATCCCAACTCCCAAGGGACTCTTGGGAGGTATTTACACCGGGCGTCTTTGGGTGTCACGCTTTCCGGGGCGCGGGCTGTCTTACGTCAAAGCAAAAGCAGATCACATATGGAGGCTATAACATGCCTGCAACAATCGCGACTTTTATCGTCACAGCGATTGGGGTTACGGGGACGGCAGCGGCAATAGCATCTACTGTGATTGCCACCGCGATTACAGTCAGCGCCAGCTATCTCCTCAATACACTTCTAGCTCCAAAGCCACCACGTCAGAAGCCTCAGGATATTCAAGCCAATATCCGTAATGAAGCTATTGATCGTAGGAGGGTTCACGGCGGTGCTAAGATGGGTTCTGCAACGGTCTTTGCAGGGGCAAAAGGCGACTACAGATATTTTCTGCACTATATTTGTGAAGGTAGAATTAGATTTGATGAGTTCTACCTTGATGAGCAGAAGGTTGAGATTCCCGACAATGGTCTGGTAGCAACTGGGAGATTGAAAAATGCTGTGAGCTTGCAGTTTATGGATGGCTCGCAGTCTCCGAATGAGTACTTTTATCGTCTAAAGAATGCTTTCCCAGAGTTAGAGAAAGATGGGCCTTTTCGTCATCTTGGCTGTGCAATGGTGCTTATGAGGCTAAAGCAAGATTCATTTAAAAATACATCAAAAGTGTATCCGGCTGGCGTACCTAAGTTAGAAGTTGTTGTCACACGATTGGATGTTTTTGACCCTCGTGACGGGCAGGTAAAGGAAACTGACAACTCCAGCCTGTGCGCGCTTGATGAACTGTCCACTATCGAAGGCGTAGAGCCTGATGATGTGGACTTATTTGATCTAGAGAGTTTCAAGGCTTTTGCAGACTACTGCGATGAACTAGTCCCCCTAAAAATTGGCAGCACAGAAAAAAGATGGCGCACACGTGGTGTTGTGACCATGGGGCAAGATTATGCTGACCGGATGGAGCAGATTCTTGAATGCTGCAATGGTGAAATTTTTCAGGATGGACTAGGTCGATGGGCTATCCGTAAAAAGATTTGCTCTCAACCTTCGTTTGTGATTGATGAGTCTCAAGCTGATCTGTTTGGCCTGTCTATCGAGGGCGGGCGTAAAGACCTTGGTAAATACAACACAGTTAAGATCAGCTACACCAATGAAGAACATCAGGAAGATGAAGCTTCATGGGCTAGCGCGGCGGCATTGGCAGAAGACGGACGCGAGCTGGTAGCAAGTCGCCAG
>NZ_LCWX01000200.1:114145-133461 GCF_001431305.1 Pseudovibrio sp. POLY-S9
ATGTACCTTATCCCATCGGCAACGCAGGCTATGCGTGTTGCCAAGATGGAGTATTACGGCGGCAATCCGGTCTTATCAGGCGAGTTCAGGACAGGGATGCAGGCTCTTCAACTCCTAAGTTCCAACACCTACGAGCTAAGGACAGAGCTGGGACTTGCCGGTGTGGCTGTTTCTGAAAAGCCGTTTGAGTATGACGACGACACCGGACTAAACCGGGTTGAATTTAAGGTCATCTCTCAAAATGCAACCATCTGGAACCCTGAAGAGGATGAGCAATACACACCTGTGACGATTTTAAATGTGCCTCGCGGTGCAAATGACATTCCTCTAGATATCGTAGCAACGGTAAGAGAGGTGGGCGGCGTAAGATCGATTGATATTGCTTGGAGTGCGTCAGACGGGTCAGAAGTACCAGAAAGATACACTCAGGATGTTGATATCAGCTTTGACGATGGCACAACGTGGATACTGGTTAAGGATGACACACAGGATAGGGCGGCGACCTACAGTCCAGCGCCAGCCGGGTCAGAGGCAATCGTTAGAGTTCGAAATTTTGTCCCTTCTGTGCAGTTTGACTACCAGTTTCTCAACGGGGTTGAAGTGCCGGACGTTCCCGCGCCTGATGCGCCAAGTGATTTTTCTGCAGTTGGAGGCGTAGGTGTTGTTGATCTCTCATGGACCAACGCCAACTCAGCAAATCATTCCGGTGTCAGAATTTACCGAGCAATAATAAATGACTTTGCTCAGGCGGCGGTTGTTCGTGAGGACTTCTCTGCGTCTGGTCTAGATCGAACTTACACGGACATGGTAGCCGCAGGCTCATACTACTACTGGGCAGCCGGATTTTACCAAAACGGAAGCACGGTAATTGAAAGCGACGAAGCTGCAGCAAGTCCTGTTACTGTGGCTTAATCTGAGTAAATCATACTCACTATTAACTGATACGGCCAGCTTTAGCTGGCCTTTTTTATGGGCGACGTAATGCTTAAAACACCGAGTGAAATATGGAAATTTGGACAACCTGTGAAGCAAGGAGAGGTGGTTGATTATCTCAATAAATTGGGTGTTCCGTTTGCGAATGAGCAAGAGCTGTTAGCTACAGCTGTTGATCCGAATGTTGATTTCATTACTCTGCATTCAATACAGGGTGTAGGAGGGAGTTATAAGTTCAAAAGATCTTTGAATGCAGTGATTGGCACTTTAGAGGATAAGACAGGAGCTCATTTTTCTCCAACTGGTGTGCGAGACGCTCAAACTCATCTTGGTAAAGAGATTTTTCGGGTCCCTGCCGATTTCTCTACACTCAATGAGGCGTTAGCCTACTTGGGGCCAAGAAGCTTCAATAACGTTGAAATAATATTAGAAGACGGGTTTGAGTTTACTGAAACAGTATCGCTTTCGTATGTCGATTTCTCTCATCTAACAATCAGCTCGGAAGCCGAAGAGGTCTTAGTTGCTTCGTCAATGAAGGAAGGTGACCGTCTTTTTGATGTCCTTGGCGCGGCTATGCCGAGGCTTAATACCCTAATTAATGCAAATGGGAGGATTAGCGGAGGTGTCAATCTTAGGCACGGATCAACGGCATTTATTTACCCAGGTAAGGGAGTTAAGAACTGCTACGGTAACGGACTTCTCGCGCTCGGCAGCACAGCTTACGCCCAAGGGGCTATTTTTACGGGTTGTGCGCAAGTCAATACGACTGGAGCAGGTATTACTAGCTGGGGCGGAGCTGTGTTCGCGGAAGGCGCTGATGTATCTGGTAGCATGTATTATGGTGCTCAGGGTGCCCATGGCGGCTATTTATCGTTTAAAGATGGCAAGGCTAACGATTGTTATCGTCACGCCATTAGAGCTTCGGATGCAGGTATTGTCGATGCGGATGGTGCAGAAGCACAAAATGCAGGATATTGCGGTTTCAGGTCTTATGAGGCAAGTATTCTCTCAGCCGTTGGCGGTAATGCAAGCGGGTCTCTTAATGGATTCATGGCCTACCACGGATCTACGTTAAACGCTCGGCAAGGAATAGCAGAGAACTGCGGAGATAGTTGTATTTTTGCAGAAGGAACGTCTAGGGTCGAGGCCCCAAACTTCAATGGATCGGGTGCAAAAATTGGTTTGTTTGCTTCTCAAGCATCTTCCATCAATGCAAATGAGGCAACTATAACGGGCTGCTCTGAATGGGGGGCGGGGGCTGAGCGCTTATCAACCATTAACTTGGCTGAAGCGTGGATGAGGCAAGGACAGGATGACGCTCCAACCGATGCGGCGATAAACGGCGGCTCTACCATGTATGTCACTTCCATGACTGGTGGCGTGGGTAATTATGGCACTGGCAACGCACTTGCGACAAATACTCTTAGCGTTAGAGGAGTCATATATAAATGATGACTAGAGTACGCGCCTTATTGCGTGATTTAAGGCGCGTACTCGGTAGTCGCCTCTTAGTGCTACATAATCATTTATATCAAACGGCTAGGTTTATGTTCCAAGTCACAGGTTTACTGGAATCTTTTACAATAGCGCGTACAACACTAATCGGCTCCATTTTTAAATAGCTTGGGCTATACCAACCTAATATAGGTTCTTTTTTTCCTCTTACGATCTCGATGTTGGAAACATTACTCGCAGTCGCACAAATTAAACGTCCAGATTTAAGTTTTACTTTGAATCCGTTATCTGTTTTATCAGGAGTAAGATGATCTGCTAGGTGAAGACTGCTTGTGAATGTAAAGTCTTTATAAGGTTTTAGATAATCTTGGATGTTGAGTTCGTTGCCGGGGCAAAAATCAATGCGTCTTGTATGGTCAAATAATTTAGGCCGCTGTACGGTGCCTCGAACAAAGAATTTTCTTCCACTTCGCCCGCCTTCATGCAGTAGGCTACCCTTGAATAAAACTTGTTTAGGGCCTATGCATTTGTTTAGAATACCAATTGTATTGTGTGCATCTGCAGATGTGAAGTAATCACGCCATTTATCGTTTTGGTAACCGTATTTACCACTATCTATAAAAATGTGTTCATCATCACAAAAATAGGTAAAACTCAAATCATCGGCATGCTTATGTGTGGCGTTATGAGCCATCCCTGTAAAAAACAGCATTTCTGCACGAGACCTAACTGCGTAATATCCACACGCGATGCCGTTGATTTCTTTATAAGATGAGTGTGGTTTAGGTTTCGGCACGCTATCACACGTGTCACCGATAGCAGCAAGAGAGCCGTCAGGAAAAACGAAATCGGGAGATATTTTACGAGCGTTTCTTACGATTTCTTCAAAACCCAACCCAGGGAAAGTATCTACTAAACCTATTTTCTTAAATCGAGATAGCGTAAAGTAATGATAACTAGGGGAGTTTTCTTTGTGAGTACCACGTTTCGTGAACTGCTGCCCTACAAGTCGCTGCATTTTCACGTCTGCAACAAGAGAGGCTTTTCTGTCATTATTGACGGCTGAAAGATGCTTTAACCCAAATAGCTGGAAATAACCATGGTTATTATTTGCTATGAAGCCCTCTTCTAAAAGCGTTCGTATATGTAGTTTCGCTAAGGATTTTATAATGCGCTTGTCATGAGGTGATAACTTCAACAGACCCAGCCTTGCCTGATCTTGAAAAAACGCAATCCTTGAAGCTCGCAAGCCCGTCGCCATGTCGTGATATGACATAGGGGTTTTTTTTGTTTTGTGGTATTGCGCCCAGTCCTTTAATATGTTCATGCAATGATTAAGATGTTGTGGGTTTGGGCTCTTTTCATGCTCCAGTAGGATAGGGTCCATCATTCTCCAAGCATGTAGTTGATAGCGCCAATTTACGTCAGAAAATGGATCTGCTGACCAATCTATTTGATTAGAGAATCTCCATGCTGGGAGGTCTTTCCTCGGCTTAAATCCATAGTCTTCTTGCTGTTGACGTGTTTGCACGGCAATTAAAGAAAGGTCTGAACTGGTGACTGTAGGACCAGAACTGTAGTGTTGGTTGCAACGCTGCATTAACTTCTTGATGTTTGATAATATCTGCATCATTCATTTTGCCCCATACAATATGAATGCTCATTATTATGAGATAGGTTTGTCCGCAAGAAGTAATTTGAGCATTTTGATATGCCTGATTATGACATCCTGAACAAAGACACCGGCGAAGTCGAAAACACGATCATTTATGATGGTGATACAAAGTGGCTTGATGCTGAGTTTGGTGAGGGCAACTGGAAGCTTTATGAAGAGCCCTCGCGTGTGTTTGATGCGCTTGATGTTTCCTTAGAGGCTGAAAAGCGCATTGAAGTGGGTACTCAGATCAACGGCCACCAGTTCAAGACAGATCAGGCCTCAGTCAGTCGCCTCAGAGAGATGCTTGATGGGTTTGAGGCTGGCTTACCTGAAGCCTCTCAGGTGAAAGCCTGTACAGCGGAAGGCGTCTTGCTGGTGCTTGATACTCAAGAGAAGGTGCAGGCGCTTTATCACGCGGCCATTAAATATCGAGCTGGTATCGTCACCCGCTCTGCTGAAATCCAGCAGCTTGATCCAATACCTGACCCGTCACAGGACATCCTTTGGGATTTGTCGAAACCTCTAACCAAGATTATGGCGCAAGCCACTTAAGTTTCTCCCAAAATTGCTATCGATTTAACGACCCGTACAGCCTAGCTGGAGCGGGATTTTTTGTGAGCAAATAATGACAAAGAACAACTTTGGCCTCATTATGAAATGGGTTGGCCTATCCGAAATGGGATATGTAGACCACCCCAAAGACCCCGGAGGCGCAACCAATCACGGGGTAACAATCAAGACACTTTCTAAGTGGCGTGTCCGCAACGTCTCTAAAGACGAAGTGAAGGCTCTCACGAAAGTTGAAGCAGAGGAAATTCTCAAAGCTTGGTACTTCGATCCTGTTCGGTTTGATGAGCTACCTGCTGGCCTTGATTATACGGTTGTTGACTTCTCCATTAACTCAGGCGCAAAGCGCGCAATCGAGTATCTGCAACGTGCTTTGGGTGTCGATGATGACGGCGTTTTTGGTCGGGGTACTATGGATGCTGTCAAGCGTGCTGCTAATGAAGGCGACATGCCAGACTTAATTAAGCGGCTCAATGAAATGCGTTGGGCTTACATGAAGCGTCTGAGCAACTGGAACTCATTTAAGAACGGCTGGACCCGCCGTGTGATGGGTGATGAAATCGGCATTCAAGATGGAGATATTGGCGTTATTGATCGCTCCATCAGGCTTCATGAGCAAGCTGTCGGGTTAAGTGCAAAAGTGCCTATCCCAGCACCGAAGCCTGCTGCTGGCAAGGCTGAGGGAAAAGCAAGCCTTAAATCAAACTGGATGCAGCCGGAAGGCCTCAGCAAAATTGCAACAGGTGTGAGCATGTTGGGTAGTGCGGTTTCAGAACAGCCTATTCTTCAGGTTGGTCTTGTCGCCATGGCGATGCTTGGTTTTGGCTTCCTGCTCTGGCAGCAGATGAACAAGGAGCCTGCCTAATGTGGAGTACTCTTGCATCATTGGGGGGTAAGCTGCTCGGGTTGCCTTCCGCTGAAAAGCTATTGGACCGGGCGCTAGATACCATCGACAAGCGTACGGATTCTGAAACAGATCGCCAAAAGCTTCGCTCTGTGGCGATTGAGCGGCACCTGAACGATGAAGCAGAACGCAGGCAAACGGCGATGGGATGGCGCATATGGTGGGCTGTCTGGTCATTGTTCGCGGTTCCGCTTGGTATTTGGTTCGCCCATGTTGTTTTAGATACCGCGTTCAGCTTTCCGTGGCAGGTCGCTGACTTGCCAGACTCTATAAAGCCATGGGGAAACGATATCTTCTTTTCAATCTTTGGCTCTGGGGTCTCTGCTGCGGCAATCCAAACAATAACAGGCGCAATCAAGGGGCGGAGATGAACAGAGTTGATACTGTCGCTACCGTTCCAGTAGCGGGGGTTATGGTGACATTCCCATTCTACGACTGGCTGAACTGGTTGGCGGACTGGCTTCAGCCAGTCGCCTTCTTGCTTGGCTTAATCTTTTTGCTCTTGCGGCTCTATGTTTTCATACGTGATGAGCTTCCAAGAAAGAAGCGGGGCTGTGAGTAGCTGCATGACTGAACAACATAAACGCGCAACAGATGAGCAGATCGTTGCAGCGTACAACGAGGCCGGTGGCGTTCGCCCCGGCCTTCGTCTTTTGAAGGAGCAGGGTTTAGGTTGCTCCTATGGGCGTTTTCATCGCCGCTTGAATGCAAACTCTGAAGACGGGGGCAATCCTCCAGCGGGAATGCAAACGCGCACGGTGCGCGTCTCAGAGGACGGGAGCGGCAATGTAAAAGGGCGCTCCTTTCAGTATGCTCTGGAAACAGGCGAGGGTGAGCAGCTTCCCAAGCATCTCAAGATTAAGGGCGCAACTGTTACCAAAGAGCCAGATGGAAGCGTAAGCCGAACATGGCTGAAGTACTCCCAAACAGAGCTGAGCCCAGAGTTTGTTGCGCGCGAGATTATCGAAGCGTTCCGCGAAGATCTGCCGCGAGCGCTTCCGGTTGCAGCTCCTGCGGTTGGTGAGGCAGACCTATGCGCGACTTACATCCTAACCGACTACCACCTTGGAATGCTGGCTGATGCGGATGAAACCCGCGTTGCTGATTGGGATATGTCTAAAGCGGAAGATTTGATTGTTCGCTGGTTTGGCGCGGCTATCAAGCAAGCGCCGAATGCTAAGACGGCTGTTTTAGCCCAGTTGGGTGATTTTCTGCATTGGGATGGCCTCTTGCCAGCCACTCCGACAAGTGGTCACATTCTGGATGCTGATACGCGCTGGCATAAGTTGGTGCGGCGAGCGCTCTCTATCGTCCGGCGAATTGTTGAGATGATGCTTGAAAAGCATGAAGAACTGCGCCTTGTCTGGGTTTCTGGCAACCACGACATGTCTAGCTCAGTTATGATGCGTGAATTCCTGGCGATCCTTTATGAGAATGAGCCAAGGGTTACAGTCGACACCACAGCGGATCTCTACCACGCCTTTGAGTTTGGCAATACGTCGCTTTTCTTCCATCACGGTCATAAGCGTGGCGTCAACCAAGTTGCGCAGACTATGGCGGCGAAGTTTCGTGATATCTACGGTCGCACGCAACATAGCTATGCGCACATTGGACACTTCCACCATAAAGACCAGCTTAAGGCCAAAGAAGATTCTTTGATGGAGGTGGAGCAGCACCAAACGCTCGCGCCTGCTGATGCTCATTCTGCAACATCTGGCTATGTCTCAAAGCGTGCTGCGCAAGTCATCACTTATCACAAGCTACACGGTGAAACCGGGCGACTGACAATTAGGCCGGAAATGGTACAATGAAAGACTTGATTGATCTGAATGAGCCTAAAGCGTCTCAAACACAGGTAGGCGGCGACCATTATAAAAATCGGCCTATTCAACCTTTTCAGTACTCAATGAAAAACAATCTGGACCCGTTGCAGCACACGGCAGTGAAGTACGTTACTTGCTTCAGAGAGAAAAACGGTATCCAAGATCTGGAGAAGGCGAAGCATTGCATTGACCTTCTCATCCAGTATGAAACTACCGGGGAAATAGACTAGGACGGTCTGCAACCCGTCCAAAATGTTCCTTTTAGGGCGCGGCTATTTGGCTGCGCTCTACTTCATTGCCTCCCTTCCTGATTTCCTCAAATCTATCTTTATAGATCTGACGGCAAATATCTTGCCTACCATGCCTTTCTATGAGGCGCGGATTCAACTCGCCAGTGCAACTTTACTAACGGTATATTGCGTGAGGCAGCGATGCCCACGTAGAGCTCAGAGGGGCGCTCAGGCGGGCCTTGATAAGGCAATACCAAACCTCCTATCGTTGATTAGTCGCCAGTCGGCTCTAAACCCGCTGATATGGCTGCGCACGCTAAAGCGATGTGGCGTGGAATAACGACCAAGCGCGTTGGATCTTCGCGCCTATGGCCTGTCTCATAGTTCAGGACGCTACCCTCAGATATGCCAAGAGCTTCGGCTGCAGCCCTTCTTGATCTGAAACCATTCGCTTTTCGCCACGCTTTAAAGCTCTCTGGGGTCATTCCAGGCACCTCAAAACATTCTCATGAGAGTTGGCAGATAATAGACTGCAAGAAAAAGCACAAAGAGTGCTGCTAAAATGATAGCTGACTTTCGTTGTGTTTTCATGTTTCACCCGCTATGTTATCACTCAGGAGTTGCGGGAAGGGACCATCCTTCCCGCCCCTCAAGTTACCAGTGTCGATAGACATTAGCGATAATGACTATCGCAACGATGACTTGAAGGATGAAGCTTGCAACTTCAAATGTCATAAGCTTTTCTCCTGAGTTAAGGGGGGTGGGAGTACCCCACCCCCCTTCACATTTTCTTTATATTGCACCCAGTACATGAATGCAATTAAAAGTTGTACTGTGTGCAAGAAGAAGCAGATTTCTTATCAGCCTGCTCTGCAGTGCATGAGCGCCTTGCGTATCTGTATATTCTAATGGCTAAACGCATATTCGGTCAGGCAGAAGAACTAAACAAAAAGCACGCTATGGCATGAGAGAAGGCGCACTGCTACCGGTTCAGCCAAGAAATGAAGTGTTCCAATAGCGCTCAAAACTAAAGGCTTTTTCTGTCTGAAAAGGTTCACTTTGAACATCTGTTCAGTGGCACGCTTTTTTTTCTTAAGCTAAGCCTTTGAAAAGATTGGTCGGGTAGGCCGGATTTGAACCGACGACCCCTTCACCCCCAGTGAAGTGCGCTACCAGGCTGCGCTACTACCCGAACCGTGAGGAACCTTGCGCCTGGGTGCGTTGCCGCATATGCAAGTATTCCTATTTGTGGAGCTGCCTTAACAGCTTACCACACAACTTTCCTACCTAATTCAGGTTGTCTGATCAAGGATCAAATGAAACTGGGCTTATTGTGCTGGTGGAAAACGCCTGTAGCGTGAGATGCCGGATTCCGCTGCTATGATGGCCCACAGAATGCCGAGTAGCAGAAAGTAGTGGCGCCAATGATCTGTGTCGATAATGAAGCTAACACAAGCGTGTAGCAGGAACGCGACGTAGGTGCAGATGATGTATTTCTGCCAAGGCCGTGGCTTGAAAACCAGCGGCAAAGCTTTGATCAATGTCCAGAAAACAAGCGTTATATAGGACAGGCCACCAAGCCACCCGTAGGTTGTAAAGGCTTTGAGGTAGGCGTTGTGCTCATCCTCTGGGAAGATGGAGTTAAAGCCGCCGACACCAAGACCAAACGGGCGTTCTGTGACAAGTGTGAAGCCTTCCCCCCAGCGTCCAAAACGCCCTAAACGTGCGCCGTCATAGTCCTGCACGAGCTTGGCGCGCAAGGTGAACATCTCTGATATGGGTTCAATTGAAAGAATTGCGAGCAGAGCGATGACGAGGCCAATGCCTGCAAGGCCAAGGATACCCAGCAGCTTCATGCGTGGGATTGAACGTCGCTCATTTATGAAGACCAGCAAAAACACCATGAGTGCGCCGCCCAGTGTCATGCCCCAAGCTGCCCGGGAGAAGGAAAGGAACGCACCCAGCAAGAGGATGAGCAGGGCGCCTGACTTGAAGATGTTCTCTCGCAAAGGCTTGGTTAGAATGTCGTAGGTGATCAGTAGCGTTGGCAGGAGCAGAAAAGGGCCGTAGACGTTTGGATCCTTGAAGGTGCCTTTTGCGCGGCCATACAGTGTGAACTGGTCATAAGCGCCGGGGAAGGCGTTGAAGTAACCAGCAATGGCAAGCAGTGTGGCAAACAGGGCTGCCAGCAAGTAGCCCTTCTCAATGATGTCTATCCGTTCAATTTTTGCAGACAGGGTTGCTGCATACAAGAAGGATGAAAACGCCAGGAAGATCGTTACGGCGTAGAAAGTGACAGCTTCTTTGGTGTCTGCGGCTGCGGGTAAGGCAAGAATTCCGCCTGCTATGTAAAAACACAGCAGGATCAGGAGAGGCAGGATGTCTTTACGCAGTTCCAGTCCAAAGAAGGACCAACCCACCAACAAGAGGGCGATCAGCAGATCATAGGGAGCGGGTTCGATGATGACGAGCGCGCTCACAGATGCGGTCAGAAACAACAATGCTCTGGCTATTGTTTCTGTACCGATTGTCAGAGGCACGTACCAGAAGGGGCGTGCATTTCTGATTTCATCGTGTGAGCGCGATAAGTCGGTCAATATGCGTTTTCCGTTTCCAGAAGGCAGAACGGTGTTTTAATCAAGATATAGAGATCAAAGAAAACGGACCAGTTTTCAATGTAGTAGATGTCGCATTCGACACGCTTCTGGATCTTGTCCTCGGTATCCGTTTCGCCGCGCCAACCTTTGATTTGCGCCCAACCAGTGACACCTGGTTTGACCTTATGGCGTGCGAAATAGCCATCCACCACATTCTCGTAGAGGCGATCTTCAGCTTTTGCGGAGAGAGCGTGCGGGCGAGGGCCGACGAGAGAGAGCTGTCCCATCAGTACATTCATCAGCTGAGGCAACTCGTCAATGGAGGTCTTGCGGATGATGCGGCCAATTTTGGTGACGCGTGGATCGCCTTTGGTCACCAGTTTTGAGGCGTTGGCGTCCGTCATGTTGTGGTACATGGAGCGGAACTTGAAGATGTCGATCAGCTCGTTGTTAAAGCCGTAGCGCTTCTGTCGAAAGATGACCGGGCCGGGGCTGTTCAGTTTGATCAGCAATGCTGTGACCAGCATGACCGGAGAGAGGGCAATCAGCGAAATGCTTGCGAAGAAGATGTCGAAGGCGCGCTTTGCGATTGTGTCCCAATCCGCGATCGGTTTTTCAAGAACATCGACAAACGGCACTGCGCCCACGAAAGACGAGGCCCTTTGGCGGAAGCGGAGTTTGTCTGCATGAGCTGAGAGGCGGATATCGACCGGGAGAACCCAGAGCTTTTCCAGCAGCTGAATGATGCGTTTTTCTGCGCGGATCGGGATTGTCACCAGCAACATGTCGATTTGTGCGATGCGGGCGAACTCTACCAGATCAGAAACATTTCCAAGCTTTTGGTAGCCAGCGACGCTTGGCGGGGAACGATCATTTGAACGGTCATCAAAAATCCCGCAAATCTCAATGTCATTGTTTGGTTGGCGCTCAAGTTCTGCGATGAGATCAGCAGCACTTTGCCCACCTCCGACGAGGACTGCTCTGCGGCTCAAGCGACCCATGCGAGTCCAGCGCACGATAAAGCCACGCATGACCATTCGGAAGATTGTGAGGACCACAGCCCCGCTCACAAACCACTTCAGCAGGAAGGCCTGCGGAATTTCCGTAGATGGCAGGATAAGTAGCAGAGACGTGATCAAAGCCGCAAATACCAGTGCCCATGCTGTGATGAGACGCATGGCCTGAGCCACGACTTTTTGCAGGGCGTTGGCCTGATACAGATCAGCCATTTGAAACAGCATGACGCCAATCAGGGATGCTTCGAACAGTGCGAAGATTTGCCAGAGAGGCGGGATATCAAGGGAGGCTCCGCTCAGATAGGCGACAATACCTGTCAGAACGATCAGGGCTGCATCCGAACAGCGCATGAAACCATCGAAAACCGTTTTAGAGATGGTGTTGGTGCGCAGGGTTGCAGCCACCTCCAGAGCATCCTTGGACAGGTTGCTTGTTGTGGTATCTTCATTTTTTGTCAAAGAAATCTGCTGACCGTTCGTCCCGGATTGGTCATCAGGTGACGGGCCACTCTCAATTACATTGAAGCGATGCTTGACCATTGTGCCGTGCGCCTAAGTGAGTTTGTTTTGTGAGTGCAGCGTGGACTGTTGAGACTGCCGTGAGGCGTCTGCCAGTTCATCTTTTGCACTTTGAACAGGGTGATAAAGTTGGGTGATGCTCTGCGCCATTTGCGGCAGAGTAAAATTCATTTTCAAATGGTTCTGTAGTTTCTGGCTCAGCTGGATTTGCTCGTCAGGGTGAGAGAGCACCCAACGGACTGCTTTTGTCAGCGCTTGTTGATCATCGGGCTGAACAAGTGTCTTGTGATGCTCTGCATAAATCTCAGGTATGCCGCCAACGCGGGTTGTGATCAGCGGTTTTTGTGCAGCAAGGAGTTCCAACACGATATACGGCAGAGCTTCTGCTCGTGAGGGGATGACTGCTGTTTTGCCGAGTGGAAGAGCTTGGCTGAGTGGCAAGAACCCATGGAAGGTAACGTAGGCTTGCAGATTTTTATCTCGGACCATTTGCTCAAACAGAGCATGATCTGGACCATCTCCTACAATTGCAAGAGTTGGCTTGGTTTTGGTGTTTTTGTGCAAGTCATCCAGAGCCTTGATGAGCAGGTCGACGCCTTTCAAAAGACGAAGCTCTCCGACGAAGAGTAGGTCGGCTGCATTTTCATGAGTTGTGCTGCGTTTGAACTCTGCTTGCCGCAAACCGTTATGTACGATTTTATGGTGTGGAGGATTACCGTTCAAGCCGATCTTTTGTTGATAAGCTGCTTGCTCAAACGCACTGGTAAACACGAGTGAGTCGGTGAGTGGTCTCAAGAGCTTTTCAAGTGTGATGTAGATTTTGCCTGATGTGGTTGAGAAATCGTAGTGCAAGCTGCCGCCGTGAGGGCTGTAAACGCGCTGGGTATTGATTCCCCTCAGCCTCAGTGCAGACCCTATGGTGCGTGCCCAGACGCCACCTTTAGCGCCATGACCGTGTAAGACATTCGGTTTTAAAGGGGTAAGGTGTTTTGTGAGTTTGTAGAAGCTGAAAAGGTCTTTGGGAGCGAGCGAACGCGCCATGGGAACTGTGAGTAAGCCAAGGGAAAGACTAGGCTTTAAGGCTTCTAGTTGTGTCATTGATGAGAGAGGGATAGCGTTGGAGGCACAGACAATGCCAAGCTCATGGCCCATCTCAATCTGCTCTTCAACAAGATCCATAAGATGACGAAACGCGCCGCCTAAAGGCGCACGTATGCAATGAACGATTTTCAGCTTGTCCGTAGACATCCGCAGCAAACTCCCCACCGCGCATGCATTGTCTGATGCTCCCCAGCACAGACCGCCGCGCAACTGAGTTTATTGCTAGCTTAAAATACTGTTTGACTTGTTAATCGACAGGGTTAATTAACTCTTAATCGTGAGTTTTAGCTTAATAAAACGCAAAGGCATGTAGGGTGCATGCTCTTAATTTAAAAGAGCCTTTCATGCACATAGAGCGTGTCCCCAGGGCGTACAGGCGCTGTGATTGGTGCCGGCCCGCTGGCAACTTCGCCGCCGATCTGACGCGTTAGATCAACATCCTGTTGGCGGGCTCTTGCAGTGAAGCCTCCAGCAGTCGCTACGGCGTTTTGCACGGTCATGCCTGGTAGGTATGCGTATTGGCCTGCGTTTCTGACTTCACCCATGATGAAAATTGGTCGGTAGACGGCAACTTCCACAGATACATCGGGATCGCGGATGAAACCGTTTTTCAGACGGGTGCGGATCATGCTTGCGAGTTGT
Source organism: Pseudovibrio sp. POLY-S9 (assembly GCF_001431305.1). NCBI lineage: Bacteria > Pseudomonadati > Pseudomonadota > Alphaproteobacteria > Hyphomicrobiales > Stappiaceae > Pseudovibrio > Pseudovibrio sp. POLY-S9. Next base: position 127,590 of record NZ_LCWX01000200.1, read on the forward strand.
TTTGGAGTTTTGCCTGTTGCGTTGATCTGACCGATCAATGGGAAGGCGAGGCTGCCGCCCTGATCAATCTTGTAGGTATTGGACAGATCAGCCTGTCCAAAAACAATAATGCGGACTTCGTCGCTTGCAGCAAGAGTGTATGGCTGGACCAGTTCCTCATGAAAAGCAGGCTCTGGCTTTTTATAGGATGAACAACTCGTTAACAGAGTTAAGCCAGCAATAACTGCTAGTAGGCGCGGGCGCATTACGAAATCCTTTAAATTCATTGGGAGTATATTTCGGCGCTCAAGGTTAACAGAGTATAAATATTGTAATTATCCTCTAGTTAATTTTGCAAGAATTGTTGGGCGCTTTGTCATTTCTTTCCAGCATTTGATTAAGGTGCTTAATAACTTGGTTACCCTGTCTATGCATTCTTGTGATTGAAAATTGTTTCGGGCTTTGTATTGAGTGGGGAAGTGGGCTGTGCCGCAAGAAGATGTCTTTCTTGATATGGGCGTGCTGTTCAAAAAAGTGTTTAAGGGGCTCCTTTGGGTGATCCCTTTTGCAGCGCTGATCGCCTTCGGCACTTTTTACCTGGCCAGCAAGCAAACTGCCAAATACACAAGCGAATCCAAAGTCCTCATTGATACAGCCAAAATTATCCTGCCAGGCCAAATCCGTAACAGCGAGCAGGAACGGTCTCTGCTGGATAAAGAAGGTATCGCCAGCCAAGTACAGTTGCTGCAGTCACGCGATTTGGCGCGCCACGTTGTGCAAACACTTGATCTTGCGAACAACAGTGTTTTTGCGGCCAAAAGCAAGCCGGGCCTTGTTGATCAATTGATGACCCGTGTTGGGCTTGAGCCGACATCTGGTCAGATGAGTGAAGCAGAGCGGCTGCTGAACAAGTTCACGAGCAATCTGGATGTGTATCAGGTCGACGGATCCCGCGTTATCGCAGTGCGTTTTACAAGCAAAGATCCTGAGCTTGCAGCGCGTGTTGCCAACACAGTGATCAACGAATATCGCATGCTGCAGGACAATGCGAAGCGCGCGGTGACCAATAACACGGCTGATGCGCTTGCACCGCAAGTTGCGCGCCTCGAAAACGAAGTTGAGGCTGCGAAAAAGACCGTTGCTGAATTTCGTGCGGGTGCTGACCTGTTGCTCGGGTCCGAAAACAGGACGCTAAACCAACAGCAGCTGGCCGAGCTCAACTCTCAGGTTTCTTCCGCCATCGTGGCCAAGTCGCAGGCTGAAGCTCAGGCGCGACAGATCCGATCCTTGCTGGAGGATAGTGGGTCTTTGGAAACTGCGACGCAGGTTCTGGCTTCGTCTTTGATCCAGCGCTTGCGTGAGCGTCAGTTGGCGCTGGAAAATCGTATTGCGGAGCTTTCAACTACGCTCCTGCCAAATCACCCGCAGATCAAAGCACTGCGCTCCCAGCTGCGTGGGTACGATCGTCAGATCCGTGCTGAGGCGGAGAAAATTGTTATTGGTCTTGAGAATGATGCCAAGATTGCTCAGGACCGTTACCTCGCGCTCAATGAGCAGGTGAATGCACTTAAGGTAGAAGCTGCCCGATCAGGCGCTGATCAGGTTCGTTTGCAGGAGTTGCAGCGCGAAGCACGTTCCAAAGAAGAACAGCTGAACCAGTTGCTTGTGAGCCTGCGCGAAGCCGAAGTGTTGCAGGGTGTTGGTGTGCTGAATGCTGACTCCCGTGTGATTTCGCGTGCGTCTGTGCCAAGTGAGCCGTCTGGCCGGAAGCCTTCTGCGCTTGCTGCGATTGCAGGTTTTGCCGCGTTCTTCCTCGGCTGCCTCTGGGTGATTGCACGTGCTTTGATTGCTGGTGAAGTTTTACGCCGCGAAACATTTTCTACGCCAACAGCACCTGCTGCCAATCCGAAAGAAGCGACAGGTACCGCAACCTCTAACGCGCTTGAAAGCGTGGTGGATGCAACGACCCGCAGCCATGCTGTTGCCGCTCCTCCTGTTGAGCTGAAGCCTTCCTTTGTTGAAGAGGAAGATAAGTCTGATGAGGAGCAGGACACCTCAGAGGAGGAAGAGCCTCAAGAGGAAACGACTGAGCTTGCTGGGGATGAAGCTTCTGAAGAAGAGCATGACGAAGCACGCGAAGAAGAAGAGTTTGACGAGGAGTTTGAGGAAGAAGAAGCAAGTGCTGAGGTTTCGTCAATTACTCTAAAAGAAGTCAAGGCTGATAACGCCAATCAGCTGGCAAAGGTTGGCCGTGTGGTTGTGCTCAGTGTTGAGGATGAAAGCCTGTCTTCACGCGTTGCCCTAAGCTGTACGCGCAAGATTGCCGAGCGCGGTATTATGCCTGTGGTCGTCGAGGTGCGGTCTGAAGGCGGTGAAGGGGCTCAATCCATCCTCAAAGAAACGCCGCTTGAAGAAGTTGGGGATGTGCCTCAAGCTGAAGAGGGTTCTGATGATCCGTTGAAGCCGGGTTTTGCAGAGTTGTTGGAAGGCGAGGCGGCCTTTACGAACGTAATCCACCGCGACCCTGTTTCCCGTGCGCATGTGATACAATCAGGTGTCATGCCTATTCGTGATGAAGTGGTTTATGGCGGGCGCTATAATCTCATCATGGAAGCCCTGGATCTGACGTATGACGTAATCGTGGCTGATCTCGGTCTCATCGAACCGAGTTTGATTTGCGCGCAGATGCTTTCTGAAGCGGATCGTGTAATTATTGCAACTGACGGGTCACCAGCTGGCCCTGAACTGGAAAAAGCTCTGACCATCCTTGAAAAGCACACCAAGGCACCCGTTGAGGTCGAGCGAGTGGTCAGCAATGAAGCTGCGGCTTGGCTGCAGGTTGATATGGCAGCGTAAGAGTTGCCGCTTACTTTAAGATTTCATGAGTGAGCTTAGTGCTGCATGCGAGCGAAAGTTCCACGGACACGCCTGTAAAGCTGCCAAAATCTCTCGTTGTTTCTAAGCTGGCGTTTAGAGCTGAGTACGACGTTTTCGAGAGCTGCGGCAAGTTTGCCTTTGAAAGTGAGTGGCTCGATCCAGTCCTTCAGGTGTTCTGGTTCAGCCCATGCCAGCTTGAAACGCTCTTCGCCCAATCCAAAGTCAAAGATCTCCATGCCTTCATTGCACATGTCCTCAATGACGTGCTGCATGAGCAACTCGCCCGGACTATGCCTCATCAGTTCGCCATTAATGATGGAGGTGCAGTAGCAATATACTCGTTTTCCAGACTTAAGACTGAGGCATGTGCTGATGATCTCATCATCAAGCTTCAGGCTGTAAATCACCGGTTTTGATGGGCTGTCGTCTTGCGAAAGGTTTGTGAAGGCCTCACGCACGAAACACTGGTAGTTGGGAAGAGCGAAGGCGGTTGGAATGCCTGTCTCAGCCTGACGGAGTTCTCGCTGCCTTATCATGGCATCAATGGCAGCGGCTGCGTCTTCTTTTGTGATTTCAGCCGTGAAGCTGAGCGTTCCCAGTGACTGAAGTTTGCCAAGTTTACTGCGGTGCTTTTTGCGAGCACCTTTAGAGCGTTTTGCTTTGACGAATTCTTCCGCAGGGCTTGTAAGCTCAAACGGATAGATTGCATTGGTGCTCGTGGTGTCATCTAAACGGATCAACGGGTTGTCGTAGGTGCCCACACGACTTGCCATGTTGCCAAGGTGGATGAGATCAACGCCCCATGCTTTAAGAGCTGCGACCAGGCGAGGACGGAGAAAATGTGCCTGCGGAGCTTGTAATAGCTCTTGAGACCAATAGCCCGTGTTCTGGTTGAAGATTTCCTCCCCGAGCCATCGGGCGGTTTTTGCAAGGTGGCACTGATGGAGAGCGAGAGGTAGTAGGACGTGGAGTTTTGCGCCGATGTATCCGGCAACAATCAGTGTGGTGGCTCTTTCTGGGTGGGCAACATGCTCCGCCCAGCTTTTACACCATTCATAGGCGTGATAGGCACTCCCATCGCCTAATGCTTCCAGAACGAGCCAATCACTTCGCAGTTTTGACAGGTCTTCATCTGAGATGATCTGAAAAGAAAGCTTATTCAAATCCAGCGTGTTATTACAATCAGCACGGTTAGAGCGCTCGCTGTTTGACGTGGATTGTGGAAGTGCCATTGAAAAATGCCCTAAATAAAATACAAGGAATTATTAGTTCCAAGCTCTTAATGAATCTCAAATCTAACTAGGTAGAGCAACCCAAATTGAAATTAATCGTAAATAATTCCCAGTTACAATTTAAGAGATATTCGGTTTGGAACTAGGGGGTCTCCGTGCGGAAGTCCTTCAAGCATTTATTTATTGATTACGCCAGCTACTTTTTAAGTAGCCGTGGGCCTGCCAGATTATTCAGGAACATGACCGCTGGTGATGGCATTATTTTTACGCTTCATCGCGTTCTCCCTGAAACGACCGGGCCCTTTCAGCCTAATAAACTGCTTGAAGTTACACCCGAATTTCTGCGTAAAACCGTTATTCAGGTTCGAAAGGCGGGATATGAGTTTATTTCACTGGATGATGCTTTGGAGCGGCTTCAAAGCAAAAGGCAATGCTCTCAGAAGTTTGCGGTTCTAACTTTTGATGATGGTTATAAAGATAACCGGGATGTGGCTTATCCCGTGCTGAAGGAACTCGATGTTCCTTTCACCGTTTTTATCAGCAGTGAGTACAGCAAGCATAACTCTGAGCTGTGGTGGATTATCATCGAACAGCTCATTGCCGAGAATGACCACGTCTCATTTCGATATGAAGACAAGCAGTTTGATTATGATTGCACCTCTTTAAAGCATAAAGAGGCAGCGTTTGTATCAGCGCGCTGCATGCTTATCAGCGAAGTGCCAGAGGCTAAGCAGCGGTCAGTTATTCGGGAGGCTGCAGAGCGCTATGGATTGGATTGGCGTGCACTTTGCCGCGAGCTGATTCTGTCTTTTGAAGAGTTGCGTGCATTCTCTCAGGATCCACTGGTCAGCCTGGGCGCACATACGGACACTCATCCGATGTTGGCGCGGCTTTCTACCCGTGAGGACATCCGGCAGCATATTCAGGCAGGGCTGGAGGAAATGACTGCGCAGTTAGGCAAGACGCCGACGATGTTGGCATATCCTTATGGTTTTGCAGAAGCGGTTGATGAACGCTGTGAAAGTGTTGCTGAGGAACTGGGTTTTGCGGCGGCTGTGACGACGCAACCGGGAACCTTGACTACGGAAAATCTCAAGCGACGCTATCATTTGCCGCGTGTCTCATTGAATGGATTACATCAACAGCAAAGAATGGTTGATGTGTATCTGACCGGAGCCGCATTTGCGGCTTACTATGCGGTGAAGCGCGTCCGGTCTTTTTTGAGAAGAGCGTGAGCTTTGATCAGGGCTTGAACCTTTAGGTCCTAGCGCTTTTTATAGGTCCAGCTGATAATCAATCCCGCCGGAACCACCCAGATCAAACCAGCAATTGCAAAAAAGATAAGCTTAATAGACCAATGCTTGCCCGCCATTGTTATATCGCCAATGACCATTGCCAGGAAGATATAGACAAGAACAAAAGTCACTAAAAATACCATGCCGATGAAACGGCGAAATGGCGAAACCATAGAGTTCTCCTTGAAAGCCTCTTTGCGTAGGGCCTTTCTTTTCCGCGCAAGCCATAGTTCAAAATGCATATATTTTTCAAGAGGATCTTACTGGTAATTTGCAATTTAGATTGTGCAGACCCGCTTTCGTGTTCTCTAAGTCTATGACACAGCAGTGCTATTGCATGACTGACTTTCACCTGAAAAATCTAGGTAATTTGTCTAGACTGCTGTGAGGATCTGCGTATTTTTCCTGATTTGGTTGCTGATCTGACATATATAGGGGTAAACAAGTTCTTCGAATAGGTGTCATGTCTACTCCGTTCTACAGTTCAGA
>NZ_LCWX01000200.1:133563-151332 GCF_001431305.1 Pseudovibrio sp. POLY-S9
TCTTTCTGCTCAAGACCTTTCCAACCGCAGGCAAATTCGCGTGTGGTTGCTGTTTATCTGCTTCCTGATTTTGGTCATGGTTGTCGTTGGCGGGGCGACCCGCCTGACCGAATCCGGCCTTTCCATTACTGAATGGAAGCCAATACATGGTGCCATTCCGCCGCTGAGTGCAGCTGAATGGGCGGAGGAATTTGAGAAATACAAACAGATCCCGCAGTACAAGCTGCTCAATGAGGGTATGACGCTTGGCGAGTTCAAGTCCATCTTCTGGTGGGAGTGGGGACACCGCTTGCTGGGCCGGGTGATTGGGCTCTTCTTCTTCATCCCGCTTGTGTGGTTTTGGGCTCGTGGGCAGGTGAGCTCATGGCTTAAGCCGCGGCTTGTGGTTGCGTTCTTGCTTGGTGGATTGCAGGGGGCGATTGGCTGGTGGATGGTTGCATCTGGCCTTGTGAACCGCGTGGATGTGAGCCAGTACCGTCTTGCTGTGCACTTGAGTGTGGCCTGTATTCTGTTTGCTTACCTGTATTATCTAGCAGCTGTGTTAAAGCGCCGCCCAGAGCTTGAGCGTGAAGGCTGGAATGTGTTTGGTGATGGTTTGTTTGGTGCATATGCCATTGTTGGCTTGGTGCTCTTTCAGCTGTTCCTAGGGGCATTGGTTGCAGGCCTCAATGCAGGGCTGACCTTTAACACCTGGCCGCTGATGGATGGGCAGATTATTCCATCAGGTTTGTTTGTCATGTCTCCTTGGTGGATCAACTTTTTCGAGAATGTGATGATGGTGCAGTTCCAGCACCGCATGATCGCTTATGCGCTGGTGATTGCTGTGTTTGTGCAGGGTTTCTATCTGATGCGCGGCAACAGAGAGAGCGTGCTGAAGAGCAATGCCAGCTGGTTGATGGTGGCGATTGTTGTTCAGGTATTCCTTGGTGTTGTGACGCTGCTTGGCATGGTGCCGATGGATCGCGCATTGGCGCATCAGGCGATGGCGCTTATTGTTCTGGCACTCGCTGTCGAGCAGGTTTGTCTGCTTCGCCGTGAAAAGGAAGCTGCGTTGAGATAAAGATTCAGTTTGTCTGATTAAGTGCTTGATGTGGAATCGAAAAAGGCGCCTTGTGGGCGCCTTTTCTTGTTTTGTGATCATTGCTTGCAGATTGATTCATTTATCAATCGTACTGCATTGAAATGTATAGATATTACGCCTTCTCAAGGGCCTGTTTCAGATCCGCGATAATATCAGCGGCATCTTCAATGCCGATGGAGACGCGAACAACATCCGGGCCTGCTCCAGCAGCTGTCTTTTGATCATCAGACAGTTGGCGGTGAGTGGTAGATGCTGGATGGATGACGAGCGAGCGGGTGTCACCGATGTTGGCAAGGTGGGAGAACAATTCCAGACCTTTTACCAGTTCAACGCCTGCTTCATAGCCGCCCTTCAGGCCAAAGGTGAAGACAGCGCCTGCACCCTTCGGGCAGTACTTCTGATGTGCCTGATGGAATGGGTCATTGGCGAGGCCTGCATAAGAAACCCAGCTGACAGCTGGATGGCTTTGGAGGAACTCAGCGACCTTCAGGGCATTGTCAGAGTGCCTCTGCATGCGCAGCGCAAGTGTCTCGATGCCTGTGATGAGCATGAAGGCATTTTGCGGTGAGATAGCTGGACCGAGATCACGCAGGCCGAGGACACGACAGCAGATCGCAAAGGCGATGTTGCCGAAGGTCTCAAACAGGCGCATGTCGTTGTATTCTGGGCGAGGTTCGGTCAGCATTGGATACTTGCCAGATGCTGCCCAATCGAATGTACCGGCATCAACAATGGCGCCGCCCATGGAGTTGCCATGTCCACCCATGAACTTGGTCAGGGAATGCAGCACGATGTCTGCGCCGTGCTTAATCGGCTGACAGAGGTATGGGGTTGCCATCGTATTGTCGACGATAAGAGGCATGCCAGCATCTTTGGCCACTGCTGAGATGCCCTCGATATCCATGATAACGCCGCCTGGATTAGCGACACTTTCAATGAAGACGGCACGGGTGTTTTCGTCGATCTGGTCTGCGAAGCTTTGTGCGTCCAGACCTTCTGCCCATTTCACATCCCAGCCGAAGCTTTTGAAAGAATGGTTGAGCTGGTTGATGGTGCCGCCATACATGCGCTTGGAGGCGACGATGTTGCAGCCGGGTGTCATGAGAGCGTGGAAGGCCAGAAGTTGTGCGGCGTGGCCGGATGCCACAGCCAGAGCTGCAGTGCCACCTTCCAATGTTGCCACGCGCTCTTCAAGAACAGCGGTGGTTGGGTTTGTGATGCGGGTATAGATGTTGCCAAATGCTTGCAGGCCAAACAAGGACGCAGCGTGGTCTACATCCTCAAACACGAAAGATGTGGTTTGGTAGATTGGTGTTGCGCGCGCGCCTGTGGTTGGGTCTGGTTTCGCGCCTGCGTGAATTGCAAGGGTATCAAAGCCTGGGGTGTGATCGCTCATAAGGCAGTCCTTTCAATGCGCTTGCAGGATGGAACGGTTCTGCGCAAGGTGCATGGTTTGCAATCCCTTGGAACAGGCGCGTCATTCTCTGCTGAAATTTATATAATTTCCCGCTAGGAACTATGAGGGGGCAACCGGAGGTTGGCAAGCTCAGATGAAAAGATGAGCACTCTTCACTCTTGCAGAAAGCTCAAGCAACTTGCCGACTATTTGATGCTTGAAATTCTGTTCGCGTCTGCTTGGTGGGATTGGAAAATCGTTCTAATTTATCGGATGCGCTCTCAATGTTCGTGGTATCGAGAGCGCCTGATAGGAGTGTTTAGCTGGCTGTAATTGATGCCAGACGTGGGATTTCGATCTTAGGGCAGCGGTCCATTACCACTTTGATTCCCTTGTCTTCTGCCCGCGCGGCTGCGTCGTCGTTTCTGACGCCCAGCTGAAGCCAGATTGCTTTGGGGAGCGTTGGCAGAGCGATTACCTCATCGATGACACCAGCCGCTGCTTCTGAAGTGCGGAAGACATCGACCATGTCGACGGGTTCTGGAAGGTCTGTCAGGGACGCATAGACTTTTGCGCCGGCTATTTCGGTGCCTGCCTGACCGGGATTGATTGGATAAATGGTGTAGCCTTGCTCCAGCAAGTAGCCCAGCACGCGGAAGCTGGCACGCTCCGGCTTGTTGCTGGCGCCGACCAGCGCGATTGTCTTGGTGCTTTTCAGGATGTCCTGAATGTAGTCGTCTGAATAATGATCGTGGTTCATGTTCTTATCAACTTTCTGCAATTTCATTGGCCGCCAGCTGCATTTGTCTGTGCTCTTCACGCAGCTCTTTGCGAATAACAAGCTTGAGACCGGACCAGACAGCGTCAACTGCGCAAACCTTGATATCGACCAGCCCCATAGGCAAGCAAACTTCTCTAACCGTATCTTCTGTCACCTCTGAAGGGACTTTGGATGCTTTCTTAGGCCAAGACACCCAGATCATGCCGTCTGCATCCAGTGTTCTGCGCAGCTTACTTAGCAATTCTGACAGTTCGCTTTGACCTGTTACAAAGATATGGGCAGCACTGATACCAGTTTCCAGTGCGGGCAGGAGGACCAGATCGTCAACTCCTGCTGCAATTTCATCGGAAACGGTTTGTGGCATGTTGTACCACCAGCAGCGCATACCGGGTTTCAGGCCTAGCTTTTGAGCTAGTGATCTTTTTGAAAACCCGGCTGTCATTGGGCTGCTCCTTACATCTTGATCAGCTGTCTTTCCAATCCGGTGTGCGCTTTTGAAGGAAGGCGTTGATGCCTTCTTCTGCGTCATTGGCCAGCATATTTTCTGCCATAACCTGTGAGGTGTAGGCATACGCTTCTGCCAATGGCATGTCGGCTTGCTTGTAGAAGGCTTCCTTGCCGGTTTTGACGGTAAGGGCTGATTTTGATGCAATCACTTCAGCGTATTTCTGAACTACGACTTCCAGATAGTCTGCTTGCACCACGCGGTTGATCAAGCCGTATTCCTTTGCGGTGGAGGCGTCGATGCTTTCGCCAGTCAAAAGCATTTCCATGGCCTGTTTGCGGCCAATGTTGCGGGTAAGGGCTACCATTGGGGTGGAGCAGAAGAGGCCGATGTTAACGCCTGGGGTGCAGAAGGTGGCTGTATCCAGTGCTAGTGCCAGATCACAGGAAGCGACCAACTGGCAGCCTGCTGCTGTTGCAACGCCAGTTACAACGCTGATGACTGGCTTTGGCAGGTTCACGATCTTCTGCATGAGCTCAGCGCATTGATCGAATGTCTGCTGATAAAAAACTTTGCCGCCATCTGCTTGCGCGCGTGCTGCGGTTAGTTCTTTCAGGTCGTGGCCTGCGCAAAAGACTTTGCCTTCAGCGCCAAGCAAAACGACGCGCACTTCCGGGTTTGCTGCGGCTTCATCCAGCGCGGTGCAGAGCTCTTTCATCATGGCCATGGACAGAGCATTCATACGCTCAGGGCGCTGCATGACGATACGCTGAACACCATTGTGCAGCAGTTTGCCAAGCATCGGGCGTTCTGCTTCGTTTTGATCTTTGGTGGTGTCTGCGTCAGACATAATGGTTCTCCATAGTGCTGAAAATAGTCGTTAAGATGCCTTTAGCAGGCTATCGGGCCATGATTAAGTGTTAAATCACAGAGTGAACAAAACTTGAGCCTAGCGCAACGGTTTAGAACTTTTGTTCAGCTGGTAAATCATGGAGCCATATATCAGTATGTCGGCTTGCATGAGGAGGAGGGACTTCATGACCAGTGAGGTGGCGGCGCCTGCTGTTAAGTTTAGTCCGGCAGAACTGACGGAATTTCTGGACAAGGCATTTCCGCAGATGCACGCATTAGGTCGTGCATATTTCATCGATGAAATTCTACCGGGAAAAGCAATTGTCAGGCTCAAGGCCGGGGACGTACATTTGCGTCCTGGTGGTACTGTTTCCGGTCCTTCGTTGATGGCTCTGGTTGACTATGCAGCCTATGTGGTTCTGCTGGGTAATATGGGGCTGCATGCGCTTGCTGTGACCACCAACATCAATATCAACTTCCTACGTAAAGCTGAAGCTGGTGAGATGATCGCCACGTGTCGCATCCTGAAGGGCGGCAAACGCCTTGTTGTTATGGATTGCGAAATTACACGTGAAGGGAGCGGTGATCTGATTGCCCATGCTACCGCGACTTACTCCATCCCGCCGGCGTCGTTCAAGGGATAGGATGCGTGCTGTTTGTTGTCCAACTGCGTGGTTGGGCATCCATCCTGAATTTTGCGCCACATGGGGTTGTTGAGTGCCATTTGGCATTGGGCCAGATAGGCAGTGCCGTCTACATACAGACAGGAAAAATCACCCAGCTCAATCCGCAGGCCACGGTTGGTGCAATAACAGTCCGGCTGTTTAAACAGACTGCGAGGACGTTTGCGGAACTTGCTTTCCTGAGCTTGGACATTCCAGGTCCAAAGCAACAAAAGCGATAGGGTGAGTAAGAGATAGCGATGCATTCCCCATGGTAAGATGTGGGGCGTGGATCGCCACCACTGTTTTTCAGGGGTACTTTGCCGCTCAGAGGTAAATCAACGTACCTTGTTCGCGCAGGATTTCAAACCACTCCGGTTCTTTGGTCAGGCGTGTCCAGCGCAGATCCAGCTTGCGCAAGTTCTTCAGGTTACTCATGCTGGCGGGCAGTTCTTCCAATGGATTTGCCCTGAGGTCCAACTGATAGAGATTGGGAAGATCTCCAATATCTTCTGGGAGCTGGGATATTTGATTGTTGCGGAGGTCCAGCACTTCGAGCTGATGCAATTCGTCTATATTCTCAGGAAGCTTTGTGAGGGCGTTGTCGCGCAAATAAGCTTCTCGTAAGGATGAGAGGTTGGAGAAGTGCGAGGGTAATACACGCAAACCATTGCCGTAGAGCCTTAGCTCCTTCAGATTTTGCAGGTTCCCGAAACTTTCCGGGAGATGTGTAATGGTGTTGTCGGTGCAGCCGAGATACTCCAGTGCAGACAGATCACCAATGCTCTCTGGCAGTTGCGTCATGACGGTGTTGCTTGCATAGAGCACACGCAGTTTCTTTAAAGCTCCTAACTTTTCCGGAAGACACTTCAATGCTTGATGGCTGAGGTCCAGGATCTCCAGATTTCGCAAGTCACAGAGGCTGTCGGGCAGTTGTGTCAGCTTACATCCGTAGATGTAGAGTTCCCTTAGCGCCTGAAGGCCGGATAGGGCCTGCGGTATTTCGCTGATTGGGTTCTGTCCCAGATAGAGGCTTCTTAAGGAATGATGATGCAACAACTCTGATGGGAAACGGTTCAACTCGCACTTTGTGAGCGCGACATCCGTCTGCTTGCCGCGGGACCGGACTGCGCATGGGGTTCCATCTTGACGGTGCCTGATGCTTTTGAGCTGCTGATACTGAAATGAATCCTGTGTGATCATGGGAACCTGCAATGCGCTTAGTGGAGGTACTGCTGTTGTAGCGTTGAAACGACTTGCTCCGAAAGCGTAGTTTTCAGGAGGCCGATTGTTCTTGACGATAATGCCGCATCATTTGCTGCTGCGGCTTCTATTTGAGGCAGAACCTTATCGAGTGATGTTCCTGCCTTCTGCAATTTCTGATCAACTGCCTGCCAGAATGCAGCGCCTTTCATATAGAAGAGAGGGTAGTAGCTGGGGTTATTGTCGCGCGTTACTTTGGTGTGGGCTTCATAAAGGCCTGTTGCTGCGTGAGGGTAGCGCTCTTGAAAGTTTTGCCATTGCTCCATCGGAGTTTCTGATTGTAAACCAGCTTGTTCCAGTGATTTGTAGCCGTAATATTGAGCAAGACTTTCAGATATCCAGAGTGGGTAAGATTGGGTTGCCAGCAAGTGAAAGAGTTCGTGGCCGGAGACCCAATGAAGTTTGGCGATGCTGTCGTCTGTGGCTGCGCCATCGGTTACTGCAAAATTGGCAAGGAACGCTTGTTTGCCAGCAGCTCCAGCTATTTGCCCCAGCTTCTTGTTAATTGCGACCCACACGAGATCGATATTGTTTGGTGTGCGCTCCTCGGGTGCAAGCAACGCTTTCAGATACGCAAGTTGTTGTTGAAGAGCGGGCAGGTTCTCTGCTTTCAAGGCTGAAGTCGGGTCGTCTTTGAACAGCGTGAGCGTTGTTTGTCCGGTTTCCAGTGTTTTGGTGGTCTTGCCCCATGTAAGGATCAGTGGTGGTTCGTTTTGGGTGGGCAGGGCGCTGCATTTGATTGCCTGCGCCTTGTTAAGGACTTTGCCGCAGATCTCTGTTGCAGAGATACCTTCGAAGCGAGGAATGTCATCCCACTCCGTTAAGCTCCACCATCCAGAGGGAGAGTAGAGGTTTTGCTGGTTTGCAATGGCGTGAGGGGCGGTTTGCACATTCTGGAAGGTGACAGTCCATTGCAACTCACGACATGATAATTGCTTTCCATAGGTAATGGATGCCTTTTGAATTCCGTCGCAGAAGAACTGAATTGGTGGCGTTTTTGCATCCCCTCGAATGGTGCGGGGCTTCAGTAACCTGAGGCCTTGTGGAGCTGGAAATGTGACTGTTGCAGTTCCGCTCATAGGTGTGGTGGTGCTGACGTCTATGATGATCTGGACCGGTGGATTTTCTGCAAGGGCAGGTTTTATGAACAAGGACGGAATTAGAAAGAGAAAGGGGAGGTGCATCTGAAAATTTGATACCTGAGAAAAGCAACTTTGGATTGAGCAATCGATTCGATGATTTCCGCACGGAAATGTGTTCATCCCATGTTATCCAATGTATGAAGCATGTGCTCTACAAGACGACACTGCGTTGAAGTGCCTAAAACCCTCAGCTTATTGAAACTTTTGAATTAAATTTGCCTGAAAGTTGAATTGTCTGTTGATCCAAAAGCAAAAAGCCACTTAAAATTCAGGGACTAAAGCCAAAGGCCGTTTTTTGATGGATGGGAGACCTGAGAAGACGGCGTGTGGGGGAGCAGGCTTGTGTTCTATCGTGCGTTTTTCGGTTTCATTTTTGATTTCCTGTTGGTACCACTCCGTTTCGGAACTCTATTGGCCACGATCGGCTATATTGGCTTTCTAGCCCTGAATATCCTTTTGATTCTGGCTGTTCCTGCGTTCTTTGATCTTTATGTGGTCAGTGAGCCTCGGGTCTTTGCTGAATTCCGCGAGACGATGTTCTATCTGGATACGGCCTTTATTGGTGATCCAATTGTCTTCGTGAGCCTGGTGTTCTTCAATCTGCTGCTGGCAAATGCCACGTTGACGACACGCCTGACCCGAAGTCGCTGGCGGTTTTTCTATCCGGTTCATTTTACACCCATTAATTTGCGCGAATATCGTGTGGCACTTGCTGGTCTTGGTTATTATGTCAGCTGTTACAGCGCCAACTGGGTCTTCTATGAATTGCAGGTAGATGACCTTATTTTGACTGCTGCACGTGCTGCCGGTGTTTCCTGAGGTGCAAAAACCTCAGATTCATGCGGAAAAAGTGTGGTATTATAATACCTATTTTATATCTATTTGATTTTATTGATTAATTTGCTTGAGTGTGTGTTTTTTTGTTCTTGACGTTGTGCTCAAGCTCGCGTATCTACCCGTTCCTACACGGAGCTATCACGTTTAGCTGCTCTTTCGGGCCTGAACGAATTTCTCCCAAGAATTTTAACCGTCAAAACTACGGTAGATCTTATGAAGACTCATTCCACTAAAGTGGCTGAGGTCGACAAGAAGTGGATCTTGATCGACGCAGAAGGCGTTGTTGTTGGCCGTCTGGCAGCATTCATCGCAAACCGTCTGCGCGGCAAGCACAAGCCGACCTACACACCACATATCGACGATGGCGACAACGTAATCGTTATCAATGCAGACAAAGTTGTACTGACTGGTAAAAAATACCAGAGCAAGAAGTACTACTGGCACACTGGTTACCCTGGCGGTATCAAAGAGCGCACTGCACGTCAGCTGATCGAAGGTCGTTTCCCAGAGCGCGTTCTGGAAAAGGCTATCCAGCGTATGATGCCAGGCGGACCTCTTTCCCGTACACAGCTGCGTAACCTGCGTGTTTATGCTGCTGCAGAACATCCGCATGATGGCCAGTCTCCAGAAGTGGTAGACGTTAAAGCCATGAATCCTAAAAATGCGAAGAGGGGTTAATTATGTCTGAGCTACAGTCCCTTGAGGAACTGGGCGGCGCAATCGCCCCTACCGAGAACGAAGCTCCTGTACATGTACAGAAGCTCGACGCACAAGGCCGTGCATACGCAACCGGTAAGCGTAAAGACGCTATCGCTCGTGTATGGATCAAGCCAGGCACCGGTAAAATCGTTGTAAACGGTAAAGAGTACGCTGAGTATTTCGCTCGTCCAGTACTTCAGCTGATCCTGCGTCAGCCAATCATGCTCACCGAGCGTGATGGCCAGTACGACATCAACGTTACTGTTGCTGGTGGTGGTCTTTCCGGCCAGGCTGGTGCTGTTCGTCACGGTATCTCTAAAGCACTTACTTTCTACGAGCCAGCATTGCGTCCGGTTCTGAAGAAAGAAGGCTTCCTTACTCGTGATAGCCGTGTTGTTGAACGTAAGAAGTACGGTAAGCGTAAAGCTCGTCGTTCCTTCCAGTTCTCCAAGCGCTAATACGCGATACTGGAAACAGTTTTACGGAAAGGGCTGCCATTTGGCGGCCCTTTTTGTGTTTGGGCTCTCTGTCTTGCCGTGGGTGAAATTGCAGAGTTGTTGCGCTGGGGTTTACCTGCCACGTTTGTGCGAAACTGTGGTGGGGATGTGCATTGATCCGGTGGTCGCAAAAGTTCTTGTCGGCATTCCTAATGGCGCTTGCCCCGCACAAACGAAGTGGGACGCTGGCTCGTCTTGCTTTGCGGTTGGATAAGAAAAACCTAAGTGCTTCGAGAGTGCTTTATCTGAAAGAGCATAAGGGCTTTTCCAACATGAGGCGATTGGAAGAGTTTTTGCGAGTTGGCTTGGCTGATGAGCAGCTTGCGCGGTTGAGTGAGAAGTACTTTTACTATTGCCGTGCTCAGCGCTTTCAGGAGCTGCATTTCCTCAAGCAGTTTCCATTCTACGAGAAGCAAAAAGGTTTTTTTGTAGAAATAGGCGTTGGGGATGGAACGCACCTTTCCAATAGTTTCCTTTTTGAGAAGGCATTGGGTTGGTCTGGTTTGCTTGTGGAGCCCAATCCAGATTGCTGGGAGCGGATTTGCTCAGGGCGTGACGCTGATTTGGATAAGAGAGCGGCTTGGAGTTCGGGAGGGGGAGCACTTCGCTTCTTTTGTGCTGATACTTCGGAGTACTCTGGGATGCTCTCCGTTGTAGGCCAAGGAACGAAGCCCGGGCGCGAGATTGAAGTTCCTATTGCTCGGACTGAGGATATCCTGGTTCAGCACAATGTGCCCGATCACATTCCCATTATATCTATTGATACGGAAGGTACTGAGCTGGAGGTTCTCAAGGGAATAGATTTTTCGCGCAGGACGTTTGACTTCCTATGCGTTGAGCACAATCATAACTCAAAGCAGAAAGATGCCTTAATCGCCTTTATGAAGTTGCGGGGATATGTGGTCACCCAGCCGGAACTCTCCGGAGCAGATTACTGGTTTGTTTCAGGACAGGGGCGAGCGTCGTCTGTTTCTGCAAAGCAAGACGGTTATGGTGCGCCCTTGTTGGCCGACTAAGACTCAGCTCGCTTTTGCTTTCAGGCTGTTGTCGTTGACTGGAATGTTGCGCCAGCTCTTGTAGAGCGGATGGGCATTTTTCATATGCTCGAAGACTTTCACCATCACAAACAGTGAGGCGAGCTTTGCGAGGTAGGCGAGGATGCCACCCGTAAGCATGAGCGGAAGATTGTTGGTGGTTGCTGCCCAGATCGCTGTGCCAACTGCGATTAGTCCGATGACAAGAAGAGCGAGTGCTTTTTGATGATAAGGGGTTGGAACTGGAACAAACATCCGGTTCAGCCACATTCTCTCACCCAGCATCGCTTTTTGCAGCCAGGTTTGTGCGCCAATTGCTTTTTTGCCAAAGGGTGGAATGACCCAAACCCATGCAACAGCTGCAAGTGAAAGGGCTAATGCCCAGAACCAGCCGAGCGCTGGTTGATACCACAGAGGTGCAAGCAAGGCAGGAAGCACAAGGATTCTTGCCAAGAGGTTTTTAGGCTTGTTCATGCGCGTGAGGGCAGCGCTTTGTGTGTTCAGGTGCCGAACATGTCGAGGATCCCAGCCGCCGATCTTCCGCGGTTGCATTTGTGATAGCTTAGGATCTCCTGCCACGTTGTCCTCCATTTATTTCGTGAGAACAAGCGTGGCGTCGAGCAGACTCACTGCGTGTTCTCTTTATATGCGCACCTTAACATAACTGCCTGGTGCGTCTTCCAAAATTTTTGTGCGGCGTGCGCCCGGTTTGCGTGCTTTTACCTGATTATCATCCTGAGATGTAATCCATTTTTGCCAGTGTGGCCACCATGACCCAGGGGTTTCAGATGCATCTTGCATCCAGTTTTCCAAAGCACCCTCCGGCTTACTTCCTGTCCAGTATTGGTATTTCTCTTTGGATGGTGGGTTGACGACACCAGCGATATGGCCAGAGCCACTCAAAACGTACTCCACGGGACCTCCAAAACATCCGCAGCCTTTGAATACGGATTTTGCAGGTGCAATGTGGTCTTCTTTTGTTGCCAGATTATAGATCGGGATCTGGACATCGCTCAAGTCGAGGTTTTGCCCGGCCAGTTCCATTTCGCCTTTCGCAAGTGCGTTTTTCTGGTAGCAGTTGCGCAGGTAGTAGGAGTGGTTGGCAGCAGGCATGCGCGTGCTATCCGCATTCCAATAGAGCAGGTCAAACGGGAATGGATCTTTACCGCGCAGGTAATTGTTGACGACATAAGGCCAAATCAAGTCATTGGAGCGCAGCATGTTAAAGGCCGTCGCCATTTTGGAGCCGTCCAGATACCCTTTCTCGCCCATGCGATGTTCAAGAATTTCGATCTGCTCCTCGTCCACAAACACCTTCAGGTCGCCTGCAAAGGTGAAATCCACCTGAGTGGTCAGGAAGGTCGCAGATGCAATGCGATCTTGCTCTCCGATTTTGGCAAGATAGGCGAGGGTAGCAGCCAGCAAAGTGCCGCCGACGCAGTAGCCAATGGCGTTGACGGTCGTCTGCTGGGTGGTTTTGCGAATGCGCTCCAGAGAGTTGAGAATGCCGTCGCGCATGTAGTGTTCAAAGCTTTTTTGAGCCTGTGTCTCATCCGGATTGATCCACGAGACTACAAAGACAGTGTGGCCTTGATCCACGGCCCATCTGATGAACGACTTTTCCTTGTTAAGATCAAGAATGTAGTACTTGTTGATCCAAGGCGGAACAATAAGGAGCGGACGTTTGAGAACGGTCTCTGTCGTTGGTGTGTATTGAATCAGCTGGCAAACATCGTTCTGTTCTACGATCTTGCCGGGTGTGACTGCAACGTTCACGCCAACTTCAAACTTATCCGGGTCTGTCTGGCGGATGCGTAGGTCTCCGTGACCGGCCTTGATGTCTTCCGCGAGCAACTTCATGCCCTTCACCAGATTGCCGGCGTTGGACGACATGGTCTCGCGCAGCAGCTCCGGGTTGGTGAGGATGAAGTTGGACGGAGACATGGCATTGGAGATTTGCTTTATGTAAAAGCCCGCCTTATGGCGCGTGTGATCATCCAGTTCATCGGCGCCTTCTGCAAGTTCTTCAGCCCAGTTGCTCGTTTGCAAGTACATCTGCTTGATGAAGTCGAAGAAGTTGTTGTCGTCCCACTGGCTATCTTTAAAGCGCTTGTCGGTGTTGGTGGGGACAACGATTGGTTCTCTTTCCTCTCCAGCCATGCGCTGGAGCGTGGAGTTCCAGATGTTCATATATCCAGACCAGAGCTTTGTTTGAGCTTCTATGGCGCGGGAAGGGTCTTTCATCCAATAATTGCCGACCTCAGCGAGTGTCTTTACCACTGCGTTGAGTTCTTCGGTGCCACCGGATGCTGCTTCGCCTTTTTCGCGAGGCTCCAGATAGGCTGCCAGAGCCTTGCCGCCATTTTCGGCGATCTCGGAGAGGTTCTTGGCAAACTCCTCAGGATTATTGAGGATGTACTGCAACATTGGATTGGTGTCTTCACCGGTCATTTGCCTGCTCAGTCCTCGTATCTGGTGTCTGATTAATACTCGCCAGACCCAATAGTATTTGGTGTGCGTGATCGTGCTCAAAAATATACCACATACACTCATGCGTAATGGGGCGGTGTCTTAGCCTACAAAAACGGCATAATGAGTATATCCCTAAGAATTTTGACAGGCACGTGAAAATCCATGCTGATTGTCTTAGTCCTTAGGTGGATTCTTAGTAGGTATTTAGCAAGTAAAGTGCTCTTGCGGAACTGTGAGAAGTTTTGGGTTATTCTTAAGTTTTATGGATGAGTTCAACTCTTGAGGAAAACTCGGAATACTCCGAATTATAATAGTATTTCTTCTTAATATTTATCGGCTATGGTTTGAGTATATCGTGTTCTGTGTTCAGTAAATGATAACTGCCCTAGAGTAATAAACTATGTGTTGTTAACAGGGTAATATATGTGGACTACGGATGACGCAACTGCTAAGTGCATTTTTAATAAAGTTATGTGCGCTGCTTTTGTGTCGTCATCAGATAAAACGCGAGGTTCCAGATGTTGCTTAAGTTTCAACGAGTTTGCTGTGCAGTTGTGCTGGCAGGTTTTGTTGGCGGTTGTGCATTTGGCGAATCTTTGACGGTTTACGAGGCCATCGAAAAAGGCAACGGCGCAAAGCAGACTGGTGTGGCTGAACTGCCGCCAGAAGTTTCCAGCGATTTGCTTTCCCCAGAACAGCGTGCGGCTTCTGAAGCCAATCTGCTTGCAATCTCCTCTGAGAGTAAGCGCAGGGCAGGTCTTGGTGAGAGCTTTGAGTCTAGTACCGAACAGCTGAAAACGATTGCTGGTGAGCAGGCTGAGCAATCTCAGGATGTGCAGGCGCAATAATCTTTCGCCGCATTTTCATGTGGCGAATGCACCTTTAGTTGTGCATTTTGTGTGAAAGCCGTCTAATTTCTCAAGTCGAAATTGTAGATCCCGTTGTTAGCCGCAGAATTCTGCGGCTTTTTCTTTGGATTTAAAGTTTCACATCTTCTTTGAAAACTTTAAAAAAATGTCGGTTTTATCCCTCATGAATGATGCGAAAAATGTTCGCACCTGCTAAAAGGCCGTGGAAACTTGGCTGAAATGACTCGGGACCAAGTTTGAACAGAAATCAAAATATAGCTTGAAACGCTAAACTGAAGAAAGTGAGGCTCGCGTCATGGACGACTTTCACAAGACACGCCGGCTCCCGCCCTATGTCTTTGAACAGGTCAATCGTCTGAAAGCCAAAGCGCGAGCGGCAGGCGCCGATATTATCGACATGGGTATGGGCAACCCTGATTTGCCTACTCCGCAACATATTGTCGATAAGCTGGTGGAGACTGTTCAGAACCCGCGCACACATCGCTATTCCGCATCCAAAGGGATCCCGGGATTGCGTAAGGCACAGGCTGGCTATTATGAGCGTCGCTTTGGTGTAAAGCTAAACCCAGATACGCAAGTTGTTGCGACTCTAGGGTCTAAGGAAGGGTTTGCCAACATGGCTCAGGCGATTACCGCGCCGGGCGATGTGGTGCTTGTCCCTAATCCATCCTATCCAATTCATGCATTTGGCTTCCTGATGGCAGGTGGTTCGCTGCGGTCTATCCCGGCAACTCCGGGTCCTGAGCTGTTTGAGGCTCTGGAGCGGGCTGTGGTCCATTCTATTCCGAAGCCAATTGCAATTATTCTGTGCTTCCCAGCGAACCCGACAGCAAGTGTTGCTGATCTGGATTTCTATCGCGATGTGGTTGCCTTTGCGCGTAAGCACGAAATCTATGTGCTTTCTGATCTGGCGTACTCCGAAATCTACTTTGGTGATGTTCCTCCTCCGAGCATCCTGCAGGTAGAGGGGGCAATGGATATTGCTGTTGAGTTTACCTCTTTGTCCAAAACCTTCTCCATGCCGGGGTGGCGTATGGGCTTTGCAGTTGGTAATGAACGTCTGATTGCGGCTCTTGCTCGCGTGAAGTCCTACCTGGATTATGGTGCGTTCACTCCAATTCAGGTGGCAGCTGCGTCTGCGTTGAACGGATCAGATGACTGCATTCGTGAAACTCGCGAGATCTATAAGAAGCGTCGTGATGTGTTGATCGACTCTTTTGGACGCGCTGGTTGGGATATTCCTGCTCCAGAAGCATCCATGTTTGCCTGGGCTCCAATTCCAGACCAGTTCAAGCATCTAGGGTCTTTGGAGTTCTCCAAGCTGCTTATTGAAAAGGCAGATGTGGCGGTTGCTCCGGGAATCGGCTTTGGTGAACACGGTGAAGGTTTTGTACGTATCGGTCTGGTTGAAAACGAACAGCGTATCAGGCAGGCCGCACGTGGCATTCGGAAGTTTTTTGAAGACGCGGGCAGCAATTCTGAGGAA
Organism: Pseudovibrio sp. POLY-S9; assembly: GCF_001431305.1. Classification (NCBI taxonomy): domain Bacteria; kingdom Pseudomonadati; phylum Pseudomonadota; class Alphaproteobacteria; order Hyphomicrobiales; family Stappiaceae; genus Pseudovibrio; species Pseudovibrio sp. POLY-S9. Next base: position 149,080 of record NZ_LCWX01000200.1, read on the forward strand.
TTGAGTAAATCGGGCGCTTAGGCGCCCGCCCACCTACAGATACTGGGTATTTATGACTGATATTTTGAAAGTTGGCGTTGCTGGTCTAGGAACCGTCGGTGCTTCGTTGGTGCGTATCCTCGAGGCCAAGGCGAATGTTCTTGCCAATCGATGTGGCCGACCTATCAAAGTAGTGGCTGTGAGTGCTCGCAGCCGCTCTAAAGATCGTGGTGTTAATCTGGATGGATTGACCTGGTTTGAAGATCCCGTTGAACTTGCCAAGTTCGACGGGATTGATGTTTTTGTGGAGCTGATTGGTGGTGAAGACGGTCCGGCTGAGGTGAGTGTTCGCACTGCGTTAGAAACCGGTAAGCACGTCGTCACAGCCAACAAAGCGCTCTTGGCGAAGCACGCGGTTGCGTTCTCACACCTTGCAGAAGCCAAAGATGTGAGCCTCAACTATGAGGCCGCTGCTGCTGGTGGTATTCCAATCATCAAGACCATGCGTGAGAGCCTTGCGGGCAATGATGTGTCCCGCGTTTACGGCATCATGAACGGCACTTGTAACTACATCCTCACGCGGATGGAGCAGGAAGGCTTGTCGTTTGCTGAGTGTCTTGCTGATGCGCAGCGTCTTGGTTATGCCGAAGCTGATCCAACCTTTGACATCGAAGGTTTTGATACCGCACACAAGCTTGCTCTGCTGACCAGCCTTGCGTTTGGCTGTGAAGTGAATGCAGATGCGATCTATGTGGAAGGGATCACTTCCATTACGACGGCTGATATTCGCGCTGCGGATGAGCTGGGTTACCGGATCAAGCTGCTGGGTGTTGCTCAGCGCACTGATACAGGGATCGAACAGCGCGTGCACCCGACCATGGTGCCGAAGTCTTCTGCAATCGCTCGCATTGATGGTGTGTTGAACGCCGTTGCTGTTGATGGTGATGCAGTTGGTGAAGTGGTGCTGGTTGGTCCGGGGGCAGGCGGTGATGCAACAGCATCCTCTGTGATCTCCGATCTGGTCGATATTGCACGTGATGTTTCTCTGCCGGTGTTTAGTCAGTCTGCGACAACACTTGCAGATTATGTTCCAGCGCGTATGCGAGCGCATGAAGGTGGTTACTATATTCGTCTGGCTGTGTTGGACGTAGCCGGTACTTTTGCCACAATTGCGCGCTGTATGGCGGACAAAGGGATCTCACTTGAGTCTATTGTCCAACGTGGACCGCATTCCAGAAATGATAAGGATGGTGTAAGCGATCCTGCAGCACCGCGAAGTGTTATCCTTATCACGCATGAGACCACTGAATTGGCTGTGCGCGAAGCTCTGGATGCGATTGCTGCTGAAAAAGTAACTTCTGGTAAGCCTCAGATGTTACGAATTGAGAACCTGAAATAATACTTCCTCACGTTTAACGTGAAAACAGGACACCCGAGAGGTTTAAATGGCGGATAGTCATCAGGACGCAACTGACGTTCTTGACCGTATTCTGACACTGGAACTTGCACGCGTTACGGAACGTGCTGCTGTATCTGCAGCACGTCTTCGTGGGCGGGGCGATGAAAAGGCAGCTGACCAGGCTGCTGTGGACGCAATGCGCCGCGAACTGAACCAGCTGCCAATCGACGGTACTGTCGTGATTGGTGAAGGGGAACGTGATGAAGCGCCAATGCTCTACATTGGCGAAAAGGTTGGCACAAAAGACGGGCCAAAGGTTGATATCGCACTTGATCCGCTGGAAGGTACCACGATCTGTGCGAAGAACATGCCAAACTCCATTGCTGTTATCGCGCTGGCACCAGAAGGCGGTTTGCTGAACGCACCTGACAGCTACATGGATAAGATTGCGATTGGTCCGGGGTATCCTGAGGGTACCATCGATCTGGATCGCCCAATTCAGGAAAACCTTGCAGCTGTTGCGAAAGCAAAGGGCTGTGAAGTGAAAGACGTAACCGTCTGTGTGCTGGACCGTCCACGTCACGCCAAGCTGATTGACGACATCCGCGCTACGGGTGCTTCCATCTTCCTGATTGGTGATGGTGATGTCGCTGGCATCATTTACACCACGGATCCTGAAGAGACCGGTATCGATCTTTATGTTGGTATTGGTGGTGCACCTGAGGGCGTTTTGGCTGCAGCAGCTCTGCGCTGTATTGGTGGTCAGATGCAGGGCCGTCTGGTGATCACTCGCGAAGAGCAGGTTGAACGCGCAGGCCGCATGGGTATTGACGATATCAATCGCAAATACACCATGGAAGAAATGGCTGGCGGGG
>NZ_LCWX01000200.1:151476-153021 GCF_001431305.1 Pseudovibrio sp. POLY-S9
TGTGAAGCTGGGCCGTGATAACATCACCACCCACACTGTTGTGATGCGTTCCACGACTGGTACTGTTCGTTTCATTGAAGCGAAGCATACCCAGTTGGAAAAATTCCATCTGGATTGATTTAGCGCTTCCTTCAAGCTAGATAAATAGAGTGGGCGGGTGTGTTGAACACTCGCCCCTTTTGCTTTTATACGAGAATCCGGGCAGTTTCTTTCTATGGTTATGACGTTGGATGCATCCAGTGCCGAGCGGCGTGTCGTTCTTGGTGTCAAAAAGTCTTTGAGCGCACGTATGTGGCGCGAGCGGCTTGATGATCAGGGGCTCTCACAAGCGCTGGCCATTGCTCAAAGAACCGACCTGCCTGAAGTGGTTGGCCGTGTGCTTGCCGGGCGCAATGTGGCGCTGGAAGAGGCTTCCGGGTTCTTAAATCCTTCCCTTAAAGACCTGATGCCGGATCCTTCCAAACTGGTGGATATGGATAAGGCCTGCGCGCGTGTTGCAGATGCGTTGCAAGCGGGCGTTAAGATTGCGATCTTCGGGGACTACGATGTTGATGGTGCAACGTCCTCTGCTTTGCTCAAGCGCTACCTGATGCAGCTTGGAGCGGAGCCGGATGTCTATATCCCGGATCGCATCATTGATGGTTATGGGCCAAATCCAACGGCGATCAATCAGCTTCATGCAGGGGGGGCACGGTTGCTAGTCACAGTAGACTGTGGTTCCACGTCGTTTGAAGCCTTTGAGGAAGCCAAGCGGATCGGACTGGAAGTGGTGGTTCTGGATCACCATCAGGTGGATGAGAGCTTTCCGGAGGTTCATGCGCTGGTGAATGCCAACCGGCAGGATGATCTGTCGGGGCAGGGCCACCTGGCAGCTGTGGGTGTTACCTTCCTGTTCCTTGTTGGTTTGAACCGCGAGTTGCGGCGGCGTGGTGCTTTTGCGCAGCGCGCTGAGCCCCGGCTTATGGACCTTCTCGATCTTGTTGCGCTTGGGACTGTTTGTGATGTTGTGCCGCTGAAGGGACTGAACCGTGCTTATGTGGTGCAGGGCCTTAAAGTGATGGCACGGCGTGAGAACATTGGCCTTTCCTGTCTTGCTGATATTTCCCGATTGAGTGGAAAGCCGACCCCGTACCATCTGGGCTACATGCTTGGGCCGCGCATCAATGCGGGCGGGCGAATTGGCGATTCAGCTCTTGGCATGAAACTGCTTTCCTCTGATGATCGGGCGGAGGGGGAGCGCATTGCAGCGACGCTGGAACGGCTCAACCAGGAACGTCAGGCCATGGAAGCTGTGATGCTGGAAGAAGGCGAGGGGCAGGCGTTCCAGAAAATGGAGGTCACTGTTCCTCCTGCCGTGCTTTTGACAGGAGCAGACGGCTGGCATCCGGGTGTCGTTGGATTGATCGCCTCGCGGCTGAAAGAGCGTTATCGCCGGCCTGCTTTTGCTATGGCGTTTAATGAAAAGGGTTTGGGCACTGGCTCAGGCCGTTCAATCATTGGTGTTGATCTGGGCTCTGCGGTTCGTGCAGCTGTTGAGGCGGGTTT
>NZ_LCWX01000200.1:153169-157597 GCF_001431305.1 Pseudovibrio sp. POLY-S9
TACCTGAGTTTGAGGCTTTCCTGACGGAGCAACTGAGTGAAGATGTGGAGCAGGCCTCTGCTGATCATGAACTCACTATTGATGGTGTGCTGACACCTGCTGGCGCGAACCTGAGCCTGCTGGATATACTGGAACAGGCAGGGCCTTATGGGGCCTCGCACGCAGAACCTGTTTTTGCGTTGCCATCTGTGCCGATCAAGTTTTCAAAGGTGGTTGGGCAAGGGCATGTGAGTGTGACGCTTGGTGGTAACGAGGGAACAAACCTGAAGGCGATTGCTTTTAAAGCGGAAGACCAACCTCATGGAAAGGCGCTCTTACAAGCACGTGGCAAACCCCTCCATATTGCTGGTAGTTTGAGTGTTGATACGTGGCAGGGGCAGGCGAAACCGTCCTTACGCATTATTGATGTGGCAGACCCAACCAGAGGGCAATACGGCGCATAGGTCCGGGCTTTTCGGATTGCTTCAGCCTGTGTGAGGCGTTTTGTCTTTCCCATCAAAGGGGCGTGTACGTGAATATCATCAAGGCGAGTAAGCAGCATATTTCGGAAATGAATGAGGTGATCCTCGCAGCGAAAGGCCATTGGGGCTATTCGCAGGAGATGATGGAAGTCTGGCTGCCTGATCTGATTGTTGATGAGGTTGTTCTGGCAAGCAGGCATTTCTGGGTCTTGGAAGCTGAGGGCCGGATTGTTGGTGTGTTTTCTATTTCCGTTGATGCAGAGCAACGCAGCGAGCTTGAGGACTTCTGGGTCTCTCCGCAACTGATGGGTAGGGGCGCAGGGCGGATTATGTTTGGCTTCATTCAGAACTGGCTGCAAGATCAGCAGCTTCCAGAGCTGGTGATTGTCTCTGATCCTCATGCCAAAGGATTTTATGAGCGTATGGGAGCGGAGGAAATTGGGTTTCAGCCTTCCCTTCCAGCAGGGCGGAAATTGCCGGTGATGCGATACGTTTTGGAACCAAGGCCACTAAGGACTGTGTGATGGATTTTCGTAGATATCAAACCGGTGACTATGACGCATGCCTTGAGATCTTTAAGGGGAATGTTCCCAAGTATTTCATGGAGACTGAGCTGGAAGAATACAGCCTGGACCTGAAAAACCTTGATGATCCATACTATGTGGCCGAGCAAGATGGGCTGATTGTTGCTGCTGGTGGGTATTGCCTGAATGCTAAAGGGGTGGGGCTTATTTGGGGTATGGTGCGCCGTGAACAGCACGGTCAGGGGATTGGCAGAGCGCTTGTGCAATTCCGGCTTGCGCGTATTGCAAAGGACTATCCAGATCAGGCGGTTTATATCGATACCTCACAGCATACACGTCCCTTCTACGAGAGAATGGGGTTTGTTGCTGAATCCGTCGAGACGGATGGTTATGGACCCGGACTACATAAGGTGCTGATGAAACGGCCTGCTGTCTTGGCTTAATTTCTTGCGGAAAATATCTACTCCATTCACGTCATTTTCGATGCACTGCCACCCCAAACCTTCATAAAACCGGTGCAAGCTTAGTTTTGCGAAGAGGTAGAGGTGTGTTGTGCCATCGTTTAAAGCGAGTGCCTCCAGTTCTTTTGTGAGCCGGGAGCCGATGGCTTTGCCTTGATGCTCTGGAGCGACCCATAGGGATGCCAGCCATGGTGAGTACTGCGGGCGCTTGCTCATATCTGATTGCACCAACATGACCATGCCAAGGAACTCGGTCTGGTCGTGTGCGATCAATGTTGTGGGAATGGTTTCTTTGTTGAGGCTCGTGCGGAGTTCCTCATAAACATCTTCAATCGGGTGGCCTTCCTCTTCCCACCATTCCAGCCACATGCCTTTTGCGGCTGGCTCAAGGAAGTGAGGAACATCAACGAGGTTCGAGATGCTCAGAGTTTTGTGCATTGATTTCTCCAACTGAGCTCTAAATATTTCTCATTAAAACAACAGCATAAAGCACTTACTAAGCTTCAGAATAATCGAATGCAAACGTTATGCATTTCTTGGAGATCTCCAGAGACGATACGCATGCAAAAAGCTAAAGGAGCTTAGCATGCCATCATTATTTTCAAAAATGCAGCGCGTTGTGCTGACTGGATTGTGTTCGACCACCCTCTTGATATCACCAATTGCTGGTGCATCTGCTTGCACGAGCTTTGTTGTTACGGCCAAAGATGACGGACGTGTCTATGGGAGGACCATGGAGTTCGGCTTTGAAACTGAGTCCACTGTTTCTCTGATCCCACGCAATTATGAGCTCACGAGTTCTGGAGAGCTTAATGGGGATAAACAATGGGAAGGGGCAAAGTGGAAAAGCAAGTATGCTGTGATCGGTATGAATGCAATGAAGCATGAGACCGCGATTGTTGATGGTGTAAATGAAGCTGGTCTTGCAGCTGGTGCTCTCTACTTCCCTGGTTTTGCAGAGTACTCTGATGTGAAGGCGAGTGGCGCAGATGATGAAGTTGCACCGATTGATTTTCTCGTTTGGGTCCTATCGCAGTTTGAGACAGTTGAAGAGGTGAAAGAAGCCGTTAAGTCGATCAAGCTGGTCGATGTTGATTTTGCTCCGCTTGGCGAAGTGCCTCCGCTGCATTTCACTATTCATGACCGTTCTGGAAAGTCCATCGTGATTGAGCCCGTCGATGATGGCTTGAAGGTCTACGATAATGAGCTTGGTGTGATGACCAACTCGCCGCAGTTTGATTGGCACTTAACCAACCTGCGCAATTACGTGAACCTGACACCAATAAACTCGGCTGGAAAGAAGTTTCCAGAAGGTGAGCTGCAACCACTGGGGCAGGGATCAGGTATGCTGGGTGTGCCGGGAGATGTAACGCCGCCATCGCGTTTTGTGCGCGTGACAGCGTTTGTGACCACAGCTGAGGAACATGAAACTGCAAAAGAGAACCTCAATGTCGCTGGGCATATTCTGAACAACTTCGACATTCCGAAAGGCTTTGCCCAACCGGAAGCGCTGGATGCGGCCCAGTCTGCGAGCTCTCAGCAAGATGACAACCCAGACTACACGCAATGGTCTGTTATGGCAGATCTGAATGGTGCTGTTTATTATGTACGGAAGCTCAATGCGATGAACTTCAACTCTGTGAGCTTCAAGGACTTTGACCCGGATGGGTCTACGCTAACAATCTTGAAGCCGCTGGTGGCTGACCCGTTTAGCAATCTAGCGGATGCTGCGAAATAAGTGATGCAGGCTGTAAAGAGTCAATCTTTGCAGCCTTCTCTCTGGTCGAGGAGAGAGCCTATTGTTTGTCGCAGGTCCAGGTGTTGAGGGACAGCAGCGGAGTGCATGTTCTTATCAGCTATCAATCATGGTGGTGTGTTGCTGAGGGTTTTGTAATTTTTGCTGGCTATCCTATATGCAGTTGATGCGTGTCTGTGTTTCACGCAGTATGTTATTTGGAATAGGGATTTAAGGAGCAGCCATGCCGGATAGTGCAAGTGAAGCGGTGCCTGTTGACCAGCCACGGATCAGACTTGGTCAGGGCCTTGGTCTTGGATTGGCGCTTGGCGGGTTTTGCGGTGTTATTGCCATTTTGACTTCGGCGGCCAGTTCGCACGCGGTCGATAACCAGTATCTGGGTATTATCTCTCAAATCACGATGATGCATGCCGCTGCTTTTGTCGGGCTGGGCGTTGCACACGGGATTACGGGCTCCAAAGGCATTGCATTTGCCATGCTCTTGCTGTTTGCCGGTGTTGGTTTGTTCTGTGGTGATCTGGCTCAGCGCTTGTTCGTTGGTGAGAAGCTCTTTGACTTTGCTGCCCCAACGGGTGGCATGCTGATGATCCTGGGCTGGCTGTTTGTATTCTTAAGTGGCCTCAACCGGATGATGAGAGGCTAGCCTTCTTCCTTTGAGTCCTCATGATAAAGGGCGAACCACATGGTCCGCCCTTTTTGATATCTGTTTTGGGTGTCTGATGTTTAGTTGACTAGCCCGCGACCTTTGAGAAGTGGCTCAATGGATGGCAGTTTACCGCGGAAATCCATATAAGCTTTTGCTGGATCTTGAGATCCGCCTGCTGCGTAAATGAACTTTTCCAGTTTGGCTGCTGTATCAGCGTCAAACGCATCGCCAGTTTCTTCAAAAGCTTCAAATGCGTCAGCATCCATCACTTCTGACCAGAGATAGCTGTAGTAACCCGCAGAATATCCGTCTCCGGCAAAGGCATGCAGGAGGTGCGGAATGCGGTGACGCATGATGATCTCTTTCGGCATACCGATACCGTTGAGGATCTTCTTTTCCATCTGAGCCGGATCGAGATCGTCGAGCTTATCTTCTTTATGGATCGCCATATCAACCAGAGCAGTCGCCAGATACTCAACGGTTGCAAAACCTTGGTTGAAGTTGGCTGCCGCTAGCAGACGCTCCAGAAGCTCTTCTGGAATGACTTCGCCGCTTTGGTAGTGGCGGGGGTACTTTTTTT
>NZ_LCWX01000200.1:157767-158335 GCF_001431305.1 Pseudovibrio sp. POLY-S9
AACAAGTGGGTGTGTCACGTTGGACATGAGGCCATGGAGGCCGTGACCAAATTCGTGGAACAGGGTGCGGGCATCATCAAAGGTCAGCAGGGTTGGCTCACTCTCTGGTGCTTTTGAGAAGTTCATCACGTTGACGATGATTGGGCGGACATCACCTTTCAGCTTCTGCTGTGAGCGGAAGGCGCTCATCCATGCACCAGAGCGCTTTGAAGCGCGGGCGAAGTAGTCGCCGATGAAGATGCCGAGATGGTCGCCGTTTTTGTCAAAGACTTCAAAGACACGCACATCCGGATGGTAGACGTCTTGACCTTTCAGCTCTTTGAAGGTGAGGCCAAACAAACAGGTTGCGGTGTAAAAGGCCGCTTCGATCATCTGATCCAGCTGGAAATACGGCTTGATCTCAGCTTCATCCAGATCATGCTTAGCGCTGCGGACCTTCTCTGAATAGTAACGCCAGTCCCACGGAGCGATCTCAATGTTGTCGCCCTCAGATTGCGCCATATCTTGCAGGTCAGCGGCTTCTTCCAGTGCTCGTGCCTTGGCTGGTCCCCAGACATTGGAGAGCAGA
>NZ_LCWX01000200.1:158434-170082 GCF_001431305.1 Pseudovibrio sp. POLY-S9
TCATCCACTGCATTCGTGTTTTTTGCCATGACATCATCCAGCTTGAATGCTGCAAAGTTTTCGAAGCCGAGGAGTTTGGCTTTCTCATTGCGGAGCTGCACAGTCTCGCGGACGATTACTGAGTTGTTGGTTTTTCCCGGATTGTCACCACGGCTTGCCCAGGCATTGAAGGCTTCTTCGCGCAGGTCGCGACGTTTGGAGAACTGCAGGAACGGCTCAATGGAGGAGCGGGAGAGGGTAATGGCGTATTTGCCCGGTTCACCACGTTCCTCAGCTGCTGCACTTGCGGCTTTTACAAGGAATTCCGGCAAGCCTTCCAGATCGCTTTCGTTCTCCAGAACGAGTTTGTAGGAAGCTTCGTCAGCCAGAACGTTCTGCGCAAAGCTGGTGCCCAGAGTTGCAAGACGCTCGTTGATTTCTGCGATACGGGTTTTGCCGCTGGAGTCCAGACCTGCACCAGCGCGATGGAAGATGGCGTAATAGCGTTCCAACACACGGTCCTGTTCAGATGTCAGATCCAGCGTGTCCTTTTTCGCCATCAGTGTTTCTATGCGTTTGAAGAGGGCAGGGTTCAGGTACTTTTTAGTGCTGTACGCCGCCAGTTTTGGTGAAACATTGCGCTCGACTTGTTGCAAGGTCTCGTTGGTATCTGCCGAGGATAGATTGAAGAACACGCTTGCAACCTGCTCAAGAGCATCTTCGGCCAGTTCCAATGCTGCAATGGTGTTTTTAAAGGTTGGTTCTTCAGGATTTTGAGCAATGCGAGTGATGTTGTCTTCGCCTGTCTTAAAGGCCTCTTCAAATGCACCCTCGAAGTCTTCCGGCTTGATCTGTGCAAAAGGTGGAAGTCCGAACGGGGTTTTCCAATCTTGCAGAAGAACCTTTGCGGTCTCGCTCATATTAAATCTCCGATGAAATTAAAAATTCAGACTGGGCTCAGATCTGCTTAAGGGAGAGCCAGACTGCTTTTAATCAATTGATGGACGCGTATTCCCTCAAGGAGGCAATGCCTCATCATGGGAATGCGCGTGGAGATGTGAATATGGGTGCTATTTGCAACTGCGTAAAGGAAGCGGAGTGAAAATTCCCCTAATCAATTCTCGACGCAAGGGAAGTTACTGGATTGGGAAGGGCAGTGAGACTGTGGTGAAACCTGTTGCTGTCACTGGCTTTTGAGGGGCCGCGAGTGTCATGACCCAGAAATTCCGATAGGTGCCGTCTGCTCGGTTGGTGCGGGCAATGCCCATATGTGTGACGTTCTTGTTGAGCAGGTTTTTGTTGTGATCGGGAGAGGTTTTCCAGCCCGTCATTGCAGCCGAAATGTTCGCGTAGCCTGCGCCCAGATTTTCTGCGCCTGCAAAGGATTTATATCCTTCAGTCTGGGTGCGACTGATGAGGCTGGAGGAGGAGTGACGTCTGGTTTTGAGCGAATCCAGGCGGGCGATGTGATCGGCCATATCCTGTGAGACTTCGCTGAGGTGCGGGTCCAGCTTGATTGGCGGCAAGGAATGCTTTGCACGCCACGCATTGGTCTGGCGCAATGCTTCATTCTTGTTGATTGCGATCTGAGACAGCTCAACATTCTTTGATGTCTCTATGCCCAAGCCAGCGCAGCCAGCAAGTGTTCCTGCCAGCAGTAAGGCAGCAGTTGCCCTTAATTCCAAACGCACGTGTGTAATCCCGAAATGCCCGATTAGTTCATTTCATCTTAGGCATGAAATTTGGCCGAAACTGTACTGCTCGCGAGTAATCCACGTAATTCCCAAGCTGTTTCTTTATTTTGATTGTCCTTAAAAGGAGCGGCTTTGGCTCTTCGATTGCTGGTCGTACGGAGCAGCGAGCAGTCATGTGAATACCAGTATAGAGCGATATAGAGTTAGTTGTTTTATTATAACGTATTGAATTATATCGTTTAAAGGTAATTATTGTCAATAAAGTTGACAAAAATACATTTCCCTCATACTTCTGTCCTTCGGATTTTCAGGTGATCTCAAAGAAGAGTGGAGACAAGCCATGAGTTTTAGAAACCTCACAGACTGTCAAATGCTGAAGACACAATTGGAAGGGGCAACTCAGGTGCTCTTCAGCTTTCCAGGGGAGGGTGCTGCTTATGGATTTAGGCCTACCGTGCATTTGAGTGGGGAGTTTTGGGGAATGTGTTCCAGATGATCGGCTGCGTATTGTTCTCAGGGGGCGGCAGTCTCTCGGACCATGTTTTTTGGGAGTGTGGAGGGCCTCAAGGCGATTATGTCTGCGCAAATGAATCTTGCAATGTCTCTGAGTGAGGATGAGGTTGAGAAGTCTGATCAACAGGCTATTTGGCTTCGTCTGGTGGCGCGCGACTGGCTGGCCCCGATCATTCTTTTGCTTTTGTGTCTGTGCTTGTACCTGCCGGGGTTGACGTCCGTTCCCCCGCTTGATCGTGATGAACCGAGATTTGCTCAGGCTTCCAAACAGATGATGGAGACAGGCAACTACGTTTCCATTCACTATCAAGAGCTGGCACGAAACAAAAAACCGATCGGAATTTACTGGGCACAAGTGGGTGCTGCCAAACTGTTGGGATATGGAGAGCATGCGCCCATTTGGGTCTATCGTCTCCCTTCTGTGATTGGCGCAATTGCAGCTGTGTTGCTGACGTACTGGACTGGGCGAGCATTTTTTCGGGAGCAGGAGGCCTTTTTAGGTGCGCTGCTTGTTGCATTAGCTCTCATTTTAAATGTTGAAGCACATTTGGCTAAAACGGATGCGGCGCTTCTGGCATGTGTGATGTTGTCTCAAGGGGCGTTGGTTCGAGTGTGGATGGCGCAACAAAGCAAAGCGCTTTGGTCTCCTGCCGTGCTCTTTTGGGTTGGGTTGGCGCTGGGCACTCTTATCAAGGGGCCGATCATTCTTATGGTATGCGGCCTAACCATCCTGTCTTTATCGGTTTGGGAAAGGCGTGTTTCGTGGTTGGGGGGATTAGCTCCAATCTCCGGTTTTCTGCTGTTTCTTGCATTGGTTACACCATGGCTGGTTGCTATTTACATTGAGACAAATGGTGCCTTCTTCCAGGACGCTCTGGGTGCAGATCTTTGGGGTAAAGTGGGAACAGGGCGAGAGGCCCACGGTGCTCCACCACTCACACACCTCTTAATCAGTTTCGTAATTTTCTGGCCAATCCCTTCTTTTCTCCTTGTGATTTTTAATGGTATTAGGCAAGAATTGAATCAAATTTGTTATAGATTCTTGTTGTGTTGGCTGATCCCGTCGTGGATCATATTTGAATTGGTTTCAACGAAACTGCCTCACTACACATTGCCGATGATGCCAGCACTGGCGTTGCTGGCGGCGGGTGTGTTGACGACTGACAGGGCAAAACAGGCCGGCATTTACTGGCGATACGCCTCTGCGTTTTTATTCCTGCTGGTCCCGCTGGGCATTTTTATTGCTGTTGTTGTTGGACCTTTGTTGCTTGATCTCTGGCCGTCTCCTCCGGGTGTTGTGCTGTGTGGGTTGGCTGTCATTGCTGCGTTATCAGCCACTCGTAAACTGATTGCGGGAGAACTCGTCGGGGCATTGCCGACGGTGGGGGCTTCCGCATTGCTGATGTTTGTCGGCTTCTGGGCTTTTTCTGGCCCAGCCCTGTCGACCATCTGGATTTCCAGCCGTCTCGCCGAAGCTGTTGAGCAGCTGCCGGGATGTGAGCGGAAAGACGTTGCAACAGCAGGTTTTTATGAGCCCAGCTTCGTATTTTTGCAGGGCACGCAAACAAAGCTACTTGGCGCAGAAGCTGCAGCGCGTTTTCTGGCGGACGGAAGCCAGAGAACCGGAGTGTCTAAAGGGACCTGCAGAATTGTGCTGGTGGAAGGACGGCAGCTGGATCGGTTTGATGCGGAAGCTCTTCGGTTGGGGATGAAGACTTCGGAAGTATCAACTGTATCTGGCCTGAATATCAATGGCGGTAAAGCTTTGCTGATACATATTTTTTCTGCGGGTGGGGCGACGTGATGATTGATGACGGCTCCATAGATACCTTAGAGCGTCCAGTTCAGGACGTGGATCAAACAAAAGATAAATCACGCGAAGCGCAACCCTTCAAACGAGATGCTGACGGTGCTGCGTCTTATAAGCAAAGCTACAAGGAAGATGCTCCGCGGGAAGAAAGTTCCACTCCATCAATTGGTGAGCGTCTGATTGAGGCCTTACGTGTTGCTGGCAATAATGCGAGACGACATGTTGGACAAACCTCTGCAATTTTGAAAAACCGAAGAGCGCGGAGTACTGTTGCCGCTGCTGCTCTTCCTCCACTTTTGAAGCCACAAAATATCGCAGCCTTATTGATTGGGCTGTGCGGTCTGGCGATGGTTTTTCTGGACCACAGTAGCCCGATTTGGGCTCGGAAACTGCCCGTTGCCTACCATGATATTTTCGAGGTCATTACAGATGTCGGCAAGTCTGACTGGATCCTGTTCCCAACGGGACTATGGATTCTAGCAATGATTTTTGGCGGCTGGCAGCGTCTCCCGTTTCGTAGAAAGATGGCAGTGTCGTATCTGACGATATACGGGAGTTATCTGTTCTTTGTTGTCGCTGTTAGTGGGCTGCTGGCCATTGCTCTGAAATGGAATATCGGGCGTGCCCGACCAACCCTTTTTGATGAAATGGGGCCAATGTATTTCGACTTCTTCGCGTGGGAGGCAAAGCTTTCGAGCCTTCCAAGCGGGCATTCGACAACGGCTGGTGCTCTGATCGTTGCTTTGGCATTGATTGCTCCCAGACTTCGGTGGCTGCTTGCGGTTGTGGGGCTTTGGATTGCTGCCAGTAGAGTGATTGTGGGAGCTCATTATCCTAGTGATGTTGTCGCTGGCATTATCATAGGTGGAGCATTTTCTTATTGCTGTGCCCGTTGGATGGCTCGTCGGCGGATCGGGTTTTCATTTGATGATAAAGGCGGTGTGCAACCGATTATGAGCAGTATCTCTGTGGCTTTATGTTTGAGATCCTGGCGGGCAGCGCGATCTGACAGTTTTTCTCCCGTACAAAAACAATCGGAGACACTCCGGGCTGATTGAGGTCGTTGTCCTTAGCCTGAGCGGAGTTCCGTCTCAGGGTAGGGGTGACTGGAATGACCAAGAGTGCCGGTGTAAATGAAATTGACGTCAGCGTTGTTATCCCTGTGAAGAATGAGAGAGATAATCTTCCTCCCTTGCTGGATGAGATTGCGGAAGCTCTGAAGGACTACAGATTTGAAGCCATTGTGGTTGATGATGGCTCTACTGACGATAGTCTTGAGGTGTTGCGACGCTATGCGTTGGAGCACGGCTTTTTGAGGTTGATCCATCATAAACGGTCTAGTGGGCAGAGTTGTTCTGTACGCACGGGGTTGTTGCATGCGCGGGGCACATATGTTGCCACGATCGATGGCGATGGACAGAATAATCCGATCTATTATCGTGAAATGCTTGAGGCGATGGAGAAGGGCGGTGCGCGTGTTGGTCTTGCTGCCGGGCAGCGACTGGGGCGAAAAGCCAGCCTCTTCAAACGTTACGCTTCCAAAGCGGCTAATAAATTGCGCGGGGCGATCCTGAGAGATAATACGCGAGACAGCGGATGCGGTCTCAAGTTGTTGCGGCGTGATGTGTTTTTGAAACTGCCGTATTTTGACAGCTGGCACCGGTTTTTGCCGGCCCTTGTGATCCGTGAAGGATACGAGGTTGTTCATGTGGATGTGGTTGACCGTGAGCGTGAGCACGGTGTCTCCAAATATGGGATCTTTGACCGGGCGCTTGTTGGGGTTCTTGATCTGTTTGGTGTGTGGTGGTTACGCCGACGTCGAAAAGTCATTCCCGAGGTGGTGATGGTGACAGATTCGGATGTGTCTCCTGCTAAGGAGGACCATTGATGTTCTCGGGTTTGTATGATTGGCTTTATGATGTTTTCGTCGCTCAATGGGATTTCTGGGTTCTTTGGGGGTTTGTCGCGCAATTCATGTTCATGATGCGCTTTATGATCCAATGGATTGCCTCTGAGCGAGTGGGGAGATCCATTGTCCCGGTGGCGTTCTGGTTCTTCTCAATAGGGGGTGGATCGCTCCTTTTGACTTACGCTATCGTCAAGAAGGATCCGGTTTTTATTGCGGGACAGGGCCTTGGATTGATCATTTATTTCCGAAATCTATGGCTTATCTACAAGGAAAAACGCAAGGACCCGAACTTTTAGGCGATTTATCCGCAATAAATGCAATCTGAATACACGAGTATAGCTGAACGCTATTTGCCCATAGGGAAGATAGACTTCCTTGTGGTATTTTCGTAAAATTGCGTATTATTTGTGCAGTGGGATTGTAAAGGTTAGTGTGAAATACGTATTTTTGAAGAAAATTGCTCAGATTATGCGATCAGTTTTTAAGGTTAGTTTTTTCATTGCGCTTGTAGTCTAAGTAATATTTCCTCTCTATTTCAGTATTGTTTGGATTAATTTGTTTGCTGGTGTATACAGAACTATATTTTGCAATTTTGATTAATGGTTAAAGCGCGTGCAGCTGAGATATAAATTGCATAGAAACTTTGCAATCGCTGTTGAATAGCACCTCGTAGACTAACTTGTTAATAAAAACCTCTTGACGTTTTTAGAGAAATATCATCGAATGCTTAGCGAGGAGTGGTTGAAGCCAATAGGGGGGCTTTAAGGACATGCGCTGACATGTCTGTCCTGGGTGTTTTTCTTAGAGGAGGAGAACGGCCTGCTACTTCCGGTGATGAATTTTAAAATTGGACAATAAAAAGAGGCTCCAATTCTATGAAAAAAATGATCCTTCCAGTTGCGCTGGGTGCAGCGTTCGCAGCGACTGCTCTGTCTGCAGCATCTGCCGGCACTCTCGAAGACGTGAAAGAGCGCGGTAAGCTGCGCTGCGCGGTTTCCACTGGTCTTGCAGGCTTTTCTTACACCGACGAAAACGGCAAATGGCAGGGCTTTGACGTTGACTATTGCCGTGCAGTAGCTGCTGCTGTTCTTGGTGATCCGGATGCTGTTGATTTCTCACCAACCACTGGTAAGACCCGCTTTACTGCGCTGGCTTCCGGTGAAGTGGATATCCTGTCCCGTAACACCACATGGACGTTCTCCCGTGATGCAGACCTGAAGTTCACCTTCCTTGGTGTGAGCTACTACGATGGTCAGGGCTTCATGGTGAAGAAGTCTCTTGGTGTTGCTTCTGCTAAAGAGCTGGACGGTGCAACTGTTTGTATCCAGACTGGTACAACAACAGAGCTGAACTTGTCTGACTACTTCGCAGCTGAAGGCATGTCTTACGAGCCGCTGCCCATTGAGACAAACACTGAAGGTCGTCAGAACTACCTTGCAGACGCTTGTGACGTGTACACCACCGATGCTTCCGGTCTGGCTGCTTCCCGTGCGACTTTTGAGAATGCGGACGACCATATTGTTCTTCCTGAAATCATCTCCAAAGAGCCTCTCGGTCCGCTCGTCCGTCATGGCGACGATCAGTGGGCAGACATTGGCCGCTGGGTTCTGAATGCAATGAAGATTGCGGAAGAAAAAGGCATCACCGCTGCAAACGCGGATGACATGGCCGCAACTTCCAAAGATCCAGAAGTTAAGCGTCTGCTTGGTGCTTCCGGTGAAATGGGTGCATCCCTTGGTCTGGGTAACGACTTCGCTCTCGTAGCTATCAAATCCGTTGGTAACTACGGCGAAATGTTCGAACGTCACCTCGGCACACAGACCAAAGTTAATCTGGCTCGTGGTTTGAATGCGACATGGACCGAAGGTGGTCTGCAGTATGCACCTCCATTCCGTTGATCTGATTGAGATCTGACAAAAAGGGCGCTGTTGCAAGATGACAGCGCCCTTTTTTCTAAGCATAATAAATAAGGCGGGCTACTTATGAGCACTTCAACCGTACCAGCCGATAATAGCTTCCAGTTTTCGCAACTGTGGCGAGATGCTCGATACAGATCTTATACGATCCAGATTATCGCGCTTATCGTTGCTCTGTCTGTTGTGATGATGCTCATCGGCAATGCTGTCGAGAACCTTGAAGCACTTGGCAAAGATTTCAATTTCGGTTTCTTATTTGAGCCAGCAGGCTATGACATTGGTCAGATGCTGGTAGAATATACATCCGCTTCAGGACACTGGAAAGCGGCACTTGTTGGCTTGCTCAACACATTGCTGGTTGCCTTCCTGGCTTGCGTGACTGCAACACTCATCGGCGTTTTTGTCGGTGTTCTGCGTCTCTCCAATAACTGGGTCGTCTCCCGCTTGATGGCGGTTTACATTGAAGGCGTTCGTAACGTGCCGCTGCTGCTGCAGATTCTGGCATGGTACGCTGTCTTCATTCATGTGTTTCCAACCCCTAAGCAGGCTCTTAAAGCACCAGTTATTGAAGGGGCGGTTTATGCAACAAACCGTGGTTTCTATGTTCCTGGATTGACCTTCGATGGTGGCTACCAGATTGTTGTTGCAGTTTTGCTCGCTTCCATCGCTGGCATTTTTGTATTCCGTCGTTGGGCACGTCAGCGTCAGGAAACGACTGGTCAGATTCAGCCCGTGGGCTACATCAGTCTTGGTATTTTGATTGTACCAGCCGTTTTGGCTTACTTTGCTTCTGGTATGCCGATTGGTCTTGATTATCCTGTTGCAGGTCGCTTTAACCTGAAGGGCGGTCTCAAAGTCGGGACTCCGCTTATCGCTCTTTGGTTTGCGCTTTCCATCTACTCTGCAGCTTTTGTTGCGGAAATTGTCCGCGCGGGCATCATGGCAATCAACAAGGGACAGACTGAAGCTGCGTATGCTCTTGGCCTTCGTCCAAGGCGGACCATGAGCCTTGTTGTTCTGCCGCAATCCTTGCGCATTATCATTCCACCAATGATCTCCAACTACCTGAACATCACCAAGAACTCATCCTTGGCGATTGCAGTTGGTTACATGGATCTGACTGGCACACTGGGCGGTATTACACTGAACCAGACTGGCCGTGAGATGGAGTGCATGTTGCTTCTGATGGCAACATATTTGTTGATCTCGCTGTCTATTTCAGCAGTCATGAATTTTTATAATGAATCCGTAAAGCTGAAGGGGCGCTAACATGAGTGAAAATAATTTCGCCTTTGTCTCGACCTCTGAAAAGCCTCAGTTGCCACCTCCCCAGGGTACAACTGGTGCTGTCGGCTGGATCCGTGAAAACCTGTTTTCATCACCGCTCAACACTATTTTGACGCTGCTCTCAATCTTTGCGGTGTATTCAACCGTGCCGGGTGTGGTCAATTGGGCGTTTGTGGACTCTGTCTGGAATGCCAACTCTCTGGATGAATGCCGGGCACTGACAGACAATGGTGCTTGTTGGGCCGTTATTCGTGAGCGTTATCATCAGTTCCTGTTTGGTTTTTACCCGAGCGAGCTGTACTGGCGTCCGATTCTGGCTTTCGTACTGCTGTTCTTAGCTCTTGTACCAGCCCTTTGGGATGGTATGCCAAAGCGCAGTACAGCGTTGATGGCTTCTATGGCATACCCATTTGTGGCGTTCTGGCTGATTTGGGGTGGTTTTGGCCTTGAGCCGGTTTCCTCCACTAAGCTGGGCGGTTTGCTGCTGACCATGATTATCGGTGTCTCCGGTATCTCGTTCTCGCTTCCTATCGGTATTATTCTTGCGCTGTCTCGCAGTTCTAACCTGCCTATTGTGAAGTCTCTAGCGGTTATCTTCATCGAGTTCATTCGCGGTGTACCGTTGATCACCTTGTTGTTTGTTGCGCATGTTCTGCTCAACTACTTCCTGCCAAAGGGCGTGAACTTTGACATCGTGCTGCGTGTTGTCATCATGGTGACCTTCTTTGCCAGTGCTTATATGGCAGAGGTCATTCGCGGTGGTTTGGCTGCATTGCCAAAAGGGCAGTATGAAGCTGCGGATGCATTGGGGCTGAGTTATTGGCAGAGCATGCGTCTGATTATTCTGCCGCAAGCGCTCAAAATTTCCATCCCAGGTATCGTGAACACCTTCATTGGCTTGTTCAAAGACACCACACTGGTTTTGATTATTGGCCTTATGGATCCTCTCGGATTGGTTGCGCCAACGCTCGCTGACCAACGTTGGAATGGTATTTTTGTGGAACTTTATGCGTTTATCGCGTTCATGTTCTTTATCTTCTGCTTTGCAATGTCCCGATATTCGATGTATTTGGAACGCAAACTGCATACCGGCCATCGCTAGTCGCCTGGCGCGTGTTTGATACGTGCCCAAAGAAACTCGGAGTTATAAAAATGAGTGACGTAAACCTCGCTAAAGATATCCAGGCGGACCGCTCAAAAATGCAGATTTCGGATACTGATGTGGCGATCGAAATTGCAGGCATGAACAAATGGTATGGTGACTTTCATGTTCTGCGCGACATTAACCTGAAGGTTATGCGCGGCGAGCGTATCGTTATCTGTGGTCCATCGGGTTCTGGTAAGTCCACGATGATCCGCTGTATCAACCGCCTTGAAGAGCATCAGAAAGGCCAGATCGTCGTTGACGGTATTGAGCTGACCTCTGACCTCAAGAAGATTGATGAGATCCGCCGTGAAGTCGGTATGTGTTTCCAGCACTTCAACCTGTTTCCGCATCTGACCATTTTGGAGAACTGTACGCTGGCCCCAATCTGGGTTCGCAAGATGCCTAAGAAGCAGGCTGAAGAAGTTGCGATGCATTACCTTGAGCGCGTGAAGATCCCTGAGCAGGCCAACAAGTACCCAGGTCAGCTTTCCGGTGGTCAGCAGCAGCGTGTGGCAATTGCCCGTTCGCTGTGCATGAACCCGAAGGTTATGCTGTTTGATGAGCCGACATCCGCGCTTGACCCTGAGATGATCAAGGAAGTACTGGACGTGATGATCGGTCTGGCGGAAGAGGGTATGACCATGCTCTGCGTGACCCACGAAATGGGCTTTGCTCGCAAAGTGGCAAACCGCGTGATCTTTATGGATCAGGGCCAGATTGTTGAGCAGAATGAGCCTGAGCCGTTCTTCACCAATCCGCAGCATGAACGTACTCAGCTGTTCCTCTCCCAGATCCTCAATCACTGATCTGGAAAGAGTTCCCAATTCAAAGCCTCGCTGTTTCAGCGGGGCTTTTTTCTTGTCTGCTGTCAGCCGTTTTCACAGTTTGCCTGCCGCAACGTCTTTCCTTGCAGAGCAATGGCTCTCAACAAGGAAAAGCAAAAAATGGCAGAATTTGACCTCTACGAAGGTATCGTCCAACATTCCCCTAAATCCTGTGGTGCTTACTGTGTGAACGCAGCTCTTGCTCAACTGGGCTTCATGCCCAAAGCGACTGATGTCGACACGCTCAACGCAGCCGATCTCACCAAAGGTTATGATGTCACAACCGATCCAGGGCGCATCAATTTATGGCGGCTGAGACACTTGATCTATCATCGTTTGCAGATTGCTGAGGTGGTGACGACGCAGACTTACAAAGTTTCAGGAAATCTGGAACTTGATCTTACAGCTTCGCCAGATCCAACTGCACTTTATAAAGAAAATGATGGAACAGTTGATTTGGAGAACAGCCCTTCGGGTATGGTTGCTGTTGCGAAAACCCTTGCCCCGGGTCTGGCAAAGAACATTACTTATTACACTGCATTCGGCAAAGGTTTGTTCAACAACTTCAA
>NZ_LCWX01000200.1:170181-178988 GCF_001431305.1 Pseudovibrio sp. POLY-S9
GGTTCTGAATGCGGCTGGTGGTTATCTCTTCAATCGTGAGGAAGACCTGATTCAGAACAAGCTCGGCAAGACTGTGAGCCTGTCCACCGTGACCAGTATTCCGTTTCAAACCAATCAGGTGAACCTTATTCTGGTGCAGTATGCGGGCACCAATACGATGCATTGGGTTGCTGGTACGCGTCATCTGACGGATACGGATAAGGCCATGATTTATGATCCTGCGACAGGTGACGTTCTTGAAATTGCGACCACCGGTAACTTCAAACCGCAGACCAGCTCTTCCGCAAAGCCAGCGACACAGATCGGCCCGAACTCCTACGAGTTTCCAGGCATCTGGATACGGTTGGGTGCTTAATGTATCTGCCTGCTATAATATGATGTTGCAGAGTTACAAAGCCTGTGCGCTTCTTACTGCGGCGCGCAGGCCTCTGCGTTGGGCGCCGGGGCTGCTCCATGATTTTAGGAGGAAGTCGCGGATGTCGGCGTGGTGGGCTTTGGTGAACTGAGCGGTTTCCAGTGCATCTACGATACGAGAGGTGCGGATGCCCTCGTTGGCGGCGTAGGCGATCTGGTCCGGGTGTCTACGTGCGGTTGCCCGGCTGATGGGCTGGCCGTTCTTGCCCAGAATGTCACCTTGTGTGTTGGTTTGCGGGATTGCCATGTGGTGTACGGCGACGACCTCCCAGCGACTGTTAAAGACAGGGGAACCGGAGCTTCCTTTTTGCGTATCGCCGGAATACCAGCAAAACATGTGTGCATCAGTTCCATTTTCAATATGAAGAAGGTGGTTGTTATGGACGACCACGGCTTTGTTGCGTCCAAGGGGATGCTGAATGATATTAATCGGATCTCCCTTCTTGATTTTGCCTTGCTGACGGATGAGGGCGTGCCAGCCATAATGGTCCAGTGGAATGAAGCTCGGGTCTTCGTCCACGACGGCCGCGATGGCTATGTCCAGTTCTTCGTTGGCCCAGAAAAAGCGGTCTGGTTCGATGGAGCAGATTTTCGAGGGCGTCTGATTGCCGATGCGGTTAGCTTCTGCGCCGAGCTCGAAAAAGTGCTGGCGTGCTTCGTGCTCATTGGGCAAAACATGGTGGTTCGTCATGATGAGACCGTGCCCAACCAGAAAGCCGGTGCCGAACCTAAGCCCTTCAACATGCTCAATTCTGCCAACTGAGCGCGCGGCATAAAGGCCGTATTCAAAGAACTCGATTGGGAGGAGGTCGTTGCGCGTGCCGATCAAAGCTTCCTTGCCCAGTCTTGAGAGATCCTGCACGTCTTCCTCAAAGATTGAGGGCTGCGCAGAGATGGCGCAGCCTTCTGATAAGGCGAGTGTGGCCTGCCGTTTCTGATAGAGATTCAAGCGTTCCCGGCTATCTGTTTCCGCTTGTGTACCTGCAAGAATTGCACTGCGTGTTTTGTTTAAATCCCCCAGACGGCTTTGTAATCTATGAGTCGCTTTTTCAAGTAATACATTGTTTAAGTTTTGTAATTTAAGGGTCATGAAAAGTACCTTTAAATTGTTATCTGCATATGGCAAGCTTAATCATAAACTCACCTCTTGTGTAAAGTTTATCTGTAAATCTAGGAGGGGGAATACTATGAAAATTACATATGATGAGTTTTTGAAAATTGCTCGGGACCCAAGTGTCCCAGAGGAACAACTTCTAAAATACTGTGATGTGGTTGAGCATTCAGGTGCATTTGACATACAGTTCAAGATAAAGCCTGACATGGTGCAGATGACTGAGGCTGATCAGGAGTTTGAGAATGCTCTTCAGATCGGCAATTGGGCATCTCGTATCCGGCGGTATTGGCGGTTCAAAGATGCGCTCAGGGATCATCCAGAGCGGCCAATGCTGATTTCTGAGGGAGACAGCTGGTTCCAGTTTCCGATCCTGATTGATGACGTCATTGATCATCTCAGCGCACACTTCAACATTTACTCGTTAGACGCTGCCGGGGATACGGCGCAGAACATGGTGTATGGTGCGAACCGGGCGCGGCGGCGTGAGTATCTCTCCGCGCTGCTTGAATACAAGGATCAGGTGTTCGGGTTCCTGTTCTCGGCTGCCGGGAATGACGTGATCGGCGAAGATCCGGATACCGGTGTTGCAGTGCTCTTTGACGTTTTGAGAGACTTTAACGGCGATATTACTGATGTGGAAGGGCACATCGACCGTGTGGTGTTTGATGAGAAACTTGCTTTCCTCAAGGGGGCTTATGAGCGGGTGATCAGCGATATTCGCGGTGTTGCCGAGCTGCAGGAGATGCCTGTCTTCGTGCATGGATACGATTACGTGTTCCCATTCAGATGGGAGGGAGATACGCGTGATCCGCTGCATGCGGCTCAGGATGAGTGGCTGGGTGAACCACTGTCAGACCGCAATATTCCGAGCGTGCTTGGACGTAAGATCATCAGCGCAATGCTGGATGAGCTCTATGCTATGCTTGATGGTCTGGCGGCGAGCGATGACAATGTCATTGTGGTTGACTGCCGGGGGGCCATGCCAAACCTGACGGATTGGGTGGATGAAATCCACGGCACGTCTGATGGATTTGCGAAGGTAGCGAGCCGGTTTAAGGCTGCTATTGATCAGGCCCTCGTGGTGCAAGGTGCCATGACCTGATTTGAATGGGTGAGTGAGTGACTGTAAGTGCACCGGTGTTGAAAGCCGGTGCACTTTCTATTTGCCGATGGGCGGCGTGATTTGCTTTGTTTGCATGCAGATGTCATGCAAGAATTTGCTCGATGCCTGCTTTTGCTGTGCGTTCCAGTTCGTCTCGCGAGGTGCCGGACCGGGCGCGCAGGGACAGGCCGTTCAGCAGGCAACCGAGCAGGTGGCCGGTGATTTCAGCGGTTTGTTTTGGCTGGATTTTCCGGTCTTTGATCGCCGCCTCAACGGTTTCGCGCATGGTCTGGTCGATCCGGTCGAGGACCATTTTCAGGACTTCTTTGATCTCTTCATCTGCACCTGCTTCAGACGGGGCTGTGCAGGTGACGAAGCAGCCCATCGGGCCGCCGTCACTCTTTGCTTTGGGCCGGTAGATCTCCATGGCCTGCATGAAAACCTTTTCCAGCCCGCGTGAGATTTCTGTCTCGGACAGGATGGCTGCTTCGGTGCGTTTGCCCATCATTTCGGCAAAGTGCTCCAGGCACTTGATGTAGATGTCCTTCTTTGAACCGAAGGTGGCGTAAAGGCTTGGGCGGTTGATTTTGGTCTCTGCGGAGATCTGATCCAGACTGGTTGCTGAGTAGCCGTTTTTCCAGAAAATTCGCTGAATTGTGGTCAGCGCTTCGTCTTTGTCAAAAAGGCGCGGGCGTCCGCGTGGGCGTGATGGAGTCATTTATGTACTGCTTCGCATAAAAATATTGAGCTCTAAATATTGATGCGATACGGTACATAATTATTTTTGTTTTTGGAAGAGCGAGTTATGTCTGTGACAGCAAAGGATTGCAGAGCCTCTGAGCGCGTGATGGGTAGCCTGAATTGGGGGAAACGCAACGGGGCGTACAGTAAGGGGCGGTTGACGCCTCTGGAACATCTCACACTGGTTGGCAATCTGGCGCGCACGCAGTTGGTTGAGCTGGGTGACAGCATGAAAGACCGGTTGGGCTTGTTGTCGCCGGTTTCTTCTGAGCTGGAAGCGCTGCTGCCTGCTGAGACGGGATTGGTGCGCGATAGCCTTGATTTCGCGGTTGAGACGCATGACACGAGATTGTTGAATCACAGCTGGCGGACCTATCTGTTTGGCGTGCTGCTGGGGGAGTATGCAGGTGTGCCGTTTGATCGGGAGCTCTTGTTCTCAGCTGCCATCTTGCACGACAGTGGGCTGATCAATGATCGTGAGACCCAAGTGCATGAGTGTTGCTTTGCGATCTCCGGGGCTGAAGTGGCGTGCAATCATCTCTCCAGTTGTGGGCATGGTGCTGAGACGGTGCATAGGGTTGGCGACGCGATTGCACTGCATCTGAATGCCTATGTGTCAGCGCGGGCGCATGGGGGCGAGGCGTATCTGGTGAACCGTGGTGCAATGTGTGATCTGTTTGGGGCGGGGCATCGCCGTCTTGCCAAGTCCAGCGTGGATGAAATCATGCAGAAGCATCCGCGAGAGGGTGTGATTGAAGTGCTGGAGTTTGAAACAGCACGCCATATGAAGGGCACGCGGCCCTATGTGTTGACCAAGCTGACAGGTGGCAAAGCGCCGAAGACTGCGTTTGATATCTACGGTGTATAGCGCCGCCTAAAGCACCAGTGAGAGCAGCTTTTGAACTTCGGTGTGCTGCTGTTGCGTGTCTTTGTATTCGCCGCAGACACGGCCAATTGCGACGTGGATCATGAAAGCGCGGACGGAGACTGCACCGAGTTTTGGATCAATTGCTCGAATAGATTTGTCCTGCTGCCCCTTCTCAACACTTGCTTGAAAGAGCGCATCAATGCTGATCGCGACATTTATGAAGTTTTCTGCTCTGGTGCCTTTTTCCCAACCAGCAACGTCGATGAAGATGCGCAGGAATTCTGGTTGTTTTTCAAAGTATTCCAGGATTCCCATGAGAGATTGATTCAATACATCCCGCCCGTTGAGGGGGCTGCTTTCTGCTGCCTTGTGAAGACTATCCACGCAGGCTTTCAGCTCCTTCAGGCCGATCTCAGCAAACAGTCCCAGCTTGTCGCCGAAGTGAGCGAAGAGCGTGCCTTTGGAAACGTTGGCTTGCTCGGCAATGCTCTCTGTGCTGACCGCATTGAAATTGCCTTCATTGAACAGGCTCGTTGCCGCCACCAAAATGCGCTGGCGGGTTTCCTGTGCTCGTTTTTGTTTGCCCTGAAGCATGGTTCCCTCAATCTGAATAATATGACTATGGTCAAAAAATAAATTGACTCCAGTCATATTTTGAAAATAAGTTGACCGCAGTCAAATAAATGGAGTTTCCATGACAAACAGAATTTTTGTGTTTAGCGGTCATCTCGGAGAGGACCGCCTTGGGCATGCGCTGGCTGAAACATATGCCGAAGCGGCACGTCAATCGGGGGCGGAGGTTCGTGTGATGAACCTGAGCACTATGAGCTTTGAGAGTGCGTTGTTCTCAGGTGATTTTAAAGGAGATCAGGTGCTGGAACCGGATGTGGCTGCATTTCAGGAGAACCTGAAATGGTGCAGTCATTGGACGCCAATTTATCCGCTGTGGTGGGGTGGTATGCCGGGGCCGATGAAGGGGCTGCTGGACCGGGCCTTGCTACCGGGTGTTGCCTTCCAGATTGTGGAAGGGGAAGAGCTGCCTGCCAAACTGTTCAAAGGCAGCAGCGCACGTGTGATCATCACCAGTGATACAGCCGCGCATTACTATGAAGAGCTTTATGATTGTGCGCATGACAAGGTGATGGGACGTCAGATTCTGGACTTCATCGGGTTTGAGGAGCACAGCTTCAAGATGTTCTCGCCAACCTATCTGGCGGGTGAGGACGAGCGCGCTGCATGGATTGCGGAAACCGCTGAACTTGGCAAACAAGATGCGCTTGCAGTGCAGGATGTGTTGGCGGTAGCTTAAAGAAAAGCCCTGCAGGTCAATGACTTGCAGGGCTTTGTTGCGAATGTGAATCTGGTTTAACTCAGGCTGGTTCGCTGATGACTTCGGTCTTTGAGCTTGAGCCCCATTCGGTCCACGAGCCATCGTAAAGCGCGTTTTTGGTGAAGCCTACTTGCTCCAGAGCCAGCGTGATGACAGCAGCTGTTACACCTGAACCGCAAGAGGTGATTACCGGAGTGGTGGCATCGACGCCAGCTTGCGCAAAGATGTTCTGCAGGTCTTCCTTTGAGCGCAGCTTGCCATCGTTCAGCAGCAGGCCAAACGGCAAGTTCAGAGCGCCGGGCATGTGGCCGGCGCGCACGCCTTCGCGAGGTTCCGGTGCCAGTCCTTTGAAGCGCTCTGGTGCGCGTGCGTCAAGCACAAGGTGACTGCTGGTTTCCAAGGCATCCTGCACCTCGTTGAGGTTGCGCACCATGTTGTTGTTCAGCATGGCTGTGAAGTGGCGTTCCATGCGGGCTGGCACTTCGTCGGAGACCGGATAGCCTTCTTCCTTCCAGGCAGGCAAGCCGCCGTCCAGCACGAAGACGCTTTTTACACCAAAGGCGCGGAACATCCACCAGACGCGGGCCGCGGAGAAAATTCCCATGCCATCATAGACAACGATGGTCTGGCCATCGCCAATGCCCATCTTGCGCATTTTGGATGAGAACACATGTGGTTCCGGCATCATGTGCGGAAGTGGAGAATTCTGGTCGGACACGTCGTCAATGTCCATGAACAGTGCGCCGGGAATATGCTCTTGCTCGTATTCCTTTTTGGCGTCGCGCTCCATGGCAGGCAGATACCAGGAAGCATCAATGATAACTACATCAGGAGCATCAAGGTGGTCTTTGAGCCAGCTTGTCGAAACAATCGGGTCCTGTGCCATGTTTTAGTCCTCCAACTGGATACGGACGCGTCTGTTCTGACGGCCTTTTTTCTCTATCTTAGTGATGACAGCTTTGCCAATCTGTGCGGTTTGCGACACGTGCGTTCCGCCGCATGGCTGCAAATCAACATCTTCCCCAATTCTTATCAGCCTTACCCGTCCGCTGCCCATAGGTGGTTTTACACTCATGGTTTTAACAAGGCCCGGGTTTGCTTCCAGCTCCTCGTCGGTGATCCATTCCTGAGTGATGGCGTCATCGCCTGCAATGAGGTCTTGCAGCTTGCCTGTCAGCTCGTCTTTGTCCAGTGCAGCTTCCGGAATGTCAAAGTCCAGACGGCCTGTGCCATCGCTGATCTGGCCACCGGTGACGGGGAAGGGCAGCACGACGGAGAGCAGGTGCAAAGCTGTGTGGACACGCATGCGCTTGTAGCGGGTTTCCCAGTCAATGTGCGCAGTAATCTTTGCGCCGCTGGTCAGCCCTGCGGGAAGCTCGGTGCCATCAACTGGCACATGCACAATCTGGCTGCGATCTTTGGAATAAACAGCTGTTGCAATTGGAATGCGGGTGCCATCTTCCAGCTCAAGCGAGCCGCAGTCCCCCGGCTGGCCGCCGCCATTGGGGTAGAAGCAGGTCCGGTCCAGAATGATGCCACCTTCCGGAGTGATTTCGTTTACAGCGGCTTCGCTGCTGCGCAGGTAAGCATCTTCACGGTACAAATGTTCGGTCATGGAATAATCTCAAATGGATTGAACAGGTGCGCCATGAAATGAATTGGCGCACCTTTAACTGGTGATCTTAAGCGGTCGTGCGTGCGCTGAGCAGCTTCACAGCGAACGCTGCCATGATGCCAGCGAAAGAATAGTCGAGGATGCGCATCACCCGCGGTGAGCTGCGTAGGAACTTGGAGACTGCAGAGGCCCCAAACACCATTACCAGACTGCTTGGCACGTTCAGCAGAATGAAGAAGAAGCCAAGGAACAACAGTTTTGAGGTTGCGTATGGATCAGAGGCAGACACGAACTGTGGCAGGAAGGTTACGAAGAACAACACAACTTTCGGGTTGAGCAGGTTGATCGTGACAGCCTTTGCCCAAATGGCTTTGGGAGTTTCGCGGGATGCTTCGCCTTCTTCCAATGAGAGGGCGGACCCGTTGCGCAGGATCTGGAAGGCCAGGTAAACCAGATAGAGCGCGCCTACCGTTTTGAGGATCTGGAAGGCAAATTCAGATGCGGCGAGCAGGGCGGATATGCCAACCGCTGCCAGAAACGCATGGATCATGATGCCGTTGGTTGCGCCGATGATAGCAACCAGTCCGGCTTTTCGGCCCTGTGTGAGCGTTTTGCTCATGAAGAAGGTCATGTCCGGCCCAGGTGTAATGGACAGGATGAAGGCAGCAAGGGTAAAGCCCGCCATCACGCTTAGTTCAGGCACAAAATACATGCGAAAAGCCCTCTGGGTTATTATTCTCAGTTGGCCCCTAACGTATTTCAGTGCCCCAACGCAAGTCTACTGAACTGTCCTCATCAAAAACTAAAGAATTGGTGAGAACAGACGGGCGGCCTGGGCGAGGACGCGGAAGGCGTAGCGGCGGTTGTTGAGTTCCAATCGGTCTGTCTGACGAGCGCCTTTGAAATCCTGCTGCAGCATCTCTTCTGTCTTCCAGATCATGTTCTGGCCCGTGAACCAGAGCGTGATTTCGAAGTTGATGTTGAAGGAGCGGTTGTCAAAATTGACTGTGCCGATGCCAGCCAGCTCCTCATCGATGAGGATGACCTTTTCGTGCAGGAAGCCTTCCAGATAGCGATAGACCTTGATGCCATGGCTGGCGAGGTTATCTGCATGGGCATAGCTGGCGAGCCAGACGAGCCAGTGGTCGGCTTTTTCCGGCAGGAGGATGCGGACGTCCACGCCGCGCAAAGCGGCTGCGTAGAGGGCTGTGAGGACCTCAATGCCCGGTACAAAGTAAGGGCTGACGATCCAGATGCGTTTCTTGGCTCTTGAAATGCTCTCCACAAATGTGATGGCGCAGTCTTCCTGAATGTCTGCCGGCCCTGTCGGCATGACCATGACGCTTTCTCCACCCGTTTGGGAGAAGGAGGAGGGCAGCTCCAGTTGCAGTGTCTTGCCTGTTGCAAATTGCCAGTCTTCGCTGAAGGAGAGTGTGGCTGCGAGCGCTGCCGGGCCCGTGACTTTGACATGGGTGTCGCGCCAGTGACCAAACTCTTTTGACAGCCCCAGATACTCCTCACCGATGTTGTGGCCGCCGATCCAGCAGTGTTTGCTGTCTGTGACCACAACTTTGCGATGGTTGCGGTAGTTGAGGCGCATGGGGCCGAGCATACGCATGAGGC
>NZ_LCWX01000200.1:179084-181632 GCF_001431305.1 Pseudovibrio sp. POLY-S9
GGTGGCGTCTGTTGAAAGCGCTGACGCGGACACCAGCGTCTTGCAGGCGCGTGAGGTACTGCGTGGAAAGAGAGCGGGAGCCGATGTCGTCGTAAAGCAGGCAAACGTGCAGGCCCGCTTTGGCGCGTTCTATCAAGGCATCTGCCAGTTCCAGTCCTGCGCTGTCTTCGCGGATGATGAAGAACTGGACGAGAACATGCCTTTCGGCAGTGAGGATGCCTTCAATTATGGAGGCAAACATAGCTGGACCATCGATGAGCAGGTCACACTGGTTGTTTGCGAGAAAAGGCACCGAGGCTACGCGGGTGTGCACCGGCCACTGGGTGTTGGCTGTGCTGTCTACATACGGTGTGTGACGATTGAGGACGTCCGCTTCAATCTGGGAGATGTCATCGCGGACCTCAATGTAATCATCCAGCCGCTTCCATGCGAAGACGAAGTAGAGCGGGACCGTTGGCATGGGGATGAAAAACAGAGAGAGCAGCCAGGCAATGCTGCCTTGCGAGGTGCGCGAGTACATGATCTCGCGAATGGCGCAAATGACTGCCAAAGCATAGAAAAGAACACTGAAAATTGCGATCAGGGGAAGAAGGCTAAATGAGGATTCCAAGCGCTACAACTCCTGTAATGCGAGGACCTACTTATAGCTGTGCCAAGAGGAATGGTCAAAACCTCTTGGCGTATTGTGCAGTGCTTTCCGTTAAGGTCAGGCAGCTTCAAATGGAATGGTGATTTCGGACTTGCGTTCCATCCATTCTGGCACTGGCAGGCCTTTTTCGCGCAGGAAGGTCGGGTTGAACATTTTGCCCTGATAACGGGTGCCGTAGTCGCACAGTATGGTCACGATGGTGTGGCCGGGGCCGAGTTCTTTTGCGAGACGAATTGCGCCAGCGACGTTGATGCCGGAAGAGCCGCCAAGGCAAAGGCCTTCGTGTTCCAGAAGTTCGAAGTTGATCAGCAGGCCTTCCTCATCAGAGATGCGGTATGGGATGTCGATCGGTGCATCTTCCAGATTGGCGGTGATGCGGCCCTGACCGATGCCCTCCGAGATGGAGGAGCCTTCGGACTTCAGTTCGCCGTGGGCGTAGTAGTTGTAAAGCGCTGCGCCGTGTGGGTCTGCAAGGCCGATCTTGATGTTCGGGTTCTTTTCCTTCAGGCCGATGCCGGTGCCGGCAAGCGTGCCGCCAGTGCCGACCGCGCAGATGAAGCCGTCCACTTTGCCGTCGGTCTGCTGCCAAATCTCCTGAGCGGTGGTTTCAATGTGACCCTGACGGTTGGCGGTGTTATCAAACTGGTTGGCCCAGATGGCGCCTTGCGGGTGGGTTCTGTTCAGCTCTTCTGCGACCCGCTGCGAGACTTTGATGTAGTTGTTCGGGTTCTTATAGGGGACAGCGGGAACTTCGATCAGCTCAGCGCCTGCGATGCGCAGCATGTCTTTCTTTTCCTGAGACTGGGTCTCGGGAATGACGATGACAGAGCGGTAGCCCAGAGCGTTGCCGACCAGCGCGAGGCCGATGCCGGTGTTGCCAGCCGTGCCTTCCACGATGATGCCGCCCGGCTTGAGCGTGCCGCGTTTGACTGCGTCATTGATGATGAAGAGCGCGGCGCGGTCCTTGACGGACTGGCCCGGGTTCATGAACTCGGCTTTGCCGAGGATTTCACAGCCGGTTCGCTCGGAGGGGCCTTTGAGGCGAATAAGTGGAGTGTTGCCGATGGCTTCGATGGCAGAGGCGCGCGTATCCATAGTTTCTCTCAAATAATTCGTATGACCAAAAATCAGAATGCGGGTGTTTACCCCTTTTGAGACCACGCTACTGCGCTGACCTCACGAGAACAAGAAATGGGCTGCCAAAGGGTGCGTCAGACTAGGATATTATTCTCTTGGCAATCGCGCATGAGAACAAAATTGCTCACGGGGTGCGTGGCTTTCGAATGAGTGCGCTAAATGCGATTTGAGAGAGTATCGATTTGCGCGCTGTTCCGTCTCTGTCAGGACCTGCTTTCCAGCCAGGTGATGGCATCCTTGGTGGCTTTCCAGAGGATCTCGCCGTTCTCACCTGCGCGCAGCATGAAGGAGTTATGGACTTCCTTTGGGACGGGCTGCACTTCAAGTAGATTTACCTGCGTATCCAATGCCGGGGCAAAAGCTTCCTTGCGGGTGATGACAAAGCGCTCATCGGTTGGCACGCGGGACTGGTCTTTCTTCAGGCTGGCAGACTGCAGTGCTTTGTTGTGAGTGGCAGGCTGCATCACGGTGACGGCGATGGCTCTGCCATCTGGGAGCAGATGCGTCTCGTTTTGCTGGACCTCGGAATTGTAGATCACCTCGCCGTGGGTATCGATGAGCTCTACCCACAGGGTCTTGCGGCCCTCAATTTCCACCTCACCAACCCAGATGGACAAATCACTCTCTAATGGATCGGCGTAGGGTGTTTTGGAGGGCGGAGCAACGGTGACGGCCAGATAGTCCTCTGGCATGGCGTAGGTGTTGCCATTGTCGGATTTTTCGATGAGCTGAGGGCCTGATGTTGTGGCAGGCGCGGGGGCG
>NZ_LCWX01000200.1:181767-183286 GCF_001431305.1 Pseudovibrio sp. POLY-S9
GGCGCAGCGATGCAGGCGGCAAGAAACCCTGATCTTGTGAGATGCAACTTGAAGGTTTGCGGCAGACCGCAGGATGGCAACAGACTACTCATTTATGGCTCCCTGACTTTTACGCAGCAACTTTCCCAGAGGGGGCGCCTTATTATGTGCACTTCACTAGTCATCACTTAGTAGTGATTATGATAATATGCACTAGATATATTAGAGGTATACGCATTTACTTAGAGTATCTATGCCATAATAATTGTATATAAATTATGTTTCGCGTATTTATACTTTCAGGTTATTTAAATGCTATTATGTAAAATTTTCATTGTGTTGATTTGCTATAGGATTTGGATAGAACTGTGATGTAGATCGCAGTTTGTGCATATGGCAAAAAAATCTAGTATTTTTCCGCATGAGCTAAGCTTTTGAAAGAACAGCGCTTCATTTCGGCCAATTTTTTGTGGGTGCCAAGGGCTGTCGGGCGGTATTTGGGCTCGTTACTGATATGCACAGCTCTCCCGACTTATGAGCCCCCTGAAAATTGAAGGAGCCAGTGCTGGGTCAGTGGGTGGCCATGTGCAGGATCAGGGTGAGTTTTAGCGCAAAATGGAACGCCTCCGCTTTTGTGCGGAAGAGAGTTCTACCCAAATGGACTTTATGTCTTCGGCCAGCGGCACTTGATAGTGCTGCACCTTCGCTTCGCGTGAACATGGTTTTCTACCCATCATTTTTCTGGTTTTCTGGATAGACGCGCGCGCACGTGTTTTGTGAAGAGAAGAGGTGTTTAAGAAGAAGGGGAGGATAAAGAGAAAAGTATGGCTCCCCGGGCCGGATTCGAACCAGCGACCAAGCGGTTAACAGCCGCTTGCTCTACCACTGAGCTACCGGGGATCATACTATGTTGCCATTGGCGGTGATCGATAAAAGAAGTGGCTCCCCGGGCCGGATTCGAACCAGCGACCAAGCGGTTAACAGCCGCTTGCTCTACCACTGAGCTACCGGGGATCACGATGATCTTGCCGTATGGCTGCAAACGAAAAAGGATGGCTCCCCGGGCCGGATTCGAACCAGCGACCAAGCGGTTAACAGCCGCTTGCTCTACCACTGAGCTACCGGGGATCATGACACCCTTGCGAGTTTGCCTCGCCGTTTGCGTGAGGAGGCTTTTACAGAGGCATGTTGTGTTTGCCAAGTCGTTTTTTGCGTATTTTTCGATTTGTGGACAGTTTCTCTATTTTTTTATTGAGATATCCAAGGGGGTTAGCCAGAAATCTCCAAAAACCGCGGATTTTGCGGGTTTGATTTTCCGGTGATGTTGGAATCCTCACAAAGACAATTGACAGGAGAGCTGATTGCGTCCCACACTTAAGGCCAGAACTCCAGTTTCTTTTTGTTCCGGCTCAGGCTTTGGAATGACAAGATTAAACGGGAATGCGGTTCCATATATTATGGAGACAAGCCGCAGCTGCCCCCGCAACTGTGAGCGGTGAGACCTTAGCGAAAATCCCACTGGCCTTTTAAGGGCTGGGAA
>NZ_LCWX01000200.1:183376-188005 GCF_001431305.1 Pseudovibrio sp. POLY-S9
GGAAGGGGCTATGGTCGGTTGAGCCGCAAGCCAGGAGACCGGCTGGAGATATGATTTGACATAGGACTGCTGTCGGGTGGACGGCGAGAGGTGCTCATGACGCATATTTTCCTGTCTCCGTGCGAGACAGTTGCTGTACTTTCATATTCTTTGATTGAAGCCCCGGCTTCTTTGCGCTTGCTGACCAGCTAACCCAGATGGCTGAACAGAGAGGCGACCTTCGTGTTCGCCATTGCTTGGTTACGGGTGGAGCTCGTTCCGGGAAAAGCGCATATGCGGAAAAGCTGGTTATAAGCAGCGGGCGGCGCCCGACTTATATCGCGACAGGACAGGCCTTTGACGGTGAAATGGAGGAGCGCATCACGCATCATAAGATGCAGCGCGGCGACCTTTGGGACACTGTTGAGGAACCGCTGGAGCTTGTGCGCGTGCTGGAAACGCATGCCAGCAGCGATCGTGCGATCCTCGTTGATTGCCTGACACTTTGGCTTTCCAACCTTATGCACGGGTCGCGGGACTGGACCGTGGAGCTTGAGCGGCTTGAGGCGGTTCTTAGCTCTTTGCCGTGCCCTGTTGTGTTTGTTGGCAATGAAGTGGGCATGGGCATTGTACCTGAAAACGCCATGGCCCGCGCCTTTCGAGATGAAGCTGGCCGCCTGAACCAGCGTGTCGCCGACCTCTGCCATTTTGTGATGTTTGTGGCTGCTGGACAGCCTTTGCAGCTGAAGCCTGCTGTTTTTCCGGAGATTTCCCTATGACTGTTTCTTTTGCTGCGCCTTCTAAAAAAATCCCTGCTGTCATTATCACTGGTTTTCTGGGTGCCGGAAAAACCACGCTGGTACGCAACCTGCTGATGAAGGCACAGAACAAGCGCATTGCGCTGATCGTCAATGAATTCGGCGAAATGGGTTTTGATGGCTCACTGGTGAATGGCTGTGCAGACCCAGACTGTTCTGCTGATGAAGTGGTGGAGCTGGCCAATGGCTGCATTTGTTGCACAGTAGCTGATGATTTTCTGCCAACCATGGAAATGTTGCTGGAGCGCGAGCAGGTGCCGGATGTGGTTGTGATTGAAACCTCTGGCCTTGCCCTGCCACAGCCGTTGGTGCGTGCGTTCAACTGGCCTTCTGTCAAGCCGCGCGTGACCGTTGACAGTGTGGTGACCGTGGTAGACGCACCGGCTGTTGCTGTTGGCAAAGTAGCCTGCGATGAAGAGGCCGTTGCTGCGCAGCGGGCAGCGGATGATGCGCTGGACCATGAAAGCCCGGTGGAAGAGCTGTTTGCGGATCAGCTGACCTGTGCTGACCTTGTTGTACTTTCCAAAGCGGACCTTTTGAGCGAGGCAGAGCTGGCGGCGGTGAAGCAGACGATCCGTGGCCGTGTTCGCAAGGGGGTTGAGATTGTGGCTGCCTCTCATGGCGAGCTGGCGCTGGATGTTCTGCTTGGCCGTGATGCCGGCGCGGAAGATGATATGGACTTGCGTCTGTCTCACCATGAAGCGCAGCATGCTCACGACCACGACCACGACCACGACCACGACCACGACCACGACCACGACCACGACCACCATCATCATCACGATCATTCTCATGATGATTTTGAGAGTTTTGTACTGCCAACCCGCCGGTTTGCTTCAATTGATGAGGTGAAGGCACAGGTGGAAGCGGCCATGAAGGTTTCTGGTGTGTTGCGCATTAAGGGCAGTTTGGTGGTTGAGGGCAAAACCGCGCCGGTGCTGGTGCAGGCGGTTGGGCCGCGTGTGGAGGCCTGGTTTGCAGCTGGCAGTGAAAGCCACTCCAAACTTGTTGTGATCGGCCTTGCGGGGCTGGACAAGCACAGTGTGCAGGCTGCGCTGAGTGAATTTGAGTTGGTTCAGGCCTGATGCACGTACTTGTCGGGCAATCACGCCGATTGGATGATGGTGAAGAGGCTGTTGACCTTGAGCAGGCGCCTGCGGATGTTGTGTTTTTAAGCGCAGCAGACACAGAGCTTGCCGGGCTTGCGGCGGCGCATGCTCAGCATGAGGGCTACTCTCTTCGGCTTGCCAGTTTTCTGGCGCTGTCGCATCCGTACTCTGTTGATCTTTATGTTGAGCAGACCATTCAGGCCTCCAAGCTTGTTGTGGTGCGCCTTTTAGGCGGTGTTGAATACTGGCGTTACGGCGTTGAGCGGCTGGAAGCGGCTGCCCGCGCTGACGGGGTGAAGCTGGTTCTGCTGCCCGGTGATGACAAGTGGGATGAAGAGCTGGCGAAGCGCTCCACCGTGCGTTTGTCTGTTGCGCAGATGTTGTGGCGATACTTGATTGAGGGCGGAGCGGAGAACCTTTCTAACGCTTTGCTTTATGCCGCGCAGAGTGCGGAGTTGCCTGTCGAGGCCCCATCGGAGCCAATGGCGTTGCCGAGGGCTGGGCTGGTGCTGCAAGGGCATTCGCTTCCTTCCTTAGATGATGTGCGGGCGAGTTGGAAAGACCCAAGCCGTCCGGTCGCGGCAATTGTGTTTTATCGGGCGCTGTACCAGAGCGGTGCAATCGAGCCAGTGCAGGCATTATGCCATGCGCTTGAGGCACAGGGGATAAACCCGCTGGTGCTTTATGTGGCGAGCCTGAAAACTGCGGAATGCGCTGGTGTTGTTTCCAGTGTGTTTGAGCAGTGCCCGCCGGACGTGGTTTTGAATGCCACAGCCTTTGCTTTGTCGAGTGCAGGTGCTGTTCATTCCGGCACGGTGTTGGACAATCCAGGTGCATGTGTTCTGCAGATCGTTTTGTCATCTTCCTCGGAAGAAGGGTGGGCGGAGAGTGATCAGGGCTTATCCCCGCGTGACCTTGCCATGCATGTGGTGCTTCCTGAAATTGATGGTCGTCTTTTGACGCGGGCGATCTCGTTTAAGGAAGAAGGTGGGCGTGATGTCAGGACCCAATGTTCGCTTGTTCGTTTTGTGCCAAAACCGGACCGGATTGAGTTTGTGGCAGCTTTGGCGGCCAATTGGGCGCAGCTGAAACACAAAAACGCAAATCAACGCAAAGTCGGCATAATCCTCGCAAACTATCCCAACAAGGATGGGCGTATAGCAAACGGGGTTGGGCTGGATACGCCTGCCTCTTGCACGCATCTTCTTTCTGTTATGAAAACAGCAGGTTATGAGATTGCTGAAAATGCGCCGGAAGCTTCCGAGGCGTTGATAGACGACCTGCTGGCTGGGCCAACCAACGCACTTAGCAACGCAAACCAACGCAAAGGCGGGGAAGTGCTTGCGCTTGCTCGCTATAAGCAGTTGTTTTCTCAGCTTCCTCTGGTTGTGCGCGAGGGGATTGAGGAACGTTGGGGTGCGCCGGAGGACGATCCGCATATTGTGGATGGCTCTTTCCAGCTGGCGCTGAAGACTTATGGCAATGTCACTGTCGGTATTCAGCCCGCACGCGGCTATAATATTGATCCTAAAGAGACTTATCACGATCCGGCGCTTGTTCCGCCGCATCATTACCTTGCCTGGTACATGTGGCTGCGCGACAGCTTTGAGGCAGACGCACTTATTCACCTTGGCAAACATGGAAATCTGGAATGGCTCCCCGGAAAAGCATTAGCTTTATCAGAGGCTTGCTATCCTGAGGCCGTGATTGGGCCTGTACCGAATATCTATCCTTTCATCGTCAACGACCCTGGAGAGGGTTCGCAGGCAAAACGGCGGTTATCCTCGGTGATCATTGATCATCTTACCCCTCCGCTGGCCCGCGCTGAGAGCCACGGCTCTGCACTGGAGCTGGAAACGTTGCTGGATGAGTATTACATCGCAGCAGGGGTGGACCATCGCCGCCTGAAAGCGCTTGGAAAAGAGATACTTAGCGTTGCTGCGCGTGAAGGTATGGACAAGGATATCGGCCTCACATCGCAGATGGATGAGGACACGCGTCTGGCGCGGCTCGATGCCTACTTGTGTGACCTGAAAGAGTTACAAATCCGCGATGGGTTGCACATTCTTGGGCAGTCGCCAACAGGAGAGCAGCGGGCCGAATTGCTTGTGGCTTTGCTGCGCGTGCCGCGTGGTGAAAAGCCTCACGAGAACAGTCTGTTACGCGCACTTGCTGAGGATTTGAATCTGGTGGAGTTTGATCCACTGGATTGTGCCTTTGAGCAGGCGTGGACTGGTGAACGGCCTGTGCTTTTGCAGGAACTTGTTGACGCGCCGTGGCGCAGCTGCGGGGATACGGTTGAGCGGTTGGAGGCGCTGGCGCTGGCATATGTTTCTGGTGAGCGGGTGGTTCCGGCTGCGTTTACAGCGACTTGCGCTGTGTTGGAGGCATTGGAACAAGAGATTGCGCGCTCAGTTGATGCCTCTGGCGCTGCTGAGGTGGACGGGGTGTTATCCTCCTTGGCCGGACGGTTTGTCCCCCCCGGACCATCGGGTGCGCCGTCGCGTGGTCGCCCTGATGTGCTGCCAACCGGGCGTAACTTTTATTCTGTTGACGTCCGCTCCGTTCCTACAAAGGTCGCCTGGAAGTTGGGTGATAGAAGCGCTAGCGCGTTGATTATGCGGCATTTTCAGGAACATGGTGAATGGCTGCAAAGCATCGCTATGAGCTGCTGGGGAACGGCAAATATGCGCACCGGCGGGGGTGATATCGCACAGGCGCTG
>NZ_LCWX01000200.1:188141-199270 GCF_001431305.1 Pseudovibrio sp. POLY-S9
ACCTCTGGCCGTGTCACCGGATTCGAGATTGTTCCACTTTCCGAGCTTCAACGCCCTCGTGTTGACGTAACCCTCAGAATTTCCGGCTTTTTTCGAGATTCGTTCCCACAACTCATACATTTGTTTGACGCTGCAGTTGCCGCGATTTGCGATCTTGATGAGCCTGATGATGCCAATCCTCTGGCGGCGCGGTACCAAGCTGAGCTTGGGGAATTACTGGCTAAGGGTGTTGAAGAAGGACAGGCGCGAAAGCGGTCTTCCACCCGGATTTTCGGCAGTAAACCAGGCGCTTACGGCGCTGGCCTGCAGGCGCTGATTGATGAGAAGCTGTGGGATAAACGTGCGGATTTTGCGGAGAGTTTCCTTGAATGGGGCGGCTATGCCTATGGCCGTTCGCAAGATGGCGAGCAAGCCAGGGACGATCTGATAACCCGGCTCACCCATGCTGATGCAGTGGTTCACAATCAGGACAACAGGGAACACGATCTCCTTGATTCTGATGACTATTATCAGTTTGAGGGCGGTCTGGCCGCAACTGTTGAAACGCTCAAAGGCGATGCTCCGCACGTCTACCACAACGACCATTCGCGGCCCGAACGCCCTGTCATTCGCACGCTTTCTGAGGAAATCGGGCGGGTTGTCAGAGGAAGAGCTGCCAATCCAAAATGGATCGCAGGCGTGATGCGCCACGGGTATAAAGGTGCTTTTGAGATGGCGGCCACGGTCGACTATCTCTTTGCTTTTGGGGCGACGACCAACGCCGTTTCTAACCATCATTTTGATCAGCTCTATGATGCATATCTTTATGATGATGAGGTGCGGGACTTTATTGCAGAGAAGAATTCTGCAGCGCTTTTGGAAATGACAGAGCGATTTTTAGAGATCATTCAACGAGATATGTGGGTGCCGAAACGAAACAGCGCCTTTGAGGACTTAATAGAGCTGCGACGCGCGCTCATGGATGGAGGGGAATAAGAATGGTTACCAAGGCTGACATGAGTGAAGAAGATCTGGACGCACGCCACGCTGAAAAGATGCGTAAGAAGAAGGCTGCGCGCGATAAGATCATGGCGACTAAGACCATCGAGAAGGGACTGCTGATCGTCCATACCGGCAAGGGGAAAGGCAAATCCACCGCCGGTTTCGGCATGATTTTCCGCAGCCTTGGTCACGGCCATAAAGTGGCTGTCGTACAGTTCGTGAAAGGTCGCCTGGAGACTGGTGAACGCATGG
Organism: Pseudovibrio sp. POLY-S9; assembly: GCF_001431305.1. Lineage (NCBI taxonomy): Bacteria > Pseudomonadati > Pseudomonadota > Alphaproteobacteria > Hyphomicrobiales > Stappiaceae > Pseudovibrio > Pseudovibrio sp. POLY-S9. The sequence continues at coordinate 189,375 of NZ_LCWX01000200.1, forward strand.
CATTGGATCGTTTCTCCGATCTCGTCACCATCAAACGCATGGGCGAAGGCTTTACCTGGGAGACACAAGACCGTCAGCGCGATATCACAGCTGCGCACGCTGCCTGGGATGCTGCAAAGGAGCTGATCAGCTCTCGTGAGCATAAGATGATTTTGCTGGATGAACTGAACATCGTGCTGCGTTATGAATACATTCCGCTTGAGGATGTCGTAGCCTTCCTTCGTGATGAAAAACCTGATGATGTTCATGTGGTTATCACAGGTCGCAATGCGAAGGATGAGTTGATTGAGATTGCTGATCTTGTGACTGAGATGGGCCAGATCAAGCATCCGTTCCGCTCTGGTGTGAAGCCGCAGGAAGGCATTGAGTTTTAAGTTGTGACGACATCTGTTTCGCAGAAAAGAAAGCCAGCCCTGATGATACAGGGTACCGGCTCTAATGTTGGCAAGAGCGTGCTTGTTGCCGGACTGGCGCGCGCTTTCACGCGGCGGGGTCTTTCCGTTCAGCCGTTCAAACCGCAGAACATGTCCAACAACGCTGCTGTCACGGCTGACGGCGGTGAGATTGGGCGGGCTCAAGCCTTGCAGGCGCGCGGCGCAAAAGTCGCGTTGAGCGTGCATATGAACCCTGTGCTTTTGAAACCTGAAAGTGACAGCGGGTCTCAGGTGATTGTGCAGGGCAAGCGGTTTGGTACGTTGCGCGGGGCGGAGTTTGGTCGGCAAAAAGGCACGCTTATCCAGTACGTTATGGAGAGTTTTGCTGAAGTTGAGTCAATGGCTGATCTGGTTCTCGTTGAGGGAGCCGGCTCGCCGGCTGAGATCAACCTGCGCTCCGGTGACATTGCCAATATGGGCTTTGCCGAGGCTGCGGATGTTCCGGTTGTACTGTGTGGTGATATTGATCGCGGCGGCGTCATTGCCTCGCTGGTCGGTACACATGCTGTTCTGGAAAGTGGTGAAGTAAACCGTATAAAGTCGTTTTTGATCAATAAGTTTAGGGGCGAGCCCTCACTGTTTGATTCAGGTGTAACGGCTATTGAAGAAAATACCGGTTGGCCGTGCAACGGTGTGGTGCCGTGGTTTGCGCAGGTGATGGACCTGCCTGCAGAAGATGCGCTGGACCTTTCTGAAAGCACCAGTCGCGGTAAGTTGAAGGTTGTGGTTCCAGTCATCAGCCGAATTGCAAATTTTGACGATCTGGATCCACTGCGCATGGAAGCGGATGTTTCGCTGGATTTTGTGCTCCCAGGTGAGGTGCTGCCAGCTGATGCGGATGTGGTTTTGCTGCCGGGGACCAAGTCCACCATCGGTGATCTTGCCTTCTTCCGCGCTCAGGGGTGGGACATTGATCTTTACGGTCATGTCCGCCGCGGTGGGCAAGTGCTTGGGATTTGTGGCGGCTACCAGATGCTTGGCAAAACTATTGCAGATCCTGAAGGCATTGAAGGTGATGCTGGCACCGTTGATGGGCTTGGTTTGCTGGATGTTGAAACGGTTTTGACAGCCTATAAGGAAACAACTGAGAAGACCGGGTTGCATGTCCCGAGTGGTGAGAGTGTCACAGGTTATGAGATCCATGTGGGGCGGACGTCTGGCCCGGATTGTGAGCGTCCCTTTGTTGATCTTGGAGACCATGTGGATGGTGCGATCTCGAAAACCGGCCAGATTTCAGGGTGTTATATGCATGGCATCTTTGGCTCAGATGCGTTTCGTGCGGCATTCCTGAAAGGGTTTGGGGCTGTTTCTCAATTGGGATACGAGCATCGTGTGGAACGGGCGCTGGATGGGCTGGCTGATCATCTGGAGCAACATCTTGATCTGGATGCGCTTTGGGAAATTGCTCAAAGCCGCATTAAATAGCTAAGGTTGCTGCGATCAGGAGTGCCAGGAGGGCGCTGGAAATTGCCATCAGTTTCAGTGCACCATCAATATCATCTGCATCCGCTATTTTGCGGCCTTTTGCGTTCATGAAGGGATCTTCAACACGGTATTCAGCATACTGGCGTGGGCCGGCAAGTGCTACACCGAGCGCCCCTGCCATGGCAGCCTCGGGCCAGCCTGCATTGGGTGAGCGGTGATTTTTGGCTTCCCTGAGAATGGTGGAGAGTGCTGTTTTATAGGCTCTACCGGAAATGAGTGCTGCGAGCACGATCAGCAGACCGGATAGGCGAGAGGCTGGTAGATTGATCAAGTCGTCAAACCGTGCTGAGGCCCAACCAAAGTCTTCATAGGCTTCGTTTTTATGGCCGATCATGCTGTCAGCTGTGTTGACGGCTTTGTAAATGAACAGCCCTGGTAGACCGAGCACGGCAAACCAGAAGATGGGTGCAACAACACCATCTGAAAAGTTCTCCGAGCATGATTCAATTGCTGCTCTGCTGACGCCAGCTTCATCCAAATACTCAGGATTACGGCCAACGATCATGGAGACTTGTTTGCGGGCTTCGGTAAGGCCAGAGTATCGCAGGGCATTGCGTACTCTTGCCACGTGCTGGTAGAGGCTTTTTTGCGCAATCAAAGTCATGCCAACCATTGCTGCCAGAATGTCACCAAATGGCAGGAAATCAAGCAGATACTGGAGTGCCAGCCCGGCAAAGCCAGCGCTGCCGATCAACAAGGCAAGCGTTAGAATGCCATTGGTTTTGCGAGCTGAGCGTTGGTGTTCCGGTTTGTTGTAGGTGTGATCCATATAGGAGATCAGCTTGCCAATCAGAGTGACTGGATGTGGTAGTCTGGACCACAGCCAGTCCGGATCACCAATCACGGCGTCAAGACAAATGGCAAGCAGAACGATCCAGAGCGTGTTTTCAAAGAGCAGCATGGTTTTCGACCGTCTGAACTGCGTTCTTGAATGCTTGCGTGAACCGCTGCCGGGCGGATTTGGATGCAGGCAATCCAAGGCGTAACCAGCTTTCGCTGTAATCGAACACGCGTGTCCAGATTTTCTCTTTCGCCAGTGCTGTGTGGAGCTGGTGAGCAGAAGGATGATCAATCAATAGATAGAGATTGGTGTGGCCTATGACTGATGTACCATGGTCTTGAAATGTCGCCCTGAAGATGTCCATTTCCGTCTTCAAAAACGCACGCATTTCTTCTTGCCAGTTCAGATCCGACAGAGCGGCGCAGCCAACATCCAATGCGGGGCCCGACACCGCCCAACTGCCCAACTGGTTCTGTAGTTTCGTTGTGATTGCTGTTGGACCAACAAGAAACCCTAGGCGCAAACCTGCGAGGCCGAAGAATTTGCCGAAGCTGCGCAAGACCAGAATTGGAGTGTCATTAAGCTCAGGAATGATCGAGGTTTCTGGATAAAGATCCATGTAGGCTTCATCAATGATCAGATAGCCGCCGCTTTCTTTTCTTTTATTCGCAAGTTCCAAAAGTTCGGTTTTTGAGAAAAGATGACCATCCGGATTATTTGGGTTCACAATCAAGAGGTGATCAGTCGCAGCGGTATGGGCTTCTTGAGCGGAAATGCATTGGACGGTCGCACCAGCAGCTCTCCAGCTTTCTTCGTGGGAAGCATAAGTTGGGCTGACGATTGCGATTGAAGAGCTGGCACCCAATAAATGCGGAAGCGCGGTGATTATTGCCTGAGTGCCGGGTGTTGCTGTGATGCCTGAGTGCGGTGCGACCTGATAAGCCTTTCGTGCAGCTGCAATCAGCGCGACTTCGGCTCTTTCGCTTGGCAGCTCTGCCAGACCGCGGAACGTGATGTGTTCTGCTGCTGGATAGGCAACAGGATTGATGCCGGTGGAAAGGTCCAGCCAGTCGCTGATCTCGCCGCCAAACTCAGCAATTGCCTTTGAAAGATCGCCACCATGTTGCATTGGTCTAACCCCGCTTCAAAACTTGATCCTGTTTTAGCGGGGCGACTGTGTGATTGCCATGAAATGCAGTGGTATTCTGCGTGTTTCAACAGATGTTCGGCGCAGAGTATGCAACAGGTTCATACCCATCAACGCGATTGACCTTGTTGATGTCTCCGCCAGCCCATTCCAGAACTTTGGGGTCCATTGTTTTGAACCACAGCGAGGGGATGGCCGCCAGTGCGAAGCAGCCGGGATATCCGCTAGGAAGGCTGGGTAAGTCCGGGAAGTTTCGCAGGGTTTGATAGGGGCGCAGCGGATTGGCGTGGTGGTCTGAATGGCGCTGCAGGTGGAACGTGCTCAGGTTTGAGAAGATGTGGTTTGTGTTCCATGAGTGGCGCGGCTGGCAGCGCTCGTATTTGCCATTCTTGTCCTTTTGGCGCAGAAGGCCATAGTGTTCCACATAGTTTGCCTGCGTCAGGCCATACCAAGCAACCACGCTTTGAATCGCCAGTAACAACAGAACCTTCCAGCCAAACAGGGCGGTGCAAATGCCAAAGACAATCAGGGTGATGGCGTAGCCTTGCAAGATATCGTTTTTCGCTGAGAAGGTGCTGAGGCCTTTCTTGTGCAAGCGTTCCTTTTCGTTTTGCCAGCCTCTGACGAACGCGCCTGGGATCTCGCGCCAAGCAAAGGCGTAGATGCTTTCTCCCATGCGGGAGCTGGCGGGATCTTCTGGCGTTGCCACGTACACGTGGTGGCCGCGATTGTGCTCAATGCAAAAATGACCGTAGCCGACGACTGCGAGGGCAAACTTGGCCAGTAATTGATCTGTCTTGTTGGTTTTGTGGCCGAGTTCATGGGCAAGCATGATGGTGCCAGAGCCGAACAAGCCTTTGCCAAAGGCAAACAGAGCAATCAGCCAAAGAGGGAGGTCATAGGTGCCAACAAGCCATACGCCTGCAAAAAGGTTGATCCATGAATATGGGACCAGCCAGTGCACGAGCCGGCTGTAATAAGGGTCTTCCGCCATCTGGATCAACACATCATCAGGCGGATTATACGGGTCTTCGCCGATCAGTGCGTCCAGACCGGGAATGACGATGAAGAAGTAAACGAGGGGAATGAACAGAGTTGCTGTGACATGCGTGTAGGCATAAAGCGCGACTGTGATGAGTGTGACGCTGCTGCTGGCAAAAGCAATCAGCCAGTAATATCGCTTTGCGTCCCTGAATGTTTTGAGTGTGCCCGTCTCATCTTGCGTTTTGAAAACCATCGCTCCCTCCCAGATGCTTGGTTTACCTAAGGGTAATCTAGCAGCTAATTAGGTCAAGTGAAACTCTGTTGTTTCGGGGTGTTTGTTCTGCATGCAACAACAAAGGGCTGCTTATTCGCTTATGAGGCAGGTTCTTTGTCGGTTTCCGGTGCGAGGATGCCTTCCATCGGCAAGGTTTTAACCCATGTTTTGTAACGCTTTTCCAGCTCGTCATAGTTCTCTTCGCACCCTGTTCTGAAATCAGGGAAACTGGGGCCGCGTGTCCATGCACCCCTTTCTGTTCCCTTCAGCATCCAGCCATTGCTAGAATGAAGGAAGAGCGTTGTGCTGAGGTTGAGGGCTTTGAACAGTTTGCGCGTAACCACGCCATGCTTTTGCAGCAGAATATCAAGCTTGATGGCTTTGATTTTCCACGGTGTCAGCTTGATGGGCGAGGGCTTGCCAGCTGCAACAATTGGAATGATTTCAGGGAGTTCCAGTCGCTCGGTGGGATAGAACTCTTTGAAGTTTCCTGCCGGGGATGCGCGATCCGGATTTGGGAGTTTGGGCCGATACCAACTGACGGTACTTGGGCTCTTAGAGGTTTCGCTTTCAATCTCAATGATCTGCAGAGACAGGATGTTGCAAACCGGTTGAAAGTCGAGATTGGAGCCTTTTGGAATCAGGATTGCTCGGCAATCCGGCCCGGGTTTGTCGCAGTGATAGGCGGTTTCTGCAGATTGAGAGATGACTTTTGCGTTGAGGCGCAACTTGGCCTCGATGCCAACCTGAAACCCATCTTTCTTCCTGACAAGCAGAATATCCCAGTTGCCCCACTCCGGGTAGGCGACCCACTCTTCGGGAAGCGTGTTGATGAAATGGGTGCACATGTCGCTTTCGGAGGCAAACTCGGCTTTGCGACGTCTTTTTTTACGGCGTTTGGGAGTTGAGCGCTTAGTCGGTTGATCAAGTGTATCGCTCATCGAAAATTGCCCTTTAAATCATCAGTGCTGCAATAGCCTGCTTGATGAGTTTAAATGGCAAATGGACACAGGAATACGTAGTGTGTTTGTTATTGCACAGGTTCTGGCGGTTTTGTCAGCGGAGTGGGGGCTCGTGTGTTGCGAATTTTAAAAAGTCCTATCTGGGCTCTTGATGCTTTGATGGGTCAAAAGTCATTTAAGAAGAATCCGATTATCGGAAGTCGCTGGTTAAATGAGCGTGGGTTTTATCTGAAGCGTGTGGCGTGGGCTGAAAAAATGGCTGCACTGCGCCGCCGTCAGATGGTGCGCCTTTTGCCAGAGGAAGATAAAGCGGTTTTTCATCGTAATGGATACGTAGTGAAAGAGAATTTCCTCTCCAAGGATGTTTTTGCGCAAGTTCAGGATGAGATTGCCACGAATGCGTTTGCTGCAAGTGAAATGCGGCAGGGGAAAACGGTGACGCGGTTTATTGGGTTACCACCTTCAGTGCTGAAAGACTTGCCCGGTCTGAGCAGGGCGGTTCGCGACCCGTATTTGCAAAATGCGATGCGCTATGTGGCGTCTTATAATGCGGATCCCATTGTGTTTTTGCATGCCGTTTTGTGGGACTTGGAAAAAACGAGGAAAGACCCGCAAACTGATTTTCATATGGATACATTCCACGCCACATCGAAAGCGTGGTTGTTTTTGCGCGATGTTGATGTCGCTGATGGGCCTTTTCATTACGTGCCGGGGTCTCATCGTTATACGCCGGAGCGGACTGCCTGGGAGTTTGAACAGAGCTTGAATGCGGTGCAGCACCCAGATGGCATGCATGCAGCGGGTTCTTTTCGAGCCAGTGAGGAAGATATTTTGAGAATGGGATATGATAAACCCGTCTGCTTTGATGTGTCGGCAAACTCACTGGTGATAGCTGATACACATGGGTTCCATCGCCGGGGTATTGCAACGCGCCCTGGTGCTCGTGTTGGCCTGTTCGCAGATTTGAGCCGTTCGCCCTACTTTCCATGGTCTGGGTTAGACTTACGCTCACTGCCAGGTGTGAAAGGGCGGCAGTCAGAAATTTATACGGGTTATCTGAATTTCAGGAGCAAGCTGACAGGAAAACCGAGCCATCACCGGGAGATTGGCCGCGTAAAAATAGACGCGCCACCGGTGTTGTAAAACGTGAGGCAAGACTGATTGCAAGGCGCAATTCTTCTACGCCCCAAAGGCAAAAAGGTTTTTACTATCAATGCAAAGGAAGAAAGATGGAGGCCTCTGCCGGAATCGAACCGGCGTACACGGATTTGCAATCCGCTGCGTCACCACTCCGCCAAGAGGCCCCGCTGTGGTGTGAGGGGCTTTTCTGATATTTGGGGCGGATAGTCAAGCGGGCAAATTAACTTTCCACGATCACTCTTGTGTAAAACACCGAAATCTATGGGGTTTACCTAAGTGAGTAGCTTTCTGGATGAGCCTCAGTTTTTCTTCCAGCATGGTGAAAAGGCTCGTATTTGCACCGCAAAGTTCAAAAATAGAAAAACAACAGAGGGAACTGTTTATTTTTACGGATATGGCAGCTTGTGTTTGTGGTGCATGAGCGATATTTCTCAGCCAAAGAATCTTGCGAGACAGTGAGGACAGGATGGTCAACTTCGCGGAACAAAGAACACTGATGGTCGACAATCAGCTGCGGACCAATGATATTACAGACCTGCGCATTATTGGTGCTATGGGCAAGGTGCCTCGCGAAAAGTTTGTTCCGGAAAACCTGCAGGAGCTGGCCTATATTGATGAAGATGTAGCCGTTGATGAAAAAGGCGAGCGTAAAATGCTCAAGCCGCACATCTTTGGTCGTCTTGTTCAGCTGGCTGATATCACTGCCAAGGATGTAGTTCTGGTGGTTGGTGCTGCCTCTGGTTATGGCGTGGCGATCGTTTCCTATCTTGCTGAGGCTGTTGTTGGTCTGGAAGTTGATGTAGCGCTGTCCGAGGCGGCTTCAGCGAATCTTGAACAGCTGGGCATTGAAAATGCTGCTGTGATTGATGGCGATCTGGCCAAGGGTTATGCGGCTGATGCGCCTTATGATGTTATTCTGGTGAACGGTTCCGTTGAAGAGCTGCCAGAAGCGTTAACTGCTCAGCTAAAAGACGAAGGCCGTCTTGTTGTGGTTGAGGGGGAGAGCAATGCAGGTGTTGCGCGGCTTTACACCAAGTCTGGCGGCAATGTGAGTTCTGTGTTTGCGTTTAATGCGCATGCATGTGCGCTTCCAGGATTTGAGAAGCCGGAAGTCTTTGAATTCTAAACGCTTGCAACTCAGGTATAGAAATGTGAGGCGAGGGGGAACCTTCGCCTTTTTTTGTTTTTCTGTGAAGTGTTGTGATGAATTTCCGTTTTCGTGATGTGAATTACAGTTTTGTCCCAATGCTGGTTTAAAGCACTTCAAACTCTGGTGGGGTAAAATAAGAACTGGCTGCTGCTGCTGTCTTTTCTATCAATGATGTAGAGATATCCACGTTTCAATCATTGGGTGAAAAAACGGTAGTAAAAACTTAATGGTTCTATTAGTGTGCCTCCGGGGAATGATATTCTGCGATTGGGCTAGGTAATTGTATCGATAAGATGTTGCCTGTTCGTCGCAGTATTTATTTTTTTCCAAAATCGGCTTGATCGCCGGTTTCGGAAAACGCCGAATAAGATATACATTTCGGCCAGTGTGTTGGGTTTGCGGTTCGTAAGATTGACCCTGTTTGAGGCATATAAAGTGGTTTCTCGGAAAACGTTAACGGGTGCAGTTGCAGTAGTCGGCTTGCTTGTGAGTGCTCAAGGCGCGAATGCTCTTTCAATTAAAGAGGCATTGGCTGCTACCTATCAGAATAACCCGACATTAAACGCATCACGCGCTCAGCTTCGTGCGACAGATGAAGGTGTGCCACAGGCTTTGGCCGGATGGCGCCCAAGCATTATTGCCAGTGGTAATTATGGTTACCAGTGGCAGGAGACACAGGGCACTAACCGAAACCGTAATGAGTATACAGCATCCTTGCAGGTTACTCAGCCGCTGTTCCGTGGTTTCCGGACTGTGAACTCTACCCGTCAGGCTGAAGCTATTGTTCGTGCTCAGCGTGAAGATTTGCGTACAGCAGAGCAGACTGCGCTTTTCCAAGCTGCGACCGCATACATGGACGTCATTCGCGATACCGCGCTTGTGTCTTTGCGTCGGAGTGATTTGAAATTCCAGGAAGAGCAGGTTCGGGCCTCTAAAGATCGCTTTAATGTGGGCGAAGGTACGCGGACGGATGTTTCTCAGGCTGAATCAGGTCGTGCTCGTGCGCAGTCCACACTGAACACAGCGCTGGCAAACCTGAACACAAGTCGTGCGATTTTCCGTCAGGTGATTGGCATTGATCCCAAAAACCTGAGCGCTCGCACCAATGTGACAAGCTTGTTGCCGAAGACTGTTTCTTCTGCAATCTCTATTGGTCAGGAAGAGCATCCTGCGATCCAGTCTTCTCAGTTTCTGGTTGATGCCGCTCAGTTTGCAGTGAAAACTGCTGAGGGTGTATTGCTTCCGACTGCTGATGTTCAGGGAACATTGTCCTATAGCGACAACAACCTTCCTGGCGTGTCTGGAAAGCCGACCAGAACAGCATCTATTTTTGGTCGTGTGACTGTTCCTATCTACCAGAATGGTAGCGAATACTCTGTTGTGCGCCAGTCTAAAGAAGATCTGGGCCGCACCGAGATTTTGGTTGATGTGTCCCGTGATAGCATCCGTGCTCAGGCGATCTCCTCCTGGGGGCAGCTGAATGCATCGATCGCTTCCATTACGGCAGCTGAAGCACAGGTTGCTGCGGCTCCGCTTTCT
>NZ_LCWX01000200.1:199410-200464 GCF_001431305.1 Pseudovibrio sp. POLY-S9
GATGTTCTGGATACACAGAGTGATCTGGTGGATGCGCGTGTAACATTGGTGACAGCGCAGCGTGACCGTGTGGTTGCTGCTTATGCGGTTCTTTCCTCTGTTGGTCGTCTCGACTATAACAGCCTGGCATTGACCGGTGCGCGTTATGATCCAACTGAACACTACCGTCTGGTACGTGATAAGTGGATTGGTCTGCGGACCCCGGATGGGCGTTAAGCTCCTCTGATATAATGAAATTTTGGAGAAGGGAGCCTCACGGGCTCCCTTTTTTGTTGCCGCATTTTCAAAATTGCTCGTTTTCCTTGTGGGAATTGGCATTTTGCAGAATATGCGGGTGTCAGGCGGGACCGCTTTTCTCTTATATTTAAGTAAGTATTTATTAATGAACTGAGTCGGAAAGCCGGCGGATTAGACGCGATTAGAAGTGGAGCACATACATGGGAGCTGTCTCACAGGGTAACGAGCCTTCCATGGAGGATATCCTGAGCTCGATCCGCAAGATTATTTCGGATGACGAAGCAAGTGGCGCAGAACAGATGACAGATGCTGCATTGAGTGACGCGGACGCGGGTCGCGAATTATCACAGGACGATCTAGATAAACTCTTTGATGATGCGCCAGCGGAAATGGAGCCTGCTCCAACTCCTGAGCCAGAAGTGGTGAAGGATGCGGAACCAGACGTTCTGGAGCTGACGCAAAAAGAGCAGATCGACGAGCAATCCTCCTCATTGAAAATTATCGAAGGTCTTGCTGATGAAGACAAGGAAGAGGATGGAGACATCGCTTTTCTTGATCAGCCGGGACCTGAAGCGTTTGGGCTGGGCAGCATGGGGCAAGATGACATTCTTGAGCCATCTGATGCAAAAAGCCCGGCGGAAACACTTATTTCAAGCGCGACGGACGAAGTTGTGTCCAGCGCCTTTAACGGTCTTGCCAACACGGTGCTATCCAAGAACGCCCGTACGCTGGAAGACCTCGTGGCTGAGATGCTGCGCCCAATGCTGAAAGGCTGGCTCGACCAGCATCTGCCAAGCGTGGTGGAGCGGCTTTTGCG
>NZ_LCWX01000200.1:200562-201814 GCF_001431305.1 Pseudovibrio sp. POLY-S9
AGAGATCGATCGCATCTCACGCAAATAATCCTCTGGATGTGAGGGGAGAAGTTCTCCCCTTCACACATCCGCTCTCTGCTACCCTTTCTAAGAAAACCGTGTCAAAACTGATCTGTGGTGTGGGCTGTTTGGGTATTTGTCGCTCAAATACGCTCTGTAGATGTATGTTACGGTTTCATACTTGGTTTTTCTTTTTTTTCCGAGACTTTGCTTTTGCAATCGGGCCTTTTGTGGTTTTGGTTGGATCTCTAACATCGCCATTACTACTGATGAAAGGATGGGCGACCTTTATGTTTTCGTCCGAAATAAGCTTGAGTATGCGGATAAGAATATCCTCCTGAATAGCGAGGTATTCATCCCGGCTTGATGCTTTGACACCATTTTCGACGAGAATTGAGAAGCCGTTTTCGTCTATCTCTTCCAGCAGAACTTTTGAAGCGTCTGGCAGAGAGAGTGGGTGTTCGGCTAGCATTTGCTTTATTTTGGAGATGACGGCCTCTAGTTGTTCTGCTGTTGTATCGAACTCTAATGAGAAGTGTTGAACGACACGAAAATGATCTTTTAATGTGAAGTTCAGGAAGTTCATTTTTGCAAGGTCTGCATTAGGGATGGTTACCAGCGTTCTGTCTTTGGTTCTGATCCGAGTTGAGCGCATGCCGATGGATGTTACGTGACCGCGGACCTTGTTGAATTCGCAATAATCTCCGACACGGACAATGCCGTCTGCATAGAGGATCAGGCCGCCGAGGAGGTTTTCGAGCGTGGGTTGAGCGGCCAGGGCGATTGCGAGGCCGCCAACACTGATACCTGCGATGATGCCGTAGAGCGGGATGTTCAGGCGGGTTGCGCCGTACGTGAGCAGAATGAGAGCGCACAGGATGGCGAAGAACTGCGTTGCTGTGCGGATGATGCTGCGGTCGATGGAGGCAACGCCGCGGTTCTTGAGCAGCACCAGCTCGCTCAGGAGGCGGAGGACCTTGTAAATGATGACTGCGCCGCCAATCCAGACGAGTGTTTCGATGGTCAGGTCATAGACTTGCAGCACTGGACCACCGATGTTGATTTGATAATCAGCCAGATAACGCAGGAAAATGAGAGAGCCGACAATAACGCCGGAGGTGATGATGCTGAGCACTTGCCGCCGGACCGGCTTCTTGCGATCTGGTAAGCGTCGCATGGTGGTGACGAAGAAGAAAAGAATGACTGCGGCGATTGCTGTGATCAGGATCAGTGCGAACCACTGCCAAACGGC
>NZ_LCWX01000200.1:201910-210838 GCF_001431305.1 Pseudovibrio sp. POLY-S9
CTGTCCATAATACAGTTCCAGTAGCCATGGAGGTTGGCTTTCAATCAACGAAAACCAGGCTGGCGGAAGCAGGTGCCCGGGACTGCTGGCGAAAAAGTGGTAAAGGTCTTGCGGAATGGAGGAACGGGAGGGGAGCGCTTTGACTTCCTCATAAAACTCCGGAATCCGGTCCACTGTTTCTGCTGAGAAGACATAGTCTCCTTGCTGCGGTCCCTCGGTCATCCTGGTGATGACGATTTGGGTGAATGGGATCGTCCAGGAGCTTTCCAAATCGGCCTGATTGAAGTCGTAGGTGCCTGCTGCTGTTCCGGGGATATCCGGGAAGGGGGGAAGCGGGATGCGATCCAGTATCTCTTTGAGCTGCAGGACCAACTCCAGTGACGTTTGCTGACGTGTTGCGCTGGGGAGGCCGGAAAGATCAAAGCAGCCTCTGGCACGCTCCAGAAGAATCTCGGCGAGATGGATCTGGTTCTGAATGTGCTCATGGTTTTTGCTCATACCGAGCGTTTCCATGGAGAACGCACCCATGCCTGTGTTTTCTTCGTAAGCTTCCTGAATGAGGTGGTTTGTTTCCTCCATGATATCGAGGAAGCTGTCCAGCGTTGCTCTTGGGGAGCTGGTGTCGGCAGGTGCGAGAGGGAACATGCCGATAATGTCTTTTGCGCGAAACTCCATCAGAGGCATTGCCGGCATGCGCAGTGTCTCAGGCATGCCGTTTTCGTCAGATGGCATCTCTGGCTTTTCAGAGGGAGCTTTCAGGATCTCCTTTTGCTGCTGTTTGATGTACTTCTGGTAGAGGGACTGGGCGGGAGCCTCGCCCGAGAGTGCCAGAAACAAAAGAACGCAAAAAAACGCAGCAAAAAGGCGTGTAACGCACAAATAACGCAAACCAACGCAAAGTGCACTGGATGCCCGGTGTGGCTGTTGTTGCTGGGTTATCGAGTGCGATTGCTCTGCTTGCATTGAGGTCTCGGTTGTTGCCTGCTTCCTGCTCTATGAAACCAGCCACTCAAGACCATTTGGACAATCCACGCCTTGTTATTTAAGTAAAATTTGCCGGTGGGTTATCGTGGCTTTCGCGCAACGCCTGTGGGTTAGCTGAGATTCCTCAGCGATTGCCGCGTGTTTGCCTCGTTCTGGCCTTTTCCCCGTAGCATTCCAGTGCTAAGCCCTTTACAGCTCGGGCGTTTGAATCACTAGCTGCTGGAAAGTTTTATGGGTTTTACAATGCGTAAATATCTTGGGCGCGCTGCATCCTGCGCACTTGCTGCGTTGATTGGTGGGGCAGCATTTGCATTGCCTGCACAAGCTCAGACACCAATTAAAAACCCGGTTGCAGTGTTCAAAGGGCTGGATAAAATTACCGGCCGCATTACCACGTTTGATGTCTATATTGATGAGACAGTTCAGTTTGGTGCGCTTCAGGTAACGCCGCGCGTTTGTAATTCCCGGCCTCGGACTGAAGCCTCTCAAACCACTGCGTTTATTGAGGTTGATGAGCTTACGCTTGACAGTAAAGTTCGTCGGATTTTCAGTGGCTGGATGTTCGCAAGTAACCCAGGTGTGCACGCTGTTGAGCACAGCGTCTATGACATCTGGCTGATCAACTGTAAGAAGACAACTTCTGTGCCGCCACCAGAAGGATACGCTGGTCCTGCTGTTGATCTTGTTTCCGAAGAGGATGATCTAGCTGGGAAAGACTTTGTTTCTTCAGGGGAAATTCCGATGCCACGACCGAAGGTTGTTGCAACACTGCGGTAAATGATGCGGCCTCTCAGATGAGGCCGTTTTTGTTTTTAGGTGGAGCAGGGCGCATATCCTCGATGATCTGCAGCACTAATTTGCCAGAGCTCTCCTGCGGTAATGCGTGAAAATCTCCGAGTACCATCAGCGCATTTTCCAGCAGCTTGCCATACTGCTCTTTGGGAACTTCTGTCGCCCCGAACTGTTCCAGATGTTCTGTTACGAACTGAGCGTCCAGTAACTTGTAGCCTCCATAGAGCAGACGGCCATACAGATGCACAAGGGCAACCTTGGATGCATCCCGCTCCAGTGAGAACATGCTCTCCCCAAAGAAAGCACCGCCCAGTGATACGCCGTAAAGGCCGCCAACGAGCTCGTCAGCGGCGTTATAGACCTCGATTGTGTGGCAATACCCCATGGCAAAAAGTGCAGTGTAGAGCTTGCGGATCTCAGTGTTGATCCATGTCTCTTTGCGCTCTGAGGTGGTTGTCGCGCAGTGAGAGATTACTGCTTTGAAATCACGGGAGGCTCGAACGACAAACTTGTCGGAGCGGACGGTTCTGGCGAGCCGTTTGGGGATGTGAAATGAATCGAGCGGCAAGATACCTCGCCGCTCGGGATCAATCCAGAAAAGATCAGGAGAGTCAGCAGTCTCAGCCATTGGAAAGATGCCACAAGCGTATGCTTTAAGCAGAATTTGTGGGGTAATCTTAAATTCCATGCTGGCCTGCTTTTGACCTCCCTAAATCTCCTCAGTTTTCTTCGGAGTTCTGTGCTGCGATGTGCGCTTCCAGGAACTTCTCAAGCCAATGGATATCATAGGCGCCGTTGGCGATATCCTGATTGTCCAGAAGCTCTGTGAAGAGCGGAACAGTTGTGTTGATGCCATCAACCACAAACTCGCTCAGAGCACGACGCAGGCGCATCATACATTCCACACGGGTCCGGCCATGAACGATCAGCTTACCGATCAGGCTGTCATAATGTGGAGGAATTTTGTAGCCCTGATAAACGCCTGAATCTACGCGCACACCCAGACCGCCCGGTGGGTGGTAATAGGTGATTGTGCCCGGAGATGGTGCGAAGGTCAGAGGATGCTCTGCGTTGATACGGCACTCAATCGCATGACCAGAGAAGCGAACTTCTTCCTGATTGATTGACAGAGTAGAACCACCAGCGATGCGGATCTGTTCGATCACAAGATCAATGCCGGTAACCATCTCGGTTACAGGATGTTCCACCTGCAAACGGGTGTTCATTTCAATGAAGTAGAACTCACCGTTTTCATAAAGGAATTCGATTGTGCCCGCACCGCGATACTTGAGCTTACGCATAGCGTCTGCACAAACTTCGCCGATTTCCATCCGTTGCTCTCCATTGAGCGCAGGGGATGGGCACTCTTCGAATACCTTCTGGTGGCGGCGCTGCAAAGAACAGTCGCGCTCACCGAGGTGGATTGCATTGCCCTGACCGTCACCCAGAACCTGCACCTCAATGTGGCGTGGTTTGCCGAGGTACTTTTCCATGTACAGAGCATCATCGCCAAAGGCTGCTTTGGATTCGGAACGTGCGGTTGAGATCGCAGTATCCAGATCTTCAGCTGTCAGAGCGACCTTCATGCCGCGGCCACCGCCGCCTGCTGCCGCTTTTACGAGAACCGGATAACCGATTTCCTTAGCGATTGCATGGACGTCGTCTTCAGGAGTGATGCCACCATCGGAACCTGGCACAACTGGAATGCCCAGTTCTTTTGCCGTGGTTTTCGCCTGAATTTTATCGCCCATCACACGGATGTGTTCTGAGGTAGGGCCGATAAAGGTGATGCCGTGTGCCTCAAGAATTTCCGCAAAGCGTGCATTCTCGGAAAGGAAACCATAACCGGGATGCACAGCGTCGGCGCCAGTGATTTCACAGGCTGCCAGAATCTGCGGGATGTTGAGGTAGCTGTCGCGCGCTACCGGCGGACCAATACAAACACTTTCGTCAGCAAGGCGCACATGCATTGCGTCTTCGTCGGCAGTAGAGTGGACCGCTACAGTGCGAATGCCAAGCTCTTTACATGCCCGAAGGATGCGGAGTGCGATCTCGCCGCGGTTTGCGATGAGGATCTTTGAGAACATAGAGACTTCGCCTGTTATTCGATGATGATAAGTGGTTCGCCGAATTCAACTGGCTGACCATCTTCAACCAGAATTGCAGTCACAGTGCCTGACTTTGGTGAAGGGATCTGATTCATGGTCTTCATAGCTTCAATGATCAGAATTGTTTCGCCCTTCTTGATGGACTTACCTACTTCAATAAAGACTGACGCGCCTGGCTCTGGTGCCAGATAGGCTGTGCCAACCATTGGAGAAGTAACTGCGCCCGGATGGTTTGCCGCATCTGCAGAAACTGCAATCTCTACAGGTGCGGCCGCTGCTGGTGCCGGCGCAGCTACAGGAGCAGGTGCTGCTACTGGTGCCACTGCACCCACTGTCAGCTGACGAGCGACACGAACGCGGAGATCTTTTTGTTCCACTTCGATTTCGGTCAGGTTGGTTTCGTCCAGCACATTTGCAAGCTGGCGGATCATTTCCTGATCAAACTTAGTTTCTTTCGTCATCGTTTTCATCGTCCAGTTCGAAATGCCCTGACTAATGCCAGGAGCCTTCGGTTTGGCCCCCAAAGCGATTGTGCAGCAAGGATGGCCTTTAATAATCTGTGAAAATCCAATTGCTCAGAGCAAACTATGGATTTTCTGACTGAATGAACTACGCAAGCAGTTGGTTATTAACTGCTTAGATAGCCATTAATTCTCTATTTGCGAGATGCTGTCTTTTAAAAAGTATGCATCCGGAGTGCCTAGGCTGCGCATAAGGCAATATCATGTTTATTAGCGCAGAAAGGCACATAACGCTTTGATTTACTCAGAAGTACACAAATGTAGTTGCGCCTACGCAACCAATCTGTTCTCAAAAACTCTGTGTAATAAGCTAGGTTTACTTGACGTATTGGTAAAGAGTAGCCAGGCAAATAAACATAACTGGCCCTCTTATATGGTCAGAGCGGACCAAGGAAAAGACCTTTGTCCGCTCTGAGTTGAGTTCTTAAGGATAAAGCTGCGAAAATGCGTTGATATGCGCGATTGGGATCAATCTACTCGCGTTCAGCTGCAATTTTTTCCTTCAAAGTGTCGTAGCCGACGGCTCCAACAATCACTTCTTCACCCAAAATATAGGAAGGGGTTCCGGTGATGCCGAGCTGTTCAGCAATCGTGAATACTTCCTGGAAGGTTTCAGCTGCGCGGCTGGACTTCATTGATTTTTCAAGATCTGCATCAGAGATCCCAAGGTCCTTTGCAACTTTCAGGCTGCTGGCGAGGTTTGCGCGGCCAGGCTGACCCAGAAGTGCGAGGTGGAAATCCTCGTATTTATCAGGTGCAACTTCAGCAACTGCGATCGCAACGCGTGCAGCTTCCTGAGAGGCTTTGCCCAGAACAGGGAACTCTTTCAAGACAACGCGGAGGTTCTTGTCCTCATCAACGAGGCGAACAAGGTCAGACAGCGCGCGCTTACAGTAACCGCAGTTGTAGTCAAACAGCTCTACGAGCGTGACGTCGCCATCCGGGTTGCCGAGGACAATCTGGTAGTCACTGTTGTAGATCTCATCAGAGAGGCTGGAGATAGCACCTTTGCGTGCGCTTTCTTCTTCTGCGAGGCGGCGCTTATCAAGTTCCTGAAGCGCTTCCAACACGATTTCCGGATTTGCGACAAGGTATTCCTTGATGATTGTTTCGACTTCAGCGCGGTTCACTGTTTCTGCTTGTGCAGAAAAAGTTGCTGGCAGCAGGGCGAACGTTGCTGCACATGTGATCGCAGCTCTGCGAATGAGTTTGTTCATGACGTCTCCTGTAACCCTGTTCGGGTGCTTGATTTTTATCAGTCTGATTTGTTAGCGGCGTCTGAGCTGAGGCACTTTGACTGACAGTATATCGTCAGCTTGTTGCCAAGCGGGTGAGCCGACTTTCAATTTTTTCTGAGCGCGTTTTGCGTAGCGCTGTGCGCTGCGAACATCGCCGCGGGTCATATGGCTTTGAGCGGTTGCCAGATCTGCTCCAGCGATATCGCCCAGACGGGCATTCGCGATTGCAAGCTGCGCATAACCGTTCATGGAATATCTGTCTTTTCGCAGAGCTCTGGTCAAAATGCTCTTTGCTTCTTTCAGGTATCGCTTGTCATCGGATGCGACCATTGCGAAGCCCAACCAGATTTCAAAATGCGGATTGCCAGGATAAAGCGCCAGCGCCTTACGGAATGGCGCAATTGCGGCTTTCGGCTTGCCGCCTTCGAGCAGCGCCTGTCCTTTGATTTCATAAAAATACGGATATTCCGGCGCTTTTGAGATCAGGGCGTCAATTTTTCTGACAGCTTTTGACGCTTTGTCGGACCTCATGCTGGCAATAGCACGGGCATACTGCGCAGGGAGACTTTTGTCTCTTTCCGGATAGGCACGATAAACTGAGTTTCTGTGACTGGTGAATGCCAGCAGTTTGGCTTTGACCATGTCATGCTTCAGCTGAAGGCGCTCAGGGTCTTTCTTGTTAAAGTGCTTCGCCTTTTGAGCCCTGTTTTGAAGGGCGTTGAAACGGGCGCGCGGCATGGGGTGGCTGAGCGCGTATGGATCTACATACTGCGCTGAAAACAGAGCCTGATCCGCCATGCGTTCAAATGTTGTGAGCATGCCCTTGGCAGAAACGCCGATGCGATCGAGGTAGCGCAGGGCTGCCTGGTCAGCTGACGATTCTTCAGATCTGCGATAGGACAAGAAACTTCGTTGGGCGAGCGCTCCGCCGCCGGAGACGGCTGCTGCACCACCGCGGGCTATAGAGCTGTTGCCCGTGGTTGCACCTGCTGCCATAGCGCCTGCACCCAGGATCATGCCGATAACAGACATGATCTGTGCGTTTGACGCTGCCTGGCGCATGCGAACCAGATGGTTACCAGCAATATGGCCGGTCTCGTGTGCGATCACGCCGATCACTTCGCTTGGCGTTTTGGCATCCATAATGACGCCGAGGTTGATAAACATCCTGCGGCTGTCTGGAACAAAGGCGTTAAAGCTCTTGTCGTTGACCAAAATGATCTCAACCTGATTGGCAGGAAGTCCAGCTGCCCGGAAGATCGGTTTGGCGTATTCGCGCAGCAGATCTTCAGTTTCTGCATCGCGAACGAGGGGGAGCCCCTTCTTTTGTTGAGCTTGAGCTGTGGTGATTGCCACATTAGGTACAACCAGTGAAAGTGCGGTTGCTGTTATAAGAATTTTGCGTGCAAACTTTGTTGCTTGTGATTTGACTGGTTCAATCACACGTTTCAATGCATTGTTCTTAAATTGCACGTCAAGTCCCCTTAATTGGCTTGGCAGGCGCAGAGCGGTTCGCACTTAAAGTACTACATAGACTTTCAAATAAGCCTTAACCACCCAAGATAGGCAGTTATTAGGCAAAATTGCTAGGTAGCCCGAAAAATTAAAGCACAGGCTCTGAGAAGAAGAAATAAGAGGGAATGCATTTGTCAGTATTAATGGGATCAAAACGTAGTGAAGTCCTGCCTTTTCAAGCTATGGAAGTGCTGAATGCTGCCAACCGCCTTGAGCAAAGCGGAGAACATGTGCTGCACATGGAAGTGGGGCAGCCGGGAGCGCCTGTTCCTGACTCGGTTTTGAAGGTTGCGCATGACCACCTGTCTTCTGGCCGATTGGGATACACGGAAGCGCAGGGCATTCCGTTGCTGAAGAAGAGCATTGCTCGCTACTATAAGCAAACCTTTGGATTAGAGGTTCCAGAATCTCGCATTTTTGCAACTACGGGTTCTTCTGCCGGTTTTAACCTTGCGTTTCTTGCCGGGTTTGACAGAGGGGACCGCATTGCAATTACATCTCCGGGCTATCCGGCCTACCGCAATATTATTGAGGTGTTAGGGCTGGAGTGTGTGGAGATTGAGGTTGGGCCGGAAACGCGCTGGTCGCTTACCCCTGAGAATCTTGAGGCAGTGCATAAGGAGAAGCCGCTAAAGGGCGTGCTTGTGGCCAGCCCGGCGAATCCAACCGGGACCATGATGTCTCCTGATGCTCTCAAGGCACTGGTTGAAGCTTGTGAGGCGATGGATCTGTGGTTCATTTCCGATGAGATTTACCACGGGCTTGCCTATGATATGGAGGAGGAGACGGCGCTCCGCTTTACGGACAAGGCGATCATCGTCAATAGCTTTTCCAAATACTATTGCATGACAGGTTGGCGTATTGGCTGGATGGTGTTGCCTGAAGTGCTTGTACGTCCGATTGAGCGGATTGCGCAGAGCCTTTACATTTCGCCCCCAGAGTTGGCGCAGGTGACTGCAGCTGCTGCTTTTGATGCGACGGAGGATTATGAGAAGATCAAGGCTGGGTATGCTGCCAACAGGCAGGTGCTGCTTGATCATCTTCCTCAGCTTGGTTTTGATGTGCTGCCGGTTGACGGTGCGTTCTATGTGTATGCCGGTGTTTCAAAGCTCACCAACGATTCCATGGAGTTCTGTCAGAAGATGTTGGCAGAGACACACATTGCAGCGACGCCCGGCGTAGATTTTGATCTGACACGCGGGAATCAATACATGCGCTTTTCCTTTGCGGGGAAGGAGCCCGATATCAAGCTTGCGGTGGAGCGGTTGGAAGACTGGCTCAAGTAACAGGCAATAAAAAAGCCCGCTCAGTTGAGCGGGCTTTTTTTGAACTTGTTTCTTCTTAGAAGAAAGAGCGGCGCTGCCACCAACCTGTGCGGCGCGGCGAGTCGTCATCGCCTTCAACGGCAACGGTTTCCCCTTCAACAACCTTATGCGATGTCACAACCGGTTTGGTTGGCGCTTTCGGTTTCGCTGGTGCTTCGGCCTCAACTTCTGCTTCTGCAGCTTTAGGGGCCTCGACAGCCGGAGCTTCTTCCTTCACTTCAACCTTAGCGACTTCCGCAGGCTTTTCTTCTTTAGGCTGCTCAGCAATCGGTTCTGCAGGCTTGCTCACTGGTTCTGCCGAAGCTTCCGCAGGTTGCTCTGCTTGTACTGCCACTTCTGCTGGAGCTTCTTTCACCGCGACGTCTGAAGTTTCTTCTGCCTGAGGGGCAGGGGCTTCGGTTACTTCTGTAGAAGCTTCCTTTTCAGCTGTCTCCTCAGGTGCAGG
>NZ_LCWX01000201.1:0-332 GCF_001431305.1 Pseudovibrio sp. POLY-S9
GCTGGCGACAACATCGGTGCATTGATCCGTGGTGTTGGTCGTGAAGATGTTGAGCGTGGCCAGGTTCTTTGTAAACCAGGTTCCGTTACTCCTCACACTAAGTTTAAGGCTGAGGCATACATCCTCACCAAGGAAGAGGGTGGACGTCACACTCCATTCTTCACCAACTACCGTCCGCAGTTCTACTTCCGTACGACTGACGTGACTGGTGTTGTTTCTCTGCCAGAAGGCACAGAAATGGTGATGCCTGGTGATAACGTTGCTGTTTCAGTTGAACTTATCGTACCAATCGCTATGGAAGATGGTCTGCGCTTCGCTATCCGTGAAGGCGG
>NZ_LCWX01000202.1:0-320 GCF_001431305.1 Pseudovibrio sp. POLY-S9
GCCACCAGCTTCATGCAGCGCGATTATTCCTTTAAGAACCCGCCTTACAACCAGCAACACGCCCATCAGCGCGGTGAGGACAACGGCTCTGCCGGAGATTATGCGCTCTATGAATATCCGGGGCGCTACAAGGCCGATGGTGTTGGCAAGCCGTTCACAAAACACCGGCTGGAGGCAGCACGTGTTGAGGCCACCACAGGGCATGGGGCGACCAATGCCATTCACCTGATGGCCGGTCATCAGTTTGCGCTCACGGACCACCCGAACAGCGATTACAACATCAAGTATCATTTGCTCACCGTCTCGCATCAGGGTAGCCA
>NZ_LCWX01000203.1:0-1105 GCF_001431305.1 Pseudovibrio sp. POLY-S9
GGCACACCAGCTGGGGCGCTGATTTTTGGCAGGACTTCGTCTTTCGGGCCAAAGGCGGCCTGCTGGCCATCCTTCACAACAAGCAGCAGATCAACAGCTGAGATCGCGCTTGGACGGTGGGCAACGACAATGACAATGCTGCCGGTCTCACGCATCAGCTTGATAGCGCGGGTTAACGCAGCTTCGCCTTCTGAATCCAGATTGGAGTTCGGCTCATCGAGCACGATCAGGAACGGGCTGTCATAAAGCGCACGGGCCAGACCCACACGCTGGCGCTGTCCGGCAGAAAGCAATGCCCCGCCTTCGCCAACCTGTGTGTCATAACCGTCAGCCAGACTGGTGACCAGCTCATGCACGTTGGCAAGCTGGGCGGCTTCCAAAATCTTCTCGTCATCGCGTTCTGGCGCAAAGCGGGAGATGTTTTCGGCAATGGTGCCGTCAAACAGTTCCACATCCTGCGGCAGGTAGCCAACAGCTGTGCCCAGACGATCTTCCGACCACTGGCCCAGCTCAGCGCCATCCAGACGAACGGCACCGCGCAAGATTGGCCAAACGCCGACAAGTGCACGGACCAGACTGGTTTTGCCGGATCCGGACGGGCCGATAATGCCCATGCCATCGCCTGCTTTAAGCTCAAAGTTGACACCAGCCAGAGTGACAGCACGTGCACCGGGAGGCGCTGTTGCGATCTGCTGTACATTGAGGGCCTTGCTTGGCAGCGGCAGTTCGGTTTCTGGCGGGGTCTCATCCAGACCTTCCAGTGATTTTTCCAAACGGGTGCGGGCCTGACGGGCTGCGATGAACACGCGCCACTGGCCGACAGCCTGCTCTACAGGAGACAAAGCACGGGAGGTGATGATGGAAGCTGCGATCATAACACCAGGGGAGACTTCCTGAAGGATCGCAAGCCATGCACCCACTGCCAGAACGGCAGAACCGAGCAGAAAGCGGAAGGCTTTGATGGCAGTGGCGAACAAGGAGGCACGGTCACCTGCCTTGGTCTGGGCATCATAAAAGCGGGCGTTGGTTTCATCCCACTTGTTGGTGAGTGTGGAGCTCATGCCAAGGGCGCGCACCACTTCCGCATTGCGGCGGGGGCCGGGGG
>NZ_LCWX01000204.1:0-9437 GCF_001431305.1 Pseudovibrio sp. POLY-S9
GTGCAGTATCGCGAATGTGCTCTCCGCGCATTAATCAAACTGCCATCCGCTGCATAGATCCCTTTTTGTGTCACCGCATCTGCATTCCTTGCCACATCAGCTCCGTTGGCGTTGATAACGGCACCACGCCAGGCATACACAGCAAACGCCCCAGCATCTCGCGCAGACGCATCATTGCAAGATAGAAATGAAGCTTCCTCCGCACGGATATTGTGCCGTTTACACCCTTTTGCTTTCCCGGAATTGAAGTAGACCGTCGATCCCATAGACGACGAAATGCCATATCTTTCTGAATAGCTCACATCCGCTCCAGCCGCGATCGCAATAGATCCCCTTCGGGCTGTGATACCTGTGGCATCGACACTTGATGCAGTAGATCCGTTAGATCCCGCGTATGTGAAGACCGCATCAACAGCAACTAACCGGCTTCCAAGATTTGCATAGGCGCCGGTGTAGCCGGCTCTCTTGATCCCGCAGCCCGCAGAAACAACCATCTGAGATTGCGTAAGAATTATACCGCGACCACCGTTACCATTTGCATCAATCAAGCATTCGAGGCGGGGCATAAATGCGTCTTTACCAACGAACAGATCCACGTCATCACCTAAAGCCGATGAAACAGGCACTTCATCATCTTCTGAAGCAATAACGAAGCCTCGAAAATCCCCTCCGTAATTCTTCGTTGCTGAACTGATCACATATCCAGCTTCAATCATCAGCGTAATGCTTTGCCCTTCAACCAACTTAGATCTCCCAAGCTTATTTAACGCAGTTTGTAAGTCGGGAAAGTCTGTTGGAATCCCCACAATCAAGGGTTTAGCCACAAAGAGGGGGCGCCCGCTCAGGAAAATAGGGTCGTCAGCTGTCAGATCAATTTCACCCAACTCAAACTTGAGTGGCGAATGATTGTCTTCTCCAGATTTTCGAGACCAGCGTACCCTGCCATTCTTACCGTCGTAATAAGAACGAGCCAAAGACCCGTCATCATACTCCGCATTATAAGGCCCCATAGTTTGGTAACCAGTTGTATGATTTAGGCTTCCATCAAATGATTGAGCAGCAAAGGGCCCAGCGACACCCTCCTTATCAGCTTTATCTTTGAGGGCATCCAGCCCAGCAATCTTCTCGCCCAGCTCTTTCGCAAGCTTGACTTCGGTCACGGCACCATCGGGTACAGTGCCTTCAGCCACATCCTGAACCAGCTTCTCAGCCCTTGCCGCATTCGCCTGTGCATTCTCAATTGCATCAAAAGCAGGCCCTGCTACCGGGTCTCCATCTTGATTAAATCCAGTTACCCTTCCCGCTCGCTCGGCTGCGGGAGGATACGCACCAATCTTCTCACCATAAGGTACTTGAGGTGCCCGATTTTCCAGATCATTGATATCGCGCCTTTGCTCCTGGTCATTCATCCAAGAGCGATCTAACTCAGTATCCAGATTTCGGGAATTAAGCCGTCCAGACTGAGTAACACTTGTTTTTCGCTTAAGAACCGTAGTTCCCTTCACTTGCAAGACTGATGCAGCAGCCAAACCAACCTTGAGGATCGCTTGCTGTTCTACCAAAGAGTAGTCAGCGCCACGGGCCAACTTCCTAAAACTCGCCCCCTCCAAAACCAACACCGAAACATCAGCATCATCCTGATAGGGAAAGGCAACCGGGAAATGCGTTTGGCCAGCTACAGCGATGTATTCGAAAATTCGCGGATTGTATGGAAGGCGATCAGTCATAAAAAAACCCGTCAGGATAGAATTTTGCTGTTCTATCCTGACGGGCTCAAGCAAAGGTCAACCGTGCTTATCTCCTGCCTTTGACCTCAGGTTTTTCCTTGCGCGGGATTTTGAAACCTCCGAGCTCAAAGCCTGCAGCCTCTGCGCTCGCCTCCAGATCCACCGTTACCGCGCCAGATCCATCCATCAACACACGCTCTCGCAGCTCTGGCCACCTTTCAAGAACAGTCCCAAGAGGCAACACTTTGCGCGTAGCAAATCGATCGGCCAGAGCTTTAGCCAGGACGGGTGACAACTCCTGCAATTCAATATGATACGTGCGAGTATCAATCGCTTTTTGATGAGCCCAGCCTGGCACACCCAGTGCAATCAAAGCATTGCGGGTCTCCGCCATGGCTAAATCTGCGAGGATATCATCAGCAGCCCCACGATCACCCGCAGAAATCTCACGCATGTTTTCCTGAGCAAAAGCATTGGTGATGTAAGGCCCAGTGAGTTCACGTCGCAGCGCCCCGATCGCACGCACTGCAGACCGCGCACGCTCTAAAGGATGTAACCGCCGCGTGCCTGCTGGCATCATCGCAAGGGTCACATAAGCCCGCCTCTCACTATCCAAAGAGTTCAGATACTCATCTGCTGCAACATCATCTCCCCCATCAGCAAGAGCACGAAAACTGAGTGCTGCTCTTTCAAACTGGCCCGTACTTGGCGAAACCAGATCCCAGAACTTGGAGACAGAGTTGGAGCCCTTACTGGCATCCTTAACAAACCGCCTCAAGAAAGGCGCATCATCCGGGCTCTGCCCTAACGCAGTCTCATCAGTGTAATCGTAAAGCGCCGCCAGGTTGCGCCCCCATCCGCCAAAAGCATTAGTGAAAACCTTCTCTGTTATAAGAGGCGACCAGCCTAAAGCCTCCCCGAGCTGCTTTGAAAAAGCTCGGGTTCTTGCTGTGTATTGCAAGGCTGGCTCCAGCGCTTGCAGTTGATCTGACACAATCTGTTGTCCTGTGAAAAAGTCCTGATTGCTCTTCAGCTCAAAGTAGGTTTTTACGATCGGATTACCTTCCATCACAGACGGCGGCAGTAAAACCGTTGTCAGATTGGAGAGATACCGCTCAGCAGCAAGTGGATCTCCCTTTGCAAAGGCATCGTAAGCAGCCTCCCCGATATTGACAAACACCGCGAGCTCATAAGGTTTGGGGACAGCTATCCACTTATCGCCAGTCTTTACCATCCAATGAGTTGCGCGGGTGGTATCGCTAATCTCTTCAAACTCTGAATGCTGGCTCATCAAAGCGTAAAGCCCCATACCGGCCAGGACAACGCCAGAGAGTTTCACCCAGGCTTTTTGGGCGGTTCCCAGGGCCGCCTCATCTGCAGTTGTCAAAACATCGCCCTGCAGTTTCTTCACATATGGCAACACCATGTGTCGGCTGAATTTGTCCAGACCCTGCAGCGAGGCATTAAAGAACGGGATCAAACGATTAAGCGCCACCATCTGAGAGCCGCGCCGGTCAAAATTGATATGATCCCGAGAACGCCAGACAGCCTCATAAGCCGCCTCGATCTCCGTAAGCCCCCGCGCCTGGGCCTGCTCTTTGAAGGTACGCATCAAACCAACACGTACGCCTGTTTCTGACAATTCAGTAAATTCTAGGACACTCTTCAGCTTAGGAACACGGCGGCCCTTCCATCCTTTTTTTCTCAGCCCTTCAAGATCTCGCTTCAGCGCACCCTCACGCACAGAAGCAGCATTAGCCCCTCCCATGATGCCGCCCAGGCTATTGTATTCCTTGGCTGCCTGACGATTGAAGACCTCATCACCAACCCCCTTGCCAATATTTTTCAGCACCTTGAACGGCTCATCGTAATAAACAAACGAGGTCATAAGATCGCGGGCACCATTCGCCAGAATAAACTCTGGCGTTGTGGTAATGCCGGCACGCAGTACCGAAGCAGAAGCCCCCATCATCCGGATAAGCATGTGATGCTCTACAGGGGCGAGCATACCAAAGCTGGCCATAAGCTGATTACCAAACTCACCATCAGCAAGGCGCAGCGCCTGGACCTGGCCTCCACTTCTGAAAAACAGAATCGACTCGCCCTTAGTGTTTGTCACTGAGGGGCGAAACAACGTGGCTTTGCTATCTCCAAGCAGCCCCTCAAAGCTATCGGTCATCAGGGTAATTTCTTCCGGCATCAAACCAACGCTACGCCCAGCACTCTTCAAAGCTTCCAGCGGATCAACAATCATAGCTTTCAAGTCATGAGCCGGCACGATCTCAGCAATGCGCCCTGCACCATTCCCCACACGCCGTGCCAGCTTTGCAAGTGCCTTGATCGGCTCATTGCGTGCGATCGCTGCATTGGTTTCATAAGCATCTGCCATCAAGGTCTCCAGCGGATTGATGACGTCCCGTGTTGAACCCTTAAAATGCTGGCTCCCCATGGAGCTCCCTGCGGCAGACTTACCGCCGCGCGCATTCGCTTTAGCTGCAGGATCACCATCATAATCAAAGGCACGAAGACCAGGAACATAATCACGGATCTTCAATCCAGCCTGATAGGTTTCCTGAGCAATCAATCCAGCATCGAGCTTCTTTTTCCAGAGCGCCTGGTTAAACTCATAAACCTTCGCTGCAGCTGAAGGCCATTGCGGGTTTGCAGCTTCGGCCTCATGAATATTCTGCAGGTGATCGCCAAGGCTAAGTTTGTCCGGAGGATTGGGGATCTCGCCTTTTTTGTAGCGCTCCCATTCAAAAATAGCGCGGCGGCTCCATAGATAAGCGCCAAACTTTTTCATCACAGCTTCATCAAAGGATGAAAAAGCATTGCGGCCAGGCCCATGAGCTTCCACGATGGCATCCCGCAAACTTGCGCTTTCTGGCTTCAAGCTCTCATACCCATGCACGCCATACATGAGATCCATATGGCCAGACTGTTGAGAACCCCGCGCCATGTCTGCCAGCTTGCCGGCATCATCCTTCACTTTCAGATCCAGAACCTTGCCGGTACGCGCCTTGTGAATTCTGGCCAGCTCCCGCACGGCTCGATGTATAGGGTGAAAATCGTCTAGGAGCCCCGTATAGGCGTTATGGAGATTGTCGGCTATCGTCGCACCCAAACCATAACGTTTGGCCTCACTGGCGAACTTCTGGCCCGTTCCAAGCGCTTTATTCGAGACAATAGAGGTTTCAACTGCCTGCTGTGACGGCATTTGTAGATATTGGCTATAAGCGTCAACAACCTCATCAAGCCCCTTGAGAAGCTCTGGATCATCTTTTTGTAGCAAGCCTCGGAACTCTTTGAAAAACTTCTGAGCATTGGTTTCCACATAGCGCGGGTTCGTCATCGCCAAACGGAAGAACTCGGCAAATCCTTCAGTGAGTTTGTTGTCCGGGGCAACACCTGGATAAGCAAGCGCCTCAACCTCTCGATAATGACGCTTCATCAATGCCACGATGGGTTTGCCCAAACGCTCCTCGATGTGGTGGCCAACTTCGTGAGAGAAGGTATCAAAGTCATCTTGCGACCTGATACGCACAACGCCCGATCGGACACCATAAGTCCCCATAATACGAGAACTTTTTGAACCCTTCAGAGAGAAACGCTTTTGCCTGGCAGCAGCAATACCAGCCAGATCCGCCAGCCGGTTAGAAACATCACGAAGACGGGTAAAGGGCGCAGCAGCATCACCAGTTTGAGAGTGAGCGATGCCATCTTTCGGCCTAGCAAGTTGCCCCTCTGCACCTTGCAATCTGGGTTTAACATCACCTGTAGACTTCCCCTCTGCATCTAGCGTCTCTTTCTGGGAAGCTGAAGTGACTTCTTTTTGCTGAGCAGCAAATTTTCCCTTACTGCTTTGCTCACCCCGTCTTTGCGGAAGCAAACCTGCATCACGTGAGAGCCGGTCTCCCAACGCTTCAACCTCTTCGACTACATTAGATGCCAGATCAGGTTTAGCGACATCTTCGAGAAGCTCATCCTTGCCAGAACGGCCCACCATTCCTTTTATTTCATCACCAGCATCCGCCAACAAGTTGCCAGAGACTTCCTCAGAGCCTGGCTCTCTTTCGAAAACCTCAAACGCCTGTGAGATCCGTTGTTCTGTAGTTTGCTCCGGTAGCGCATCAGAGGCCTCAACATTGACACCCCGTGAAACTGGCTCTGCAGGAGCCTCATTCTTCTCCAGAGCAGCAAAGCCAGTTTCAATACGACTATTCGCAGTTTCAGCACTTTCAGCTGCAGGCCGGTTATCGATCACATCCTTCTTGTAGATCGTGAGTTCTAAAGGCGCTTGCCCGCTCGGATTATCACCAACAGGCTCCCGGATCGCATTGTCGATCGGCACCTGAGGTTTGAGCTCGGCATTCTCAATGCTCTCCTCCAAAGTCCCGGCAAGGTCTGAACCGCGGCCTTTGTGCGTTAGCGGGCCAGCCGCACCACCAACCGCGGCTCCAAGTGCAGTGGATGCCGCAAGCTGGACAGGATCAATCTTTTCCCGAAAGCCGGCCCCCATCTCAATTCCTTGAATGGCGCTGTCTAGCACCAGATTTGCCGCTCCCGCATCGACTGCCCCGGCAAATATTCTTGCCCGCAACCCTGTTAATCCAAGTTGCTGGATCGCCTTGGCACCAAGCCCCAGGCCAATAAAATTCTCTACAGCAACCGCTGTCCCAGAAAGCTGCCCCGTGAGCGCCGTAGCCCCCTCCAGAAACCCGTCCCAGTCTTCAAAATCTGCATAGTCCTGATTGAACGCCATACGATCAGCAGGCCGTGTCGTATCTTTAAGAGCCCCATGCAA
Organism: Pseudovibrio sp. POLY-S9; assembly: GCF_001431305.1. Lineage (NCBI taxonomy): Bacteria > Pseudomonadati > Pseudomonadota > Alphaproteobacteria > Hyphomicrobiales > Stappiaceae > Pseudovibrio > Pseudovibrio sp. POLY-S9. The sequence continues at coordinate 6,532 of NZ_LCWX01000204.1, forward strand.
TGTGTAGTATCGTTGTGCCGCTTCATAGTTGATCGCAAAACGCTCGCCCAAAGATCGGCGTGGCCCTTGCATCAAAGAAGAACCGGGAGCATCAGCAAGGGCGGCAAATGGATTTTCTGGAATTGTTTCGGATGAAATGAGGTTATCGTCCACGGCGATACTCCCTTGCAAGTTCTTCAATCGGGATAAAGGTCTCTCCATCAGCGCTTTGATGGGTCACACCATCTTTGAACTTCCGCTCTTTTCGCGTTTGCAAGATCTGCTCGGCAGCTCCCTTGCCAAAGTACTCATCAAACTGCGGAGCTAATGAGGGATCAGAAATCAGGAGCTTCACCTGCGCCTCATTCATTGGCGTGCTCTCTTGGCTGGCCTCTCGCCGGTTTGCAGCAACTTCCTCGGGGTTGGGCATGCCCTGCAATCGTTCAAAGGCTGGCCGGTCATCTACCCATCCAACCGCACGGTTCGCCTTCTCGATTTCCATCGCCTGCTCTAAGGCGTCCACATCACTGCGCAGAGGCGCACTGCCTTCTTTTACCGTGCGCATAACTGCTAGAATGTACCGGCGAGACATGGTATCCAGCCCCCGGCTTTCCGCCATCTGCTCCAGGACTTCTTCGGTGTGCCCACCAAACTGCCCATAAAGGGCGTCTGCATAGCTTTCCAGATCTGGTTTTTCTTCCGCAACAAAATCAGCGAACCCATAAAGAACATCTTTGACTTCAACCTTGGTCAGCGGCGCTCTGGCCGCCTCAGGCAACCCCATGGCCTCCTGAGCCTCCATACGTTCATTGATCAGATTCTGGAAACTCTCAGGATCCCCCTCAATCACACTGGCCTTGGTATCCTGCAGTTCCTCAAAAGCCTGCTCAGCTGCAAGCGCCGGATCGCTTCCTCGCAACTTCACTAGCGCCTTGGCTGCCTTGGCAACAGATCCATAAAGCGCCTCCTGGCGAGCGTAATCAGAAGCACCTGCAACAGGCTCAAGCTCAGTAAGCCGCCCCATAATGTCTGCAGTCGGTAATTGAGCCATTCCCGTTGTTGCATCAAAGTATTTGCGGGCATCCTCGCGACCATCCAGCCACTGCTCTGCAGCCACTTCACCAACCACAGAGGAGACTTGCTCCAAAGAAAGATCCTCTCCCCCGTACTGGATGCCAACGCCCTCAGCTTCCATGCTTGCCAGATCACTTTTAATCAGGCCCTTAAACTTCGCTTTCTCAATAGAACGCTCACTATTGAGCTTCGCGGCCTCAGACCTTGCAGCTCCCTCAATCTCTCTTGAGAGCGCTTTGACCGTCTTGTAATCCAGATCAGCAAGTGGCCCTTTTCCGGAGCCCCAAGCATCAACCAGGCCATTTGCATACTCTTCTTTGGATTTAGCATCTGGCAGATCCGCAGCGATGCCACGCACACGAGAGATCGCAGTGGTCTCTATAATTTTTTCCCGGTGCCGAGAGGCATCTTTTGCACTAATTGCACCATTCGCCTCCGCACTATCAACGATCCCAGAAAGCGCAACAACACGCGCCTGCAGGTTCTTATCAGCCTCCTCATCATCACCAGCAATATAAGCTTGCCGCTCCAGCGATCGGAAACCCTCTGCAATGCTGTCATCTGCAGCTGTTGCACGCTGTGTGAGTTCTCGCTTTGCTTGCTCCTTATTGGCCTTTCGTTCATAAATCGCCCGCCTGGTCACAAAGGTTTTTTGTGCAAGCTCCTGAGCCTCTTCAGGAAGCGCGGCCAGCGTTTCCTTTTGGATCTCATCAATCGCAGCCGTAAGAGCTACAGGATCACTCTCATGCTCATCATAGGCAGCATTTATAGATTGATCGATTTCAGCTGATAAGCGCCAGGAAAACGCAGAAAGAGCAGCACGATCATGCGCGTCACCTTTCTGTGTTCCATCCCGTTTGAGTTCTAAAGCTGGCCCCTGCTCTGTTTTGGTCTGCAGGCCCATTTTCTTCCAGGCCCACTGACGCACTTGTCCCGCAGTCTTCCCAGGCAAAACACTCGGGTTTGCCTGCAGCATTGCATTGGCTTTCTTCTCACCAACAACAGACGTAAGCACATCAAGGATTGGTGCATCTGATGAGGCACCAAGAACCCCTTTAGCTCCTGCAGGCCCAAGGAAGTATCCCAGATAAACGTCCCCATCCGTTGGGCTAAACCCTGCAGCTTTCAAGCCGCCTTGGATCTTGGAAAGATACCCTCCAGCCAGTTGCCGGCTTAAATTGCCATCCGTCCGAAGTCCCAACAGCTCTGCATCGGTTTTGCCTGCAGCTAGATCCGGCCTCTGTCCTTTGATCTCTTCAAGCCAGGTCCCCTCAATAAACTGGCCGGCACCTGTCGCGGTTGAGAGCTTGTTCTTAGCATTCGGATTACCGCCGCTTTCACGGCCAATCACGCGATCAACCAGAGAAGCGTTGACGATCGCCTCAGGACTATCAGGAAGCGCAACACCTGTTCCAGCAGAAAGACCGGCCTGCCGCCCCTCCTCTGTCCCTTCTCGGATCTGCGCTTTGACTTTGATCTCACCAAGTGCTCCAGACAGGCTGGCAGCACTACTTGCCGCCCTCAACCAGGCTTTTTCATTTCCAGGAACAGCAGAGCCAGGCTTCATGGAAACTTGGCCGCGCCCGTTCACGTCTTGCAATCGTCCAACTGTTTGACCGCGCCTATTCGTCATTATTTAACCCGCCAGTTTCAAACCAAGATTTGCGCCTTGAGCAAAGGCCGCTAACCCACCAGCTCTGCGGGTAGACTTTGCGAGCCCTCGATAACCAGCTGCGCGAGATCGATGCAGAGCTCGTCTCGCACTGGTGTCAGCACGATCAATAGTGAGCTCCTGCGCAGTATCGCTTTCAAGGTTCTGCCTGGTGTCTTCAGCAACACCGCCAGAAAGGTCT
>NZ_LCWX01000204.1:9531-22819 GCF_001431305.1 Pseudovibrio sp. POLY-S9
GATGCCAGCTGCAGCGAACTTCACATCATTTTCCCCAAGCGCAGCCGCCAGTTCTTTTTTAAGAGCCGTTGTTCTCGCCATCCCTTGCGAACGCTCATCGACTTCAGCAAAGTCCGCATCAGCCGCTTTCATCTCGTAAGCGTCGGCCTGAGAGTTGCTGGCAGCCAAGCCGGATAAAATTGAAGTAACGCCGGCAACGCCCTGCAAAATCATAGTGGCCGTTGAACCAAAAGTTGCCGCAGTGCCTGCTGCTGCAGCCCCTGCAGTCGCAGCTGTGCCAGCCGCTGCAGCGCTACCACTGAGAGCACTTCCGATTGCGGCAATTGCCATTTGCATTTCAGTATCTCCCTAAAGATCCGCTTCAATGGTGATAGAGCGCACGGTCAGTCGCCCTGGACGAACTTGCGTAATCGTCACCGTTGGTTCATCGAAATATCCGGTAAAGCCCTGCAGGGGGATCACACCCGTAAAACCTTGCTCAAGCTCCGGCACATCAACCTGAGATCCAAAGCGATGCAGAGGCACATCGTAGACTTTGCCGCACACAGACACGGCAAGAGAAGTTGTATCGACAACGGAGATCCGGACAGTGTGAATACGGGCAGGACGCATAAGAACCACACCCGGCCCAATGTCACGAGGTGGAGGCAACGTTTCAACAACTGGCGGTGTCCACTGCCCCACTGTGATCTCTAAGGCTTCGACCGGAAGAGTGATTGCCTTGTTTTCGACCATAAACGGGCCGAACACATCACCATCAGCAATCGCCCAAACCTCAGCCCCCTCATGAATATCCAAGCCATCAACAACGCTGATCGGCTGAGCAGATTGCATGTCGATCGCACCATCTAGGATCAAGCCAGGCTCAAACCTCTCAAGAGCGCAGCGGGCCTGCCCGCCCGCTTCGCGCTCGACAATTGCAACAAGCTCATTGCGTCCGTTGCAAGATACAGCCTTGTATCGTGGCCCAATGATCCTGGTGAAAGCCGTTACATCTTGCTCTCGGAGCAGATGACCAAAACGCAAATCTCCATCATCTTCAACGACCGCCAACAGGTTTGCATCGGACGAGTACCGCTGCTTGCGCAAAGCAATATCTTTGATGTTCTCGAACATGTGGGCGGCAAGCAAAGAGATAGGCAGCGCAACAAAGTTACCATCTACATCCGTGTATCGAAACTCAGAGATAACCCCGCGATCTTTATGCACGAAGATCGCGGCCCCCTCATTTTCAACGATTGGCACACCTGCAGCGCAGCCATGACTCGACGACTTCACATGGATTGGCGGTTTTTTCTTGGAAATCTCACGATCAGAAAGCCAGTACTCACCTTCACTCGTAAAAACGAGAACGTTTCGCCCCTCGACAATGCGCTCAATACGCTCACCGCCAGGAACATCCATCGGCACTACAAACGCCCCATTGGCCTCATCCTGATCTTCATCAAAGTTATAATAGTCACCCGAAACCGAAACCATCCAAACATTAGGTAGTTTAGCCAAACCGCCAGACATCAATCTTTGCTGAATAAAAGCACCACAACCAGGCCAGCCTCGATATTTGGAAATGATGTCTTCACCTGGAGAAACTCCAACCGTCGTTTTATATGCGACGATCGCGGCATCAGCTTTATTGATCACTGTTCCTGAAACTGCCCAACCATCACCTTCATTCCCTTCACCAGAGAATTTGATTGAGACTTTATTGGCCCCGGCAGATGAAACCTTGATGCCATCACGAACGGTACTCAATTCCAAGACTGCAGCTTGGATCTCAGAGACAATCGCAACCTCACTCGTATAAGTCATTGAGCGAGTTTCCTGCCCGGAAACTCTGAGCTGGATAACCGTATCAGCCTCTAAACCGACAAACTCCAGTTCCCAGACTGCTGGTTTGTTGTTGGTATATTCAGCGCCATAGTCCCAAGTTGGCGTATTTTCGTAAATCAGTTCCTCAATCCGCCAATCATCATCGGCCAGCTGGCGAATGCGGCGCGTCGGTACATTCCGGTGAAACAGCAACAACGTGTCCAACGATTGCACATGGTTGAGCTCGCGGATCTGCTGCACTGAGTGAGGCAGCTGCAGATCCTGGAAGTGAGCTCCATCCCTCCAAACACTTATTAGCCCTGCAGCAATCACCAGATCGAAAGAACTTCCCTCAGAATTCACAAAGGAAATCATCCGCTCAGAAGCATCATTAACGATACTGAGGTGCCGCATCCGCCCCGCAACGGAAAATCCACCCTGTGGGTGGATATGAACGTTTTCCATGCGCTTTGCGCCAGAGGAGAAGTATTTGAGCTGCGTTCTATCGATGAGCATCACATCGAGCTCACCACTCGTAAACGTTGCCTGCATTTGCCCAGGAGAGGAAACCATAGCCTAGCCTCCCTGAAAATGTTGAGTAAGCGGGTTCCCCCTAAGCTTCAGCTTTTTGCTCGGAGTTCCCTGCGCTTCTGCCTGGATTGCTACACCGATCAACCCACCGCGCATATTTTCCTGAGGCGTGCCGTAAACATCCCGGCGCAAGGCATCACGCTTTTTCTCCCTGGAAGCGATCGCCATAACCAGTTCAGCAGCAAGCGCCAGCGTTGCAGCCTCCATAAAGGCAGCAGACCACATGTCCGGACGAGCAAAATAAGGAATGAGCGCATAAAGCTCAGGCACATCAGCGTGGACCTTATCCTCTTCAGGCGTAAAATCTGTGAAAGTACTATCAGGATCTCGCGGTGAAATCGTGAGCTTTTGGGGAGGCCCAAGCCGATCCGGAGGAAGCTGAAACACATTGCGGTAACCTGCAAAGGCCGTGACACCATGCAACTTTGAAAGTTGCCTTGTGGTCCGCGCAAAACTCCAAGGATAGTGGCCGAGCAAGAAACTGATCAGGCCTTTATAGATCAGGTCGGCACCCTGGCCGCCTGGAAGATCATCTGTCAGGCTCTGCAGCGGTTCTAAACCAACACGCGCACAAGCGCGGTTTACAATAGCTTCGGGAGAGTAATAGCTCATGAGAACACCGGAGAAAAAAGGAAGATCGGCCCGGAGCCGCCAGCACTCCGGGCCGCGAGCAGCTAGACCAGCTTAAGCCGTAGTCTGCGCTGCAATCTGCACAACGCCATCAGCAACAGAAGTCACCACGTAGCATTTGAGCCTCGGCAAGGCATCCACGTCGAGCGTCGCATCAATTTGATCACCTTTGATGAGCATGTCTGCAGCATCATTAAAGTAGCCGTTGGCTTCAACGGTGGCAGCATCATCAACAGTCAAATAACCGTGCTTGTTGCGAACTGAGCCTTTGCCTGTACCAACAGACCCAATCTCACAGATCTTATTGATCCCTGAGGTCTTAAACATGAAGTCACCCGTAGATTTTAGAAAAAGAGCAGCCCTGGCACGAAGAGCGCCAGGACGATGAAAATGTAAGGATTATTGTGGAACTATGAGTTCACTAGAGGTTTCGAACTGCCCCAGAACCATCCCTTCTTCCAGAATGGCAGCTGCAGCACCCTCACTCTCAATACGCATGGAATGCGCACCCAACTGGTTTTCCCAATCAAACCAGCTTTGTAAGGTAGTATTGTTGGCCCAGCCAGCGGCGCCTTTATGCCACATCGCCAACTCAAGGTGATTTTCATCGAGGCTTTGACGGAAGTACTCACCAGGTGCGACGAACCAGTTCACACCATTCCAATACTTACCCTTCTTGCCTTTTCCGCTTTTGCCTACAAAGGAGAGGTTTTCATCACCAACCCACTCGGAAGAGTTAAACTGCTTGTAGGTCATCATGATATCCCAGAAGAGCTGCGGCAGCGGGCAATAAACCTCACCATCGAGCGGCACTTCAGCTTGACCAAGGGCAGAGCACATCTTCATTGCATAGGCCAGATCCCATTTAGTGCCGGCACCGCCAACCAAACCGGGCTGACCATTTGCATCAAGATAAGGGTTCACACCCTTTCCCGTTGCTGCAGTGCGAGAAACCTTCTTATGAATGACATCTACAATCTCACCATCAGTTCCGCGACCCAAAGCTTTCGCACCAATCATCGCGATGTTCTCGCGTTCATTCACGTTGGTTTTGTTGAGATCCTGATAGTACAGGAAGTCGAAAACTTCCCATGTTTGCAGCGTAGCCTCAGTCCGGCCGCGTGGTGGGTTCATTGGCGTAGCCCGCTGGCCACGAATTTTCTTTGAGGCTGTACCTTTGCCAAACCAAGGGAAATAGGCTTTTGTACCCTCAATGCGTTCAGCAGCAGACACACAAGAACGGAGCAAAAAGCCCTCACTCTGATATTTATGTGCTGCTCGGGAATTAAACTGCTCAATAAAATGAGCATCTGCAGATTGCGACATTGTCGGCGGTCCTTTCTAATCTCCAATGAGAAAACAAACAATCGCCATCTCATCTGAAGGGCCGCCAGGGAGCGCAGGTCTATAGAGAAGAGGGCCGCGCTCCAAATGGCAGGTTCTGATTTCTGGCTAAGCTTACGCTAAACCCAGCCAGCAACCGTCAACCGTTAACGATAGAGCCGCTTGTATCCTTCGTCATACTCGGCTCTCAGCTTTGGATCATACTTAGGTGAGTTCGGATCAATCCGGTCATCACTATCCAGCTTCTTCAGATCCTCTTTGGTGAGTGATCCGTTAGAACGCCCGCCATCACTTTCGGAGATAGTAATGCCACGACTACTCAGCAGCTGAGAGATCCCATGCAAGAAGGCATTACCGCCTGCAAGATCGGTCAGGCTTTCAACAAACTCAGCTGCAGGCTCTGGTAGCTTCATTTGCGCAGCAAGGTTTTTCGCAAAGGCTTCATTGTCAACGACAACCTGGCTCACTTCCTTGCTGTCTGACAGTCCTAAAAGCTCACCGGTTTTCTTCAGCTCTGCCTCAGGATTGTAAGGCGGCTCGATCTGGCCTGTCTTAACCAGTTCCGTAAAGGTTTCATCGAGCAAAGAACCAAATTGGTCGTTCGTCATACCTGCCTTGTGAGCTGCAGCAGTAGCCGCCTTAAACACAGGATCTTCAGTAGGATTTTCAAAATAAGGAGCCAAGGTCTCATTGGGCTCAAACGTATAGCCCGATGGATCTTCTGGAGCCTGTGGCTTATCCTCAGATCGCAGCCCCTTGTAGGCACCATAAACTTTATCGATCGTGTCCTTATCACTCTCGCCTAGGAAGTGCTCAGGCAGGCCCTCCGGAACGTAACGCCCTGTGTTGTTACCATCACCAGAACCACCATCTCCGTTTCCTTGGTTTTCTGAGTTGTTCTGCTCCTGCTCGAACTCTTGATCTCCAGCCATCGTCATTCTCCTTTTCTGGCGCGACCCCGCCGCCAACTTCGGCAAGGTCTTTCAAAATCATTGCAACCACGCTGTTTTGTCCTTCGCGAAAACAGCCGTAGGCATGAGATTGCTGAGGATCGATCCCCAGCTGAGTGTGAAATTTTATCCGGCGAACGGTCCCGTTCAGCAGCTCCTCAAGAACAATCTGCCCTTCATCACTGGCAAACACTGTCGCCAGCGCAGCCAGATACTGATCACGGCGGCGTTGCTTCTCACGGTCTTCCTGTTCAGCCTTTTCTTTCGCTTTCGGATCAGCTGAAAACTTACTCATCAAGCCGTCCACAGAGCTCCAATCATCGCCCTGCAGATTGCCCATTAACTCTGCGATCGATTGCCCGTTCATGGTCAGAGCGCCCCCGCTTCTGTTGGAACTGCAGCTGCACCATTGGGCATAAGCCCCGACTGAGCCGCCATCTGCGCTGCGAGCATTGCTCGATCCTCATCTTCCATCTTCTTGCGCTCGTCCTCATTCACTTTGAGGCTCTCTGGAACACCCATCTCACTGCCAATATGCAGAAGGGCATCAACCAGCTTGACCACCTTGCGAGCGTCCTTCGCCAACAACGCCAGACACATCTCAATCCACTGGATAATTTTCTGCATTTTCTCAGCAGCTCTGGCAGTTGCCATTGGTGATGAAACTTGAATTTTGACGAGGATCTGATCGACATCAGGAGCATCCCTGATCATGCCTTTGTCATAGGCAATCTCGATCAGGCGCTCAGCAAGTGGAACAATGATCTCTTTAACCAGGCGGCCAAATGCACCAACATGATCCTCTGCAAGCCGCTTCATGCGCTCAAGGATCTCGGTTGCAGAACGCACCGCGCCACTGTCCGGGGGCAAAGCCTGATCCATCATGGTTGTTTTCACAGCCATGCGCAGATCATTCAAAACGATATTGTTGAGATCTAGGCGAGGCTCAGGGAATTTTTGGACAGATGGTCCAAGCACACCGCCATTTCGCGCAACCTTCCAAAACTCTCCGGGCTCAACGGACGCCATATCAGGATTAAACACCCCATCATCAACAGCCGTATAAATCCCTAAGAGAGAGATCGCAGCGGCCTGCAATGTCAGGCGCTGCGCCGTGTTGAGCGTCTTGATTGATGGCATTGCCAGGTTAATCGGACCACGGCCATAAACTTCACCAGGTACTCGAAAATAGCGAGGAGTAAGCCATGGGCATGTCCGGCTGCTTTTAGTCTTGATTATCGTCTCTGCGTCTTCAGGCGACCAGGCAACGAAGTCCCAACGTTCCGTTTTGGCGTTGTAAATGCAGTCCTGGTTTAGAACCACTTCCTTTTCAGGTTCTTTCTCTTCCAGCTCGCGCAGGGTTTTACCAAACTTCCCATCCGGGAACATTTCGCGAATGGCCCGCACTGTCCATTTACGGCCCCAAAAAATCCCACTCACATCGCCATAAGCACCCGCCTCAAGCGCAACCTCATCAATGGGAACGCAAACAAACCGTACAGGCTTCTTCCGGTTGCCTTCCAGGATGAGCATGGCCCCTGTACCAGCCCCAAGCTCTAAGCCCATCTCAACAAAGGCCATATCAAATTCACCATTTGACATCATGCCTGTTGTGACTTTTGAGATCCCCTCCAGCGGCGCTGAAAGTTCTTCCTTCTGTTCTTTTGAGAGAATGTCACCAGCCTTGATCTGAAAAGGTTCCTCCCCGATCAGATCTTTCCAGAGCTTGCCGGAAAAACGGAAATTCGAGACAATTGCAGTCTGATCAAAGGCTTTATCAACGCGGTTTGCCCCCTTACTGGTTTCACCGTTGGCGGCGCTTCGTCGATAGGGAATTGCATAATCAAATGCATCATCTCGCAAAGGCTTGTGAGAGTCATATTCAGCCTGAGCTTTTTTGCGCCGCGACTGAATGCTTTTTAGGTTTGGTTCAGCCAAAGCTAACCTCCGTCACCTGAGATTAGCCGAGAGATGATTGACCGGAAGAAGACCCGATAAACGTTAGAAGCCGACGCCCACGCTTGCGAGTTCCCCCGCCACCACCTGCAGAGGCCTTAGCCTGGTCAACTTCTGCGTTCTGGCTCGCTAGTGCAGCCAACTGCCGGCGCTGCGCTTGGTCCGATTGCTTCTGAGCTAATCGCCGTGCGCCCTTGTCTCCGCCTCCGCCTATCAGACCGCCCATATTGCCAGATCTCCAAGTTATCAATGGTCTCAACAAGTTCAAATCCTGCCAGGCGGGCAACGCGCCCACCGGCTTTGGATTGAACCAATGTGTAGATCTCACCGTACTCGGAAGCCTCAAGGGTCAACCGTATGGAGCGGACAATCTGAAGCATGCTGATTTCGGCCTTTGGTGTCACCATCCACCAGGCCTCAAGGTCGCCATTAGGCCACGGAAACAAGCCAGCAACAGAGACGAGTTCGCCAGCGTCATCATGAAGCGCCCAGGAGCTACCTTGCGCCAGCTGCAACTTAGCAACCTTCCAGGCTATCGGGTGACACGTGCCCATGCACTGAGCAATATCCATCAGGTTCACGGGAGTAGATAAAGTAAAAGCCATGACACGAGAGTGTCATGGCTTAAAGGGCGTCAACCCTCCAATACAGTTAGGCTTTAGTTCTTCAAAAAAAAGTTCATTGGATCGATATCATCTGTTTCTTTAAGCGTAAAATAAACTATCAACTCGCCCTGCACACTAACATCATAAAATTCAAAACGAGTTTCCTCAAAAAGTTGATAAATGTTGCCATATTGACCATCGCGCAAAAAATCTTCTCTTTGTTCTTCATTCAATCCTTCAAGCTCAGGATGCTTTTCAAGAAAAAATGGCAAATGGTGCCTGCGAGCCTGCCCTCTTACATTCAGCGCATTAATTGAAACCATGTATTCGATGTCACGCTTTGAAATCTCTTTTATCCCGAAAAAGTCATTTAGTCTCTCTCCAAGTAGCAAATCGATTTCGGCTAGAGACTTGTCAGTTATTAGCTCTCTACGGGCATATAACCATAACTTCATATAATCGAGCTGATGCTTTGTTATTTTTGGAGCTAATTCGATAGCTTGAGAAATAACTAAATCATAAAGATCACTATCATCTTTTCTAAGCAGCTCTGTAACAAGTTCTGCAAGTAAACCTAAGTTAATGCGATCTCCAAATCGAGCTGCACTCAAGGCTGTTGATTGTAACAAAAACTGGTAGTTTGGCTCAGCAAGGCGAGTAGGATCTAATTTCTCAGACTTTTGCGTTAACGAGGCTATATATTCTTGAAAGTAACGCTCAATATTTTCATGTAGCCGTTTATCCGCTTCTGCAAGTAACTTGGGATAATTGCTTTCGAATAAATCAAAAAAAAGCTGTCTACAATCACTGTAACTTAGGCCTAATACAATACGCTCTCCAGCTACAAAGTTAACGCCATTTCCTTCTACTTCTTGCAACAATTTACTCATCACTTTTCATCGAACCTATTCTAACATCATCTCTACTAACAAGGTTTAGATCAGAGCGGCCAGCTTTGAGTAACTCGGAAAGTGCAGTTTCCGATATTTCGAGACTACCAGCAGAAACGACATTATTTGCACGGAGTGTGCTTTGTACTATTTGCTCTGTTTCTCTACTGTCATTTTTTACTCGTTGTCGAATTTCAGACTTTCGAGAAATTCCTCGTCTTTTTAAATACCAATGTTTAATAGCTGTCGAGCCTGCGATCAGAAGCGTGACCCCAATACCTGAAAACAACCATTCATAATTCTTGATAATGAAGTCAAATGGATCGTAAATATCCATGCCCCTACTCCGTTAACCTAATAAGAATCTTGTTTTTTCAAACTATTGTATCGCATAGTTTCGCAGCAAGCATAAAACCGTTCTTCAGCACCCATGTTCTATGATCCGAACAACATCAAACAATATGCGGACCAAATCCCCCGCCTCTTCTTTGGCGGCCCACGCCAGTCGCTTTGCTGATCACGACGAGGTCCAGCCGCATCACTTACAACAGCTGGCCGCCCATGCTATCCAGTTAAAGCTTAGCAACTTTCAAAACAACCGGTGACACAATCCCACGTACTGAGCAATATCCATCAGGCTCACGAAAGTAGATAAAGTAAGAGCCATAACAATAAATGCTACGGCTTCCCTTAATTCAAACATATGATTTCAACGAGCTACATCAATAGCCTAAGGTGAATCTCGATTTCTTTTCCAAATTGAATATGCTCCATAAAAGACTTGGAACAATGTCAGGGTTAGAGCAATTATAGAAATGTAGTAACCCCAGTTTGCATTTGCCAAATATCGTTCAATATCTCGATCTTTGCCGACAATCGAGCGCGATAAAAGACCCAAGTTAGACGCAATTTGAGCAGTGTTATCACCCAGTATCTGCTCAATATTCTCGAAAACAGTCTTATCTTCGAATGTAAGGCCATCATAGGGATTGCGTTGGTTATGCTCTACAATCAACTCTTTAAGTCTATTAATGACATCAACTTTGGGATTCCGTGCTCCAATTTCAGCAACCAAGAATGAGTCTAAAATCTCTCCAAAACTCCCCTTTAGAAAAATTCGAACGATCCTCGGGTCTGTATTTCTGCCTGTTGCTTCTTTACTCTCAACTGCACAGCTCCCGTCACGCAGAAGCCCCAACCGCTCGACCTTGATAGCTTTGTAGATCTTTTGCCCATCCATCAAAGACGTCATAAAACTCTTAAAGCTTGCGACACGGAAGGTATCTTTAGCCTCATAAACACGCTTTACTTCTTCATAATCTGAGCAATTACTAATCGCTTGCGAAAGAGCATGAATATGCCGTTCGTAGTCTGGAACTCCCCCTCTTAGGATGAAGATCATCGCCAGTGCATAGAGAGACAAGAACATAGCCATAATTGTAATGAACCGAAGTATTCTTACTCCAGACTTAGTTAACCATCTCAATGTGACCTCCATTCAAGTTGCATCGGCCATATAACACAATCTGAAATAGATATCAGCTAAACTACACCAAATGAGGGTCAAAGTTCCCCTTCTTGTTCGGAGGCCTACGTCGTTCGTTTTGCTGATCACCGCGATCACGACGCGATCCAGCCGCATCACTCACAACAGCTGGCCGGCCACGATACCCCAACACCAGGTATTGCAGGGCGTCATGAGGGTGTGAGTACTCATTTTTTGATGGCTCCGGATCATACTCCGGCCCCGCATCCTTTGGACGCTTCCGGTATTTGTACCCGCTGGCAAAGCCGCGATTAAGCTTCTTGCAATGCCTGGAGATCAAGAGACGGGGCATATGCCCATCAATCAGTTTTGTAAGTTCAGCACGCACAGAAGCCAATCGCAAGCCAAGCTCATTCGAACCATTCGCCGGAATTAAAACAGGCTCTCCCAGAGCCTTACTGACTGTCTCAATCCAGGAGAGCTCACCACCTTCTTTATCAGCTCCATACTGCGCGGCAGGGTCCGCCCAGATCATTACTTTTGGTACGCCGTAGTACTTGCGTGCAATCAGATCATTAAGCAGTTCAGAAAGCCGATCAGCACCATATCCCTGCCCCGGAACCAATTCATCCGTAATGATTATCTGCCCATTGGGTCGAGGTTGCCCCAAGATCGCTGCAGGGTTCAAACCTGCATCCAGTCCAACCAGCAAAGGGAGCGATTGATCCGGCTGCAAGTCCTCCCCAGACGCATGCAATCTGGGATTATAATCTGAATAAACAGGCTTACCGTCACGACTAAAACCAAATTCATTTCGCACAAATCGGCGGACGTACCACTCCTCCTCGTTCTCAATGATCTTCTGATAATAGTCAGGTTCTAAGTTCTTCATATTTTCGACTTCAGACGAAACCCCAGAAGGTTGCTGATATAGAACTCTATTTTCACTTGGATTTTCAACAAACGTTTCATAGGTCCAGTTATCGATATCAGGTGCATTAAAATCACCAATCACTTGCCGGAAACGTTTGGTATCTGGATCTTTCAGATCTGACTTTCTCGGATAACGTCCTGTACGCTGTTCAAGGTACTTCAACCCATTTTCATCAATAGTATCCATCTCATTGAGCCAGGCACCGGAGATTTCCCAACCGCGCAATTTCGCCTCGACTGTAGATCCCTGCAAGCCGACAAATATGGTTTCAGCTTCCACCCGCGTCCCATCTGGTAAACGCCACCGCAAGATATGCGTCACAGGTCGATCATTACCACCAGTCCAGGTACATCCCGGATATCCCTTTGGGAACCACTGCTGCCAACTTGCAAGAACCGTTTTCTCGGCATCACGAAAGCTCGTCCGGACGACAACCCATTTATCTCGGATCACACCATCCTTACACGGAGGCATAAGCGTAGCTGCGACCACCCGAGCCATTGCACACGCAACAGTTTTACCACCACCAACCGGACCCATAATGGATTTGGTCAGGGTGCCGGCTCGAATAAAGTTCCGAGCTACTGGACCAGGAGGCACATACCGATAAGGATCAAAATCCTCATCAAGTTCATACTCTGCAATCAACTCTGCGGTCGTCAAACCATCTAACGACGAAACACTCATCAGATCCCCCACGCCCCCTGAGCTGGTACAAAAGGCTCTGAGCCCCCAAACCCCGGCCCAAATGCAAAGGGTTCCACCCGCGCCCGACCCGCTGTTTTTGAGGCTCCCGCCTCGTTTTCAAATCCGGATCGGTGTGAGAGCGAGTACCCCTGTATGGGGGGGCAAAGTCGATTTCCGGAAGGCCTCGCAGAATTCCGCCATTTATCGCGCCATTGGAATGCACCAGCCACCATCGCGCCACGAAAATTTGAAATGGACCGGGGCACCTTCAAAACCATCTGGACGCCTCGTCTGCCACCACGCCAGGTCACATCGAGAATGCTGGCTACCTGATTTTTTATCAGGGCGATCAACGGCAAATTTCCTTTTAATTTCATACACATAGGTAGGCCGTGCGACTTGCGCTCCGTACGACTTCTATTCATCATCACCGCTAACCCTTTGATTTCGTTGGGTCTGGCCTTCTGAGCTCGGCTCTTGCGCTCCGATGCTCATTGGCTCTTCTGCTGCGTCCAGATACTTGCCCTCATTCACCTGATCAGTGCCCAGATCGATCATGAGCACCGGCAACCGCTCGTCATCATCGCTCTCTTCACGAACTGGCATCTTGCCATGGAGATACGGAGCGACATGATCTGCGGTCTTCAGCTGCATGGCCACGATCTCCGGTATGGTTGGCACGCCTGGCAGCTTGCCCACCAACGCTTTTTGCAACGCTACCTTGAGATCCAATCCATCCACCTTGGCTTGTTCCTTCACGAACCACCGCCACAGATCTGCAGGATGGCTTGAGAGGAACTCCCCCTGAAACATCAACGGGTCTTTGAAGCCTCGGGCATTCCATAACTTCTGCAGCTGCTCGGTCTTCTTGTTCTTCGCACCTTTCGGGCGGCCACGCCCCCGGCCTTCACCAGATCCGGAGCGACGAGCAGAAGGGAAGACGTCATCTGGACCAACCTCGTCCTCATGCGGGATCAATTCAAATTGCTCGTCGGTGTGGCTCATTTCCCCCGTATCCCTTCGATAAAACCGAATATTTTATGCACCCCAGAATTCTCTGAAATCTCTGGTGTCTCGATAGTGTCTCTTTTGGTGTCTCCAAAATAAATAAATAAAATCATATAGTTAGATAATAGTTCCACTAGGGACACTAGGGACACCAATATATTTATATGTGTGGGTGCATGTGTAAGACCCGTTAATCTGGTGTCCCTAGTGTCCCCACTTCCTAACCCACTGACTTTACTCGCCATTATCGGAGACACTTGGTGTCCCTGAGGTGTCCCTAAGGTGTCCCCCGAACCCATTCGGAGGGAGAAACCCCGCGACTGGAGCCACGGTAGGACTTTTTTCAATTGGTCAACTGTCCGCAGACGCGCAGTAGCCACAATCTCAGGCCTCTCCGT
>NZ_LCWX01000204.1:22909-28223 GCF_001431305.1 Pseudovibrio sp. POLY-S9
TGGGCCGCGCGGCGGCGGGCCGTATAGGCCTGTAGGGTCCGGGTGTGGGTAAACACACGCGGATCTATGGCTCTGCCTAGGGTCGGGGTACATCAGCTTTCCTCAGTCAATCTCTGGAATTCATTGAGCACAATGAGAGTGCAACGCTTAGAGAAACCCGCAATCTTCACCTTGTTGAAGTTCTTGTCATGGCAAACAATGGAGCCAGGCCCTTGTCTCAGAGCGCTCTGCCACACGCCAATGCCTCCCTGCCCTCCCCAGGCTGTGTCTTTGAACAAATGAGACAGAGCCGGACCTGAGTTTGGTATGGCCAAACAATAGCCAGGAAGGATCTTATCTTTCTGTATGAGCCCGAGATCTACCTGAGCCAACTGAGTACGGGCGTTCTCAAAGCTAAGAACTTTATCCTGCAGATCCTCCAGAAGTCCGCCTATGTTGTGCCGCAAGCCGTTACGCCATGCATCAACACGCGACGACAACAGATGTTCCAGGCACGCGCGCCAGTTTTCTTTTGCGTTCTCATGTTCTGGCAGGAGGGTCGGGGCGAGCCTTTGCCCCCAATCACTTAGGTTCTCCATGGGGTAGTCATTCTCTTCCAGCCAATCATCCCCGAGCATCATGTGCGCACAGGTCAAAAACGTGCCGTAAGTGTCCTGGCCTCGGCTATCGTGGCCGCCTCCCCTCAATGCTGTGCGGTACTCTTCATAAAGCGCAGAGAACTGCGGCCACCCATTCACAAGTCGCCGCAATAACTTTGGCCCGATTTTCTCAGGCTCAAGGATCGTGGGAGCCTGAGAAACCTTCTGAGGATCTAGCTTACCAATGGAGATCACCGCCAGGCGTGAAAGATCCTGAGGCGGCAGAGGCGGAGGATTGATTGCGGAGAATAGAAACGTAGACCGTGCCTGAAACGCAACGCCAGTATGATCAGAGCCACCGCGCAACATCAAACCACCGGAAGCAGCCAGGCGAGCAAGCTTTACAACGCCCATGACCTTCCGGTTATCCGCTTCAGCTTCCAGCTCATCCACCGCGATCGGCAGCGCATCAGCTCCGATCCGCTGATAAATACCTGCAGGTGTGGTGTCTGGAGTAGACACAAGCGCAGAGCCATAAACAGTCTGCACAATGCCCTGCAGCGTGGATTTACCCACCGCCTTATCACCGATCAAAAACATTGAGGGACGCCAGGGCAGAGCTCCACCCAAAAAGCCAGCACCGATCCAGCCCAAGAAGAGGTAGGGATCTATTGTTGGCCTCTGCCAGTTCCAGGTCTGGAGGATCTGGTAAAGCATGGGTGCGGGGTTATTCTGGCCATCAACATCTCCATCATGAGGACGCGGGCAAGCAGGCCGACGTGGATAGAAATGACCTTTGATCTCACCAGTCCGGCGCAGCTTGCCATCCATAAGCAGCACATCACCCAGATGCAAGATCAGTTCTCCGTCCTTATCCGTCCAGGAACCAAGGCCTCTCACCTTCTCGACGCTGTTCCAAACACCCTTCTTCGCACCAGCTGAATACAAGCACTCGCGAACCTTCTCAGCTCGCCAGTTCTCAACTGCTCCGTTCTTGTCATGCCGTGGCCAGGCCCAATAAAGATAGTTCTGGCGATCGCCAAAAAGTCTTTGAATGAAGCTTTGGCCAAACTGGCTCGGCGTTGCAGCAGCCAGCTGCCCGATCGCGTCGATCAGGAACAGCACATCTCCATCCATCCCGAGCACTTGCACGGGACAATCCGGAGGCAAACCATTTGCATCCGGCATCCATTCCCCAGGCTTCACCTCTCCCCGAGGCTCGCCAGGCATCGGATCAACAGCCTCTTGCGGTTGATCCAGACGTGTTTCAATTTGCCTCGCAGCAGATCCAACAATTGCGCGGATCTGCTGCTCCCCTTGTAAAGTCATGTTGCCCCTTAGCTCACTGCCACTGGCCGTTCGCCAACACTCATCACCTCGTTAGCCTGGCTCGTTTCTTCACTTTCAGGTTTCAGGATTTTCTCAGGCTCAGCAGAAGGCGAGCTCACTTTTTGAGCTACAGACAACGCCGCAAGGAGCTCCGGATCGCGTGCTCCAATATCATCTTCCTGCTCAAAGATGCTCTCAGAGACTGAAAGAACGATCGGATCAATCGGAGGGGCTTTTGCAGCCTGAAACTGCTTGATTGCCTTGAGCTCTGAGCCGATCTCAGAGATGGCACGAGCAAATCTGTTATAGGCAAACTTCAACCAGGTTGGCTGCTCATCCCATCTGCTGCAATCCAGTTTATGTATGAGCAGTTCGGCAGCTTTCCGGAACAGCGTTTCACCAGAGGCCGGAGATCCCCGATCGTCTCGATCCAGCACATAGGACGTCAACGCGATCACAGCAGCTTCGCCAGTGTCATCCTTCTGAAATGGAACAATCTCGCCGGCACTAGCCCAAAGAACCGGATCAAATCCGTCCAGGCCGCTAGGACCAAAGATCATTGCAACTTCACTTGCAACAGTTTGGCCGACACGAGCGCAAAAACTGAGTATTTCAACTGTATCCAGATCAACGCCAGTTGGAGCAAGCCCCTCTTCAGGAGGAGGCATCAAAGCATCAGAGCTCGCAACCTCGAAACCATTATCTTTGAACAGCCCAAAGAGGCCTGCAGCAAGCATCGCTTGCCGTTTCTTATCACCAGCCTCTGCAAAATCCTTCCGCATTTCCATTGACCAAATCTGGCCAGAACTACAGCAAGAAAAATCAGGGCAGCACTCACCTTCACCTTTAACACCATCAGGACTGAACGGATTGTGCCAAGGCCTTCCCTGCACCCACTCATTGAGCTGATGTTGTTGAGCTTCTGAATAGCTCTCAAACTCCTCAGGCATCATTCAACTCCTCGCAACTGATCATTAAAGTCTTTGCCCGTGGTGCTCGAAACCTCGATCACGGGCTTACCGGTTGCCGCCAGTCGCTCAACGGCACGGTTAAATTGCTCCTGCGCCTGCGGCTTGCCCCAGTCGTTGTCTTTCAGGAGGATGTATCCCGTGAGCCACGGGAAATCGGGTAAATGCAAAAGGTTGGGAAGTGAGCCGGCTGCAGCATGGCGAATTTCGGGGTTGGCAAGGGCAGAGGAACCAGCGTCCTCGATGCCCTCACCAACCACCACCGGACCGCGATAGGCATCAGGTCCGCCGCTCTTCGATTCCCCTTGTGAGATCCAGATCATTGAACCGGCTGTTTCCGGCCACATCAGCTTTGGTTTTTCTACTGGAGCTTTACCAGATCCGTCCGGTGCTAAAAACGTAAAGTGCAGCGCCTGGAGCGAACGATCGGGCGCACTCATTCGGCTCACCATTGCCGGATAGACTGGCCCACTCTTAACTTTCTTGCCATTCTCAAAAACGGCATCCATCCAGTATTCCTGAGCAGGCAAGAAGCGACAGAAATTTAATCTCCCCTGCAGCCGGTTGAGGGGAATAGCACGGCTCTCCAGATAACGCTCAACCAGCGTTCCCTCTACCGGCACGCCGCTATGCCACCAGCGAATGGCTCGGCGTATCCGATCCTTGCGTCTCTTTTCTTCCTGCGCGTTCTGCTGCTTGGCTTTCTTCTTAACTTGGCGGCGCAGCTTTTCCTTTTCTTCCGGGCTCATGTTGCGCCAACCAAGCCGGTGCTCCGCCCAGGCTAAGGCCTCAGTGCGGGAAAGCCGCTTGCTTAAACACACCAGATCAATGAGATCACCTTTTACCGTACCATCCGCATAGTCCTTGAAAGACCCACGCGCAGGACCAGTCAGCCAAACAACAAACGAACCTGCCTTTTTGTCCTGGCGCACAGGGCTTTTCGCAGACCAGATCTTTCCGTTCCGCTTCCCGTCTGGCACAAGCTCTATCACCAGATCCAGCAGTGCCGGTTCTGATGGCATAAGCGCCTGCTTAATCTCTTTGATCCGGCTACTCATACTGACCTCAATTTCTGGAGGAACAGCAGAGCACAACATCGCTCAGTAGTTGCAAATTCTCGCAACAAGTCTATTAAATTTTTAAGATTGGATTCGATGTGCGGAGAGCATGAGCTGTGAAATTTAAATTCCCAAAACTCAAAGAAATGACCTGGAACTTCACGCTTGTTGCACTGCTGTTCTTCGCTCTTGGAATGTTGTTTACTCTGTTTGGAAGTGTAGCTCTCCTCGACTTCCCTAAATCCATCGCCATTTTCACGAGAGATTTTTGGGGGCTCAACAAAGAGCTGGTTAGCCGCTGGTCGTTCACGAAGGATTGGGCTATTGGTATTGCTGGCTTTCTCACTCTCATTTTCTTGGCAATACGAAGCATTGCAGCAGATCAACAACGCAAAATTGCTAAAGTGTCGGCATTGCATGATCGTTTTCAAAAAGCAGCATCGATGCTTGGCGACAAACGTCAATCCGTCCGGCAAGCCGGTATTTTCACACTCAAAAGGCTCGCGGTTCAAGAAGATGAAATCTTTTGTGACAAGGTCCTCGATGTAATCTCGGCTTTTATTCGAGATAGAAGCGAAGAAGTTGTCTTGCCCTTTATTCCCGCCAAAAAGAGCTCGCACAGAGAAGCACTTAGCAGGAAGATCAAGCATGTTACAGGTTGGCCAGAAATCACACCGTACGATATCAAAACCGCGAATAGAGCTCTTTTGGATCTCAAACAATCTCAAAGCATGAAGAACAAGCACATTGATCTTAGACTTTGCATTCTTTGCGGGATCAGGTTGGCGGATGGACAACGTAACTTCACAAACATGGCTTGCCTGTTCTCCAACTTGGAAGGAGCAAACCTTGGAAATGCCGACATCTCTAATTCCAATTTCCACAGAGCAAACCTTGAAGACGCCGATTTCTCGAATGTCTCGTTTCAACCGAATGCTGAACCAGATTTCTTCAATGCAAAAACTACCAGTATGACTATCCGGAGCGACATGACCCACCTTTTCACCAAGGAGCAGCTGAGTGTGGCAGAGATAATTCAAGGCCCCACCCCCTGATCACGTACCAAGCCCTCAAACTCATCCAACATCCGATCGATAGCCGGATCATCCCGGCTATCTTCAACGGACCGGAGCGCCTTTGAGACGGCCTGCTTGCTGATCTTCGCGGCTGCAGCGGCTGCAGAACCGGGAACATCGAGAGTTGTCACTGTGAGATAGATGGCTTGGTGGCGCACAGTGGCTGCAACAAGCCAGGCTTCATCACCCTTAAGGTTTGCATGCGGATCGGCTTGAACGACATCCAGCGGCGACAATCCCTTGGCTTGAGACAGCAAACCCACAAACATCTGATAGACAGAACCGATTAGATCTCCAATACGGTC
>NZ_LCWX01000204.1:28315-31108 GCF_001431305.1 Pseudovibrio sp. POLY-S9
ATTGAGTTCTTTCTCGCGTTTCATTCGAGCCAGGGCAGTCTTAAGCTTCCGCCGAGTAGATGCTCTCATCGTTCCCGATCGCCTTGCTCGATGCCAGGTTGTGTGAGCTACACCTGCAGTAGCGCAAAGTTGCGCCACGCTAATTCCGAGCCGTTTTGCATCACGCTCGATCTTCTCCAGTCCCTGTGGATTTTGAGAGACGGTTGACAAACGCACGTGCGTTTCAATTCGGCTGGAGCAGGAAAAACCCATGATGCAGTCCTAAAGCAGTGTCGTAGAGCTGGGAGCCGCCGCACCAGCGGGGAGACTTGGTGCGGCGGCAGTCGAGCCAGGGCTTGGGAGGTGTGGGAGAGCACCCTGGCTATTGCTTGTGTCGTGAAACAGGGAATACAGCGCCATCAACGTCACGCTGGTAATGAGCTGGCCCTTTTCGTGATTGATCGCAGCGGGATGACCAGCCAGCACATTCTCAGCAAACAGAATGCCGCGCTCAAACGTGAATGGACCCGCAAGAACACGCGCAGCCCGATCCCGTTGAGGCTCAACCAGAACCAGCCGCTCATCATCGAGCCGGCCAATAATCCGGAACCCGGAGCCACTTGCTTTCTCAATCCTGCAGATCTGGTCAGCTTCCATCTAGGTCGCCTCCCTTCAACTTCTGCGCAGTGGCAATCACTTCTTCAAATCGAACGGTAAGATCTCGGCGCTCTATGGCAGTGCGAACGTCCTTC
This sequence comes from Pseudovibrio sp. POLY-S9, assembly GCF_001431305.1. Lineage (NCBI taxonomy): Bacteria > Pseudomonadati > Pseudomonadota > Alphaproteobacteria > Hyphomicrobiales > Stappiaceae > Pseudovibrio > Pseudovibrio sp. POLY-S9. The sequence continues at coordinate 29,047 of NZ_LCWX01000204.1, forward strand.
AGGAACGGCAGACCCTCCGGATCAACAGCATCCAGAAAGGGAAGACCGTAAGCGTTCACCAACTTCATGAAATGCGGGGCTTTGGGAGCCGCCCGCTTGTCTAGCCAGTTTTTAACCGTCTTCCAGGGGATGCCGGTTTCCTTACCAACGATCTTGGCGGTGCCATCTGGATACTTCTGGCGAAGGAACTCAGAGATCCGCTCAGCCATCTCAGCATCTTCAGAACGAGCGCAACTTTGCGCTGTTTGCAGCGTGGAAAAACGACGCCGACCAATGATATTGGGGAGAGTGGCTGAAGAAGAGCTCATGATACGCTTAACCTCATAGGCTTGACCGACGCAAAGCACTGAGCTTGCTGCTCGCGAACTTCACTTACAGTTTTGGGAGGAGAAACAGTCAGGAAGTCATCAGCAGAAACAGCAAAGCCAGTCGCCACAACGATCCGCTGAATGAGATCCAGCTTGACGTTTTGCTTACGATTGATGATGCGCGACAAGCTTTGCTCTGTGATGCCAACTGTCGCTGCAAAGTCATCTCGCCGCATGCCCGCGCTATCTAGATAAGTTTGGAGTGGATGCAAATCAGTCATGCAATGACATTTACCTGACAGGTAATATTCGTCAAGACAAATTTACCTGTACACCGGATAGAAATTTACATGTGGTGAAATCACAATGCAGCTATGAGCAGAAAGCAGTACAAACCAACCTACCTCAAAGAGTGGCGCAAGCACCGCAACCTAAGCCAACAAGCACTAGCGGATCGCATGCTGGATGATGAAGGCTATCAGCTGGTAACGAACGTCAGTATAAGCCGGATCGAAAAAGGCCTGCAGCCCTACACTCAATCAGTCCTAGAAGCACTTGCTGAAGCTTTAGAAACTACGCCCATTGCTTTAATCAGCTCCCCTCCTGGCGAAGCAGCAGAACTCATTAACCGCATCCAAGAACTCACCCCCCAACAGCAAAAACAAATAAAGGCCTTTCTTGATGCAATAAGCACCTGAAAATGAATTATATTCTGATACCAATAGCCATTACCGTGTGTCTGTTCATTGTGTTCAGATACATAAGAAGTCAAGCAGAGCCCCAAACGCACCACCTACAATCGAGCGAAGATCATATTGACTTCAAAATAAGGTCCGATCACGAGGTTGCACAAGAACTTAAAAGGCGCTTCTTCGCCTCATCCGCCGCAGAAAAAGAAGTATTCCAGAGTTGTATGCTTCACCTCTTATCAAGCGCTATCGGTTCTCCTATTCTCTTTGACACGCCCGAAGAAATCTCTAGCTTTCTGAGTGAACGATTTAATCGAATGGAGCCAGAGCATCTCTTTGACATCAATCTGACTTTAGTGGAGTTAATCTCTGAGATTGATCATCGAGATCCAACATTTGCACCAGCACAACTCTTTCAAGTTACAGTCGAGGCCCAGCTAACAGCACGAACAGAAGGGCGACTGGCCGAGACGGAAGATCAAAGCAAAAAAGTAAGCGCAATCGCTTCAAGGGAACTTCGCAAACTTACCCTCGAAGCAATTTCCGCAATAGTTGCTCACGAAAAGATATTTACCTGACAGGTAATTTTATCTTGACACTCTTACCTATCAGGTAAATTATAGTTGCCGTTACCAACCTGAGGAAACGGCACTATGACCTTACAAACTGCCTCCAAAACCTATAATCGATCTGAACTCTGCGAGGCGCTCGGCCTCTCAGAGAACAACTTCGATCGCCTACGAAAAAAACTGGAAGCTGAAGGGTTTCCAACACGCTTACCCGGTATGGCCAGATGGTCCCGCCCTGCAGTTCATGCGTGGATCGCTGCCAACGGTGACGCGCTCCTCATGCGCCAGATCTTGGTCGGCCCGGAACCAGAAACCCCAAACATCGAACCAAGCGCTTCCCTCCTGCAAAAATACGCAGGAGCAGCAGCATGACAGCAGGAACAACACCACAAGAAGACCTCTTCTTGCCTGGCCTGAAGGATCTCAGCCAGAAGCAAAAACATGAACTCATCGCCTTGCAACGAAAGCCCCTGCTACGTGTTCGAAACGGCTGGTG
>NZ_LCWX01000204.1:31203-33240 GCF_001431305.1 Pseudovibrio sp. POLY-S9
GAGGCAAGGAGATCTCCGGCGCATCAATCTCAGAACAGCAGACAAACTCATCGCTCTGGGTGTCGCCTACCAACGTGCCGGAAAACTGGAAATCACCGAGCTAGGCCAAAAACTTGCTGCTGAAGCAATCCGCGTCAGGAGCAAAGCCTCATGAAAAACATTATCAAACCCGTTCTCACGATCGAGGCTGGCTATCTGCTCCAAAAGAAATCACCTGGGCAACAACCCTCCTACCTCCACTTGAGTGCCCAAGGCTACACCGACCACAGTAAATACGCCTGGCGCGGAACAGCCGAGCAAGCCAGCAACCTGCAACAACAGTCGGAGATTGCCCGCACTTGCGTCTTTGCAGAACGGCTTTTTGATCGAGGAATTGCAGCATGAACCTTTCAGAACAACTCACAAATCTGCCTGAAGCCAACTTCCACATGGACCAGGTTGCGGAGGAGATCTCCAACAACGGTGAGCTACTCCCAGAACTATTAAACCAGCTTGGCACCTTCTTCTCTGACATTGAGCCAGGCGAGTTGATCCCGGCTCTGGTGTCCACCTATGCCAACCTGAATGACTCTGGCCAAACCTTCCTCGACTGCATGAGCACAGCCTGGGAGGCCAGAACAACATGAGCCCTCCGCAAATCATCACTCAGTTGAAGGAACTCTCTGAGCAAGCTTCAGCCGGCCAATGGTTCCCACCAGAACCATACAGCAGCAAGCCAGTAGTTACCGCTGGAGTACTGGACCCAGTCCAAGTGGCAAGGTTCTACAGCGAATACCCCATGAACATTCCACCGGGAACTTTCCCTCTAGATAACCAACACATCAACGCAAAGTGGGTCGCACTGGCTAATCCAGAAAACATCATAAAAGTGATTGAGTTTCTGGAGTTAAAAGCCTCATACGAGCCAACCAAATACTAAACCGACCACACGCCAGGAGCGCCTCATGGCAAAACTACAAATCAAAATCCCTCACATCGCTTGGCGTGATGGCCGCCCTCGCTTCAATCCGGGCCCAGGCCTGCGCCGCTTGGGTTACAAGGGCGAGGATCTGAAAGACAGCGCCGGCAATTGGCTCGGCCTGGAGGCATCAATCCAATGGGCCAACAAACGCTCAGAAGAGGTTGAAGCGCGGCGGAAAGCAATAAAGATGGGAGCTAAGACCCAGCAACCAAAGCGGCGAGCTCCCATCTTCTCCGTATCAACTCTGATCTCACACTGGCACCAAAGCCCCAAGTTCGAAAAACTCGCCCCCAAAACGCAAGAGTGGTATCGCCAGATGGGCAACACCCTTTCGAATTTTGATGAGGAGTTTTGGGCAGCTCCTGCAGCAGGGATCTCAACTCCGATCGCCTATGGCCTTTTTGAAGCTCTCGAAATCAGCAAAGGCTTGACGACTGCACGTGGCATCATCGCCACCTGCAGGAGCGCTTGGAGTTATGGCAAGCTCAAAGGCCTGGTAGGAGACAACCCGTTTAAAGAGCTCGGCATGAGCACGCCAGCACCACGCTTGCGCGTAGGATCAATCCACGAGATGAAACAGCTCATCGCTGCAGCTGATGCATGTGGTCGCCCTGAGATCGGGGATGCTATTATGATCGGCCTATGCACCGGCCAACGCCAGGGCGACCGCTTATCCCTTATCGAAGAGAGCCGAGAAGAAGGACGCATCAAACTGCGCCAAAACAAAACAGGCGCACTCGTATCAATGCCAGAGCTCGCAGAGGTAACAAAGCGCCTGAACGCGGCAAAGGCCCGAAGAGCAAACTGGAAAGTAAAATATCCGCAACTGGTCCAGGACGAGACAGCACAAAAACCCTTTAGCATCACATCAAAGCACTACAGCAGGAAGTTTCGGGAGATCCGCCAGTATGCTGTAAAAGGAGATCCAGCCAAAGGCTTGAAGGCAACACCATCACTCACAGACTTCACAGATCAGGATCTCAGAGATACAGCTGTGACCTGGCTTGCAAATGCAAGATGCCAGATCCCCGAGATTTGCGCGATCACCGGCCACTCTCTCGAAAGCGCTCAGAAGA
>NZ_LCWX01000204.1:33332-36059 GCF_001431305.1 Pseudovibrio sp. POLY-S9
TCCTGAAGCACTACCTGGCAACCACAGACGAGCAAGCAGACAATGCAATGGCAAAGCTGAAGGAATGGATTGAAGCGAAGGGCGGTCTATAGCCTTCGCTTTCTTTTATGCAGGCTGAATATCACCAGTATTCACAAGCACCTAAGCCCATCAACCAAGCAGATCATTGATTTCCACTCAGAGCTGCATAAGAAAATTAAAGCTATTTCCTTGTAAAAAGAGCATCTTTTTAACTTAGTCAACGCAACAATTTGAAGCAAGAAAACATAGTTGCAATTACCCTAAAGTCATTACTAAATATATCTGCGATAATATAAAATTATTATATTCCATGCGCCCAAGTTGCATGAGGAAATACTATGCCAGATCAAGAAACAATGAATAACCTCGACGCAGAAGAAACTCTCACCCTTATTGATGGCTTCAGTAAACTAGCTGAGCTCGCATTTCAGGCTGGATTGAATGAAAAGCAGCACTCATCTGCTATGGCCAGTTACCTGATTATTTTAACTCAGTTGTGCAATAATCTTACTCACAACTCAGGATAAAGCACTGATGTAAAACACGTTCTCAAACTGTAAGACAACCCCCTGATTTTATAAGAAAGTCGCACGCCAATATCATCTAACCTATTGAAAAATATAGGGCCGCGTATTTACTTGTAATCAGGGGGTCGCGGGTTCGATCCCTGCTGCCGGCACCACTCTTCTCCTTGATTTATCAAGGGAATTTCAAAGCCTCCTTCGGGAGGCTTTTTGCTTTTCTGGCTTTTGTCAGCATATGGTAAGCAAATGGGCGTTTTGGTAAGCAGGATTTCGCCCCTCCTACCCCCTCCAAATACCCTTTCAACTTAATACTGGAAAAGCTGTGAATGCCGTCACTAGCCGTCAGACGCTAGGCATTCTAGGAGGTTTGACGCAAACCAAGCCGTCAGAACTTTGTAACCACTCGTCACAGCCTCCAGATACTCAGTTATCCTCCAACTCAGATTAACTTATGCTCCTCAGGAAATTTGACGGGTATAGAAAGAAAAGACTGATTTAGTGAACTGCTAATTATACGAGGAGAACTGGCGTACCAGTTTGACCGCAGGGCTCTTTGATACAAGCTGAAGTGACAACTATTGCAGCTTCAGCTCTACTCGCGCAAACGATGTAATCTAACAGGTAAACGATGCCTAATTTCCAACCACACCAATTCCACACTCCACCGAAAGTAATGCCTCTGAACTTAGACTGCATAAGCTTGGATGGCGGCGGTTGGGCACCCTCTCAATTTGAAGGCACGACGCAAGATGGCTACGGCATATATTGCAGGTATCGGGGCGGTTACTTATCGGTAGACATCAGCAATGAACCCGGTGGAGATGCAATTAGTAATGGGAAGGAAATCCTTGGACTCCAATTGGGGCCACAACTTCACGGTGGGATGTCATTGGGCCAATTATGTTCGATTGCAGGAATAACAATCAATGGTGAGAGGCCACCCATGCCAACCCTCGCCGAAATTCGCAAAGAATGCTGGTTAGACCTAAGTGGCACCACAACCTTCTTTGATTTTTCCTTGGATAGCACAGTGGAGACAGCAAAACGTGCTGTTAGCGCTATGGATGATCTTCTGGGCGGAGCGCACTTTGTTGAACGAGTGATGGATAAGGATTTCCAAACGGCAGGTGCAACCTTACGCAACACACCTGCTGAGTTTGAAACTATCGACCCCACCATCATGTTTGGCGAGAAGCCGGTAGCATCCGAACTTGCGAAAGTGTCCGATACAATTAATCTTCAAGACCTGTATCCGACCTCCCTGTTATTGAACACGACCTTCTCTGGATTTCGACATCGGTTACGTATGTTCTCAAGATCGCAGCATTTAGACAAGCAGCTCGACGAACTAGGTCGAAATGTCAAAATCGCGGGGCACGATGATGAATGCTTATATGGCACGCTAATGTTTGCAGCTAGCTTCCCTACAAAAGACGCACAAAAACGGGATACCCTTCAACAGGTTGCTGAAAAAATAAACGCATTAACTCCAGAGCTCAAAGTTCATGCCACCAATCTACAAACAGGGGAACCACTACCTTATCTCGATAAAATCAAACGGATAGATCCAGTAATCACCGATTGGGTTTTATCTGATGAAAGAAACTGGCTTCAGATACGTATCGAGCGTTTTAATGAGCAACGCATTACTGTAGGTTATAAGCCAAGCATGCCACTCAATTAAAGTTCACACATCGCACACATCAGCGTTCTAACCACCAATCAAAAAAGGCCTGAGAAGCATCGCGTTTCCCAAGCCAGAATATTCCGTGAGAGGCAATGCCCCTCTTCATTCCGTATTTTTAGTCTTTGGAGACTTCCAGCGCGCAAGGTTCGAGAAGCTCCGAAATCTTCTCGCTACTTCCCTGCACATCTTCAATGTGATTGCGCACAGTATCAAACAGCGTCAGCAACGCTTCATATTCCTGTGTGTGCTCCATGCGTTCACTCAGGACCACACTCATAGAAAAAACTAGATTTTTGAGGTGGTTGGCTGTGAGGTGAAGCTGATCCACTTCATTGCGAAGGGATGTATGGGCACATTTCTCTTTACCAGTATCAGTCATTACGAAGCCCTCTTCGTTGGCTTGTTGAACAAACCACTCGACAGAAAGCATTCGACAACCCACTGGCGAGCGGGAGGTTCGAAACCTGACGAAGACAGGCGGGGTTATTCCCCCCC
>NZ_LCWX01000204.1:36198-37220 GCF_001431305.1 Pseudovibrio sp. POLY-S9
GAGTTTGCGTTTGGAGAGCTAACTCCAGACACAAAAAAACCGCCAATAAACGGATGCGGTAACCGCTTCGTAGAGGTTTCGACGCCTCAAGATGAGCATGCGATGATTGGGGCAAGGTGTCAATGCAAGGAAACTGAATTCCTCCACAAACCCATGGGATTAGATGGGCCAACAAGGGAGAACAACAACAAGAACCTCAACACCAAGCCCTCGCGAAAACCACATAGGCGCTTGTGCCGTGGTCTCGAACTACCCGCAGGCAGGAGAAAGGCTGAGAAGGACCCATATGCGTCATAGTTACTTGGTAAACGACTGGCTGACGAGCTTCATAGTCTGTCTTTCCAAAACTGAAAGGAAGCCCTCCCAATGATAAAGAACAATATGTCCGTCCTTTTCATAGACATTCATGACGCAGCTCGCGTTAGGCTCATTAAGGCTTTCCTGAAAACGAACTAAGATTGCATTTTGTTGAAAGTTATGGATTGGATAAAGAAGCAAATCGCCTTCACAACTCTTCAAGGTGAAGTTCAAGAAGCCCTTTTTGAGCAATTTCGTCGCGGTGTCATCTAGGTACAGACTTAGTGTGCCGAACTCGATGTTCATCACTTCACGCAGATCCGAACCAGAGATGCCTTCAACAACCGCTTCTGTTGCTGGGATCAGCAAATCACTCATGAGTCCCTCAATACAAGTTTCTTAAAACATACCGTTCGATAGCATCACCCCTAGATCACATCCAGATAAATCAGCCGCCTTGAACCTGTCGCTTGCTTGGTTACCTGTATCCGCTTCTGCCTCAGCAGCGGTGCTGCCCGATCCACTGCATTACCAAACGCATTCACCTTTGTCGGCCAGAAACGTGAGGATCTGATCTGATCACTCACAATCATATTGAGTTCTGCCAGCAGCTCAGTTGCCGTGCCCACCCAGCTCTCACCACCTTGCCGGACCATGAGAAACTCATGGAGAGCTACCGCAACCGGATCACCTTCAAACACAGCCTCCGCCGTACCGCGCCGGTT
>NZ_LCWX01000204.1:37459-39347 GCF_001431305.1 Pseudovibrio sp. POLY-S9
GGTTTGAGCTGCTCCCATTCTTGCCAGAACAGCTCTTCCGGCTGACGACCTACTTCATCAATCCGCTTGAGACGAACAGAAAGCGCCCGCTCGGCCAGATCAGCCCGCTCAGTCAGCGCAGGAATGCCATTAAGCAGCACAGGCCGCGCCCCTTGAAACCAATAGGCATCGCCATCCGTGTGCAGCTTGCGAGAGATAAACCCGCTGCCCGTCGCCATTCGGCAAATCGCATCAGAGAGCCAGCCTTCCATTTTCGAGACATTATCGAAATTAAGTACATGCCCGTTTTGTGCCATCACCATCAGGTCGCGTTCATCTTTGGGTAGTGAAGACGCAGACACCGCGCAGGGATCTGTAATAGACCGCAACAACCGCGCCATAGTGCTCTTGCCGCTGCCTTGCTCCCCACCAAGAGCAAGAACCGGATAGCTACGACTACGCCCCCACAACGACGCCACCATCCAGCCAAGAATGAGCTTGCAGTCTTCTTCCTCAGCATTGAGGAGATGATGCATCTCCTCAATGTGATGCCCTTTCTCAGGTACGGGCAATGGAGACATAGTCTGCTTGCGGATGAACTTGACCGGAGGATTGCTGATCACCTCCCAACCGTCTCGAGTGATACGGACAGCTTGCCAGCTCCCATCTGCCAGATCCAACCAGCTTTCCCCATCCTGCCAGCCAGTACGTATAAACGGCTCATGACAAGCCCCTTGCTCCAGAGCACGCACCTCAAATACCCGCAGTGCATCACCTAAGTTCTGCGTTGAAGGTGCAAGCCCGGTCTTTTCATAATACCGCCCCACCAACCAACGCTTGAAGCTTTGGCTCTCAACTGGCCAATGCTCATAGTGATCATTCACCAGCACAGTGGCAAAAGCGTCTTTCTGCGGAGAATGCCAAAGCTCCAGATCCTGCGCGACTGACAACAAACTCACACCGCGCGCACGCGGCTTAGCATCCGGCTCTTCCGCATCTTCTACCTGAGAAGGCAAGACGAAGGCTTCAGCTTGTTCTGGTGTCCATCCATCAGCCAACGCATCAGCAGCATCCCAGCCTTTGGAAACATCATCCGGCGGCACAAGAACCGTTACAGATGTAGCCCCTACCTTCTCAACACAACCCGCAACATCATCCGCATATTTCTTCCCAGCCTCATCCGCATCAGGCCAGATAAAAACATCAAGCCCTTTAAGCACAGACCAATCTGCTTTCTTAGCTGCGTTGGAGCCACCGGGAGAGCTGATACAAACATGTTTCAGTAGTAACTGCCTTGCAGCATCTGCAGCCTTCTCTCCCTCAACAATGACAACAGGCATATCCGAAGTTTTGGCGAGTAGGTCTAAACCATATAGAGGCCTTGGTTGAGGCCATGTCTCCCACCGCCATTTCATTTGCCCTGCGACTTGGAACAAGCACAATGGGCGATAGCTCTTCCCCGCCTCAACCTCATCAAACCGGTATACATACCCAAGCACTTCACCCGCTGCATCGCGATATGTCCAGCACTGCGAAGGAACCCCAAGCTTAGGATGAAAGGCATGTGGCTCCGGTGCCCCATCTGGCACCGGCATTACAATCACCTTTTGAGGTTGCTCCCGCTTCGGCTTTGATGTTTGGATTGGTTTAATTGGAGCAAACGGATTACTCATAAGCATCCACACCAATCATGTCCGCCAGATTACAAGCAGCTTGTTTTTGCGAGAGCGAAAACAGGTAGGCTCCAAGGCTGATAAAATCCCGCCCACCTTCACCAGTTGCAAAATCACACCACAGGCCTGAAGCAATGTTGATCTTGAAGGAACCAGCCCGCCGATCCATCCGGCGCGGGTTCTTCACGGTATACTCACAGCCACAAAGCCGCCCACCTGGGAGCCACTGCCTGCAG
>NZ_LCWX01000204.1:39457-40856 GCF_001431305.1 Pseudovibrio sp. POLY-S9
TGCAATAAAGCAGCTCTGGCAATGCGCTGGAAATCAATGCGAGGCCTTGGCTTACAACTCCGCCTCATGACCTCGCCTCCACTTCACTCGTGGAGCTTGTCAGATGAGATTCAATCCAATTCTGAATATCAGAAGGCCGATAGCGTACCGATTTTCCCATCTTCACGAAAATTGGCCCGCCGCCACGCACTCGCCACGCCTGTATGGTCCTTATAGAAATTCCAAGATAATCCGCTGCCGCCGCCTCTGTAATCAAAGCGTTCTGAACGCTGTTCAGTTCCGTCCTCATAACCATCATCTCCGCTCATTTACGATGAGGAAATGCTGGTTGGATTCCGCCGAAAAAAATAGGTGACACGATTATTCAGTGCAGGTGTTTTAATTTATGTCCCTGATTACTTTGAAGGAATACGGCCTGCTTGTTTAAACGACTGCGGCGCATAACCATCCCATAACCGATCAAACTGACGCCCACTTACTCCCGGAAAGCGCTGCAATACTTGCTTCCTTACATGTGACTTCTTTGACCGAGGTTGATCCCCAAGTCCCTCCAGAAAACGGACAACCTCAGCCTCAACAAAACGGCCTTCACTATCAGATTCTGAACCGCGTTTTGTCTTATTGCTTTGAGCCACAAATATCATCAAATCTTCGGCCAGCACCTGCCACTGATCCCCGTCAACACGTAAGAGTTCGTTTCTTCGTAACGAGACATACGAAAACTCAGAACACCAATAAGAGGCAGGAACCACGCGGGCGTTTGCTAAGGCCCTGTCGCGGCCCTTAACTATAAGCTCACCGCGCTGCAGTGCTGATATCAGAACCAAATACGTTTCAAAAATCAGCTGAGTTGCCAGCTTTTCCTCAGCTCTCTTGGGAGCCTTGCCGCTCTCAAGCATTTCCATCAACCCATGATCATCCAGCCACTCGGGAAGAACTGTTTTCTTGTGGTGTTGAGTTAAAGTTCGAAAGTCAGCAGTTACAGGCCAACAGCTAGGCGAGAGATTGGAAAAGTACGAACAGATACCCTCGAGCGTCCAATCATAAACTGATGCAACTACGCTCGCGTCATAGATTGCTTCACTCACTTCATCTCGATCAAAGAGCAATCTACCGAAAGCATCTTTGAAAAAAAGCCCTTCGACAAGCGTCTGATCATACGCTGCAATCTCCCCCATTTGGATCTCCTAACTTAACAATCACGGACACCACTGTAGACTAGCGCAAACTGAGGAATGACTTTGCTGAAACAAGTTCACTTAACACCGCAGAAAGAAAATGGGGGTTTATTCTCGGAAAACGGGCCATTACCTGATGGGGTGGATGGCTCCTGCTCCCACCAACGCCGTAATGCGTCATACTGCAGTTGTCATGGACAGCAAACGAATGGAGCCACCCC
>NZ_LCWX01000205.1:0-440 GCF_001431305.1 Pseudovibrio sp. POLY-S9
GACTGCCTGGTGTGTACTCGCCCATAAACAATGTCCGGGCCAAAGCTGGCCCGGATCTGACTTCCATCCTCAATGAGGATAGAGACTTAAGCTGCAGGTGCGCGCCAGTCGTCAGCACCAGACGTGCCGGAGACCGTGTGCTCCCACATGATCTTGCGGTAAGACAGTTCAATGGTGATCAGCTGAGTGAAGTCAGCATTCTTTGGATCCTGACAATGTGGCAGGCCACACTCAATGTTGGTGATCAGGGCATCTTCAAAGGAGGTGGTGAAGAAATGCTCCTGCTTGCCGGAAGAATTGGTGCGGTACCATTTAACTTCACACTTAGGCAGCATCTCACCAGAGACCAGCGCATTATAGAGCAGCGGGATGGACTTGTTCATGGAGCAGGTGAACTTGAACGGAGTGTGCACGCGCTGACCAGCTGGCTGGCCGGACTG
>NZ_LCWX01000206.1:0-272 GCF_001431305.1 Pseudovibrio sp. POLY-S9
CCGCACACGGAGGGCGCTCACCAGGAGCATACTATGCCAACACCCGCTTATATCACCATTGAAGGGTCAACTCAGGGTCCAATCACTCAAGGCGCGTTTACTGAAGATTCCGTCGGTAACGTGTGGCAGGAAGGCCATGAAGACGAGATCATGGTGCAGGCCATTGATCACACTGTCATCATTCCTCGTGATATCCAGTCCGGCCAGCCAGCTGGTCAGCGCGTGCACACTCCGTTCAAGTTCACCTGCTCCATGAACAAGTCCATCCCGCT
>NZ_LCWX01000207.1:0-5553 GCF_001431305.1 Pseudovibrio sp. POLY-S9
ATGTGCGGGTGGATCTGTGCGTCCAAATGATCAAAACCATCGCGCCAATCGGAGAGTGGCATGTAATTGTCGATGCCGATAAAGGCGCAGGCTTCATGAGCCCAGATTGGGTCAAGATGAAAGAAGAGGTCTCCGCTGTCACCTGCCGACCTGAAGCCGAAATACTCGGACCAGTCGGCGGCATAAGAGAGCTTGGTATCTGAACCTACAACAGAGCGTACATCGCTCAGTAAGCTGCTCCATTGCTCAATTGCGGAAAAGCTGTTTGCTGGTCCTCGCACTTGATTAAGCACGCGCATTTCTGAGGCAATGAGAAACGCATCCACTCCGCCAGCAGCTTTGCACAGATGGGCATAGTGCAGGATCATGCGGCGCAGGCCCCAATCACCCGATGGTCCTGTCCATGAAACGCTTGTCCCGCTCACACTGAAATCACCAATAGCAGCAGAACCAAACAGCGCAGACACTTGTCCAACTGCTGCTTCGCTTTTGTCCGGAGAGCCAGCAAAACCAGGGGCAGGAGAGCATGTTATCCTGCCACGCCAGGGATAGGCGGGTTGACCGATCGTGCTTGCATCATCGCTATAAGGATCTGGCAGCGTGTTGTTTGGCGGGATATCCATCAGGATGAAGGGATAGAAAGTCACCCGCAGACCACGTGCTTTGATTTCCTTGATTGCCTCGACAACTGAGAAATCAGCAGGTGTACCGCCAAAGACTGGATCACCTTTATCATCACGGCTGACCAGAAAAGCATCAGACCTACTGACACCATTGACGCTCCAGGACGTGCTGGCATTCTTGGCCGGTTGATCGACACCTGGGCGGATTTTGCAAGTTTCGCATCTGAGATCGTCGCCAAACCAAGCAACCACAAGTGAGATACTTTGGATGTTCGAGGCCGAGGCCTGCAAGCGGTTCAGAGCACCGATGAGATCAGCTTGGGTCGCTTCTGCATTTACGTTGATGCCGGTTGTCTTGGCGCCGCCTTCGGTTTTGGTCACCTGCCGTGTGGCATAGACATATTCGCCGGATGCCGGGATTAGCGTGACGGACTGCAACCGGCCTTCAGGTGTGCCGTCCAACAGTGGGTGAAACACTTCCACCGTGATCTGAGGAATGCGGTTGCCATAGCTCTCTAGCAGCAGCTCTTCAAAGACCAGATAGGCCGTGCCGCGATAGGCTGGTGCCTCATTCATCTTGGCCTTGATGAGCGGATCTGGCTCTTGTGTCTCATCGCCTGCATACCAGCGCCAGGCGACACCATGCAGGTCCATAAGCTCGCCGTCGGCCCAGATGCGGTCAACGCCTGTGATAACTCCTTCGCACAGTGCAATGGCAAACGAGGCATAGTAGGCGTAAGTGGTGGTCGTCACCTTTGGTCCGCCGCCTTTACCGCCACCTTGGGTCTGTTGGTTGATCTCTTCGCGAAAGTCCGAGGCCCAGATGATGTTGCCGCCAATCCTCATGCGGCCAAACACACGGGGAATGACAGCGCCCTCCGTTGAGGTGGTGACCTGTAGGCGGTCAAGTCGTTGACCTTCAATGGTCTGGTCGGGAAGCGTGGTGCTGATCAGCCAGCTGTCAATATACGAACCAGCTGCTGCGCCGATAGCACCACCGATCGTGGCTGCGGTCACGCCAAGAAACGAGCCGCCAATGGCTCCGCCCACGGCAGTGCCAACAGCGCGAAGGACAAGTGTCGCCATTAGTAAAGCCCTGTGTAGTTGATTTTGGGAGTCTTGAGTGAAAAGCTCTCTAATACTTCCGAGGGTATTGTGAGTTAGCTATATTAACGTTGGTCGCTGGGAGGTTATTTCACATATCTTGTGCCAGCTTTAAACCAACAAAAGAGGTCTTAGTTTTCTCCTTACTCCCATTTGGGCTAAACATTAGGTAGTCAAGCTCATCGAGAGGTATTTCGGTTTCTTGAGCTATATGGTTGGTTGTTTTCTTTTCTCGCCACAATTGTGTAAGCGCCAGTTCCCATACCTTTGAGGTTTCGCGTTTGATGCCATCCGGTTCACCGGATCTGTAGCCGCGTCTTCCAAGCTCAATACACATTGAACGATATTGCCAGTCTGAGATGAACGCTAGTTTATGCAATCGATACGTTAATGCCATAGCAGAAACGCGCCAACGTTTTTTGCTTTTGATGATTTTCTCTGGAGTAATAGGTCTTCTTATGGCCGATCTTACATCTTTCTCTGGCATTAGAAATGCTGCAGAAAATTGGTTTGCTTCATGCTCAATTTGTCTGTGGTCATGAAGATCGCCAAGCTTATGTAGTACCAAATGTCCGAGCTCATGCCCTGCATCGTAGATACTGTGTTCGGCTGTCTTTTGAGTGTTTAAGAATACGAACGGTTGCTTATCTAGCCAGAAGGAGAATGCATCAACATTGTTATTTCTCTCTGAAAGGGAAAGAACATGTACCCCTTTGGATTCGAGCAGATGCACCATATTGCCAATTGGCTTTTCACCTAACTTCCAGTGCTGCCTGAGTTCGGCTGCCGCAATTTCTGGAGTAGGAGAATCGGACAAATCTGGTAGATCTAGTGTTGGCAAATTGAAGTGCTGATCTAGCCAGTGAAATAGCTCAACACCTAACTCTCCTGCAGCTATAGCAGCATCGCGTTCCTTTGCGCTCATACGCTTAAGACTTCTAAAGCTCACGCCATCAGGATTTAAAGTTTCAAAGTCCTCACCGTAAAAGAAGCTTGTTGGATAATCGAGCGCACGCGCCAGTTTCTCAACACTCTCTTCTGAGGGTGTTTCAGTTATTCCACGCAGAATCCTTGTCAGAGTAACGACAGTTAAGCCAGTCACCTCTGATAGTTTCTTGTTGGTCAAACGGCGACGTCTACGAGCTAGGTCGAGACGTTTATGATTAAACATTCCAGTCACTACGTTGCTTTTTTGGTGACATTGATTTCAAAATCGCTTGCGATTTCGCTTGGTGCAGAGCCTTCTATAGGATCATCATTAAAATCGCTAGCATCAGTGATAAAAATTCGTTCAATAAATGCAACGAATGTTCCGTCTTTGATTACTGCTTGGCTGAGTTCAGAGGCTCCGTTCGGCGCAACCATAAAGCTATAAGTGATATATTCGCTATTATCGGTAGACACGAACTGGGGCAACTCGTCGAAGAGCATATTTCCTTTGCTTGCTCTTTCAGATCCTGCACCTTTTTTTGTTGTTGGCTTAGGTGTCAGAGAAAGTGAACTAGCAACGTCGACATTTTGAAAAACTACTTGAATTTTTAGTTCGTCATTACGAATTAGCGCAATGTTGTCGACGTCTACCTGATCCCACTGCTCGCCTACAATTCTTATTCGAAGGGCTTCAGTCCCATAAAGATAAGAAAGCAGGCCTGGTCCTGTTTTGGGGCCTGCAACAGTGATATTATGTCGGGCGGAGAATGCATCTCGTGCAACTGAAATCAGATCGTCTTTATTGAGGTGCAACTTTTCTAAGCGCATTTCCACTTCGATTGGATCGGCAATTAGATTTGTATTTATCGCATGCATTTCAAAAGTCCATGATAATTTTTGATGCCTCAATAGTGGTCATAAAAATTATCATCGTCAAGCCTTATAGTATTGCTTGAAAAATTAAACACAGTATATTGGGGTATTAGTTTTAACTGTAAACCCAAACGCCAACCTCCGCCTCCAAGCCCTTGTGAGCTGCTGCTCAATCACCCCAACCCGCTCATAAGCGTGGATGAAATGGGTGGCATCGCTCATGATCCCGCAATGCTTGGCGATCGCGGTATCTTTCACCCGAAACAACAAAATGCAGCCGGGCTTGATCTCCTCATGCGGCACTGGCTGCAACCATTTCCTTGCCCCTTCCGCTAAAACCTCTGTGTCTCCCACTTCCCCCCAATCCCGTGTGTAAGGCGGGATGTCAGTTGGCTCGTCACCCATGACCTCACGCCAGACACCGCGAATGAGCCCAAGACAATCACAACCCACGCCGTGAACACTGGCTTGATCATGATAGGGCGTGCCGATCCAGCGCCGCGCTGCTACGATGATGCGCTCTGCCTGATCTTCGCTCACAGCGGTTCGCCCGTATGACCTCGGCTGGTGGCGGCATAGCGGATCAGGGTGTCGTTGCCGGGAATGTGCGGAAAGCCGCGATAGTTGTTGCCGTTGCTGAACTTTTCAAGGCAGGTCTGCCAGCGCTTGTCACAGCCTGCCTGGATCTGGAAGGTGTCTCCCACATCGGGTGGTCGCACCGGCGCTTCCAGCAATGTGACGATGGTAACGCCAGAGATGATCTCGTGGCGGGAGACTTCAACCTGCCGATCTTGGTTGGCGCCGATCTGCCAGGTAAGCAGCCCAAGGGCAAACCAGTCCGCAGCAAGCGCATCCAAACCAGAGACGGCAAAGCCACGATCGCCAATGAGGCCGGTGACAGTGCCCGTACCCTGAAACTGGGATGTTTCCAGATTGACTTTGCAGCGGCTATCGCCAAGAGCGGCATCACAGGCGTTCTGGAAGGTGCGGCCTACGCTTTGTTCCAGAACATGGGCCATGCTACGCACCTCGGCAACAAAGGTAGTTTTACCGCGCCGTATCTGGCCGATGGATCCACGACGCATCAGAACCCTTTCCTCAGGGTTCTGCCAGTTGACGCGCCAGACTTCCACACTGGCATTGTCCCAAAGCCCGGCAAAGATATCGGTCTCGGAGATATGGTCGGAGGAGAGCACACCTTCGGCTTCCTGAGCATCCACGGCAAGATCGGATGAGGCGCGTAGTTCTGATGGAATGAGGCCGGTCTCCGGTTCAAAACTGGTGCCATCAAACTGTAAGGCTAGGTCATGATCGGTAAAACCGAAGACCACACCATCCTTGCGGGTGAGCCGCCAGCACCAGGACAGTGTAGTGGTGCCGCTGGCAAGATGAACAGCCAGACCTTCAGAGAGCTTCTTCATGAGGGTTAGGTGTCCCGAACTTCAATCAACGGAATGGAGGTGATGGATCCGAGGCGCTCCAAGTCTAGCGTGATGTCGATGCTGTCGGTGTCAAAGCGGCAGGGCACATCAAACTCAAAGCCTGCGGTGATGACAGCTCCTGCTGCAGGGGCGCTACTGAAGTTGATGAGGCCAGTGGCAAGGTCAGCTGTCCAGTTACTCGATTGCTCGATGTTGTTCACCGCAACCCGGATGCTGCCAGCCACCGGCTTCGTGATGGTGCGCCAGTACCCAAGCGCCTCAGTGCCGTAGAGCTTGCGTAGTTGAAAGGCCGTCTGTGTCCCATCACCAATGCCCAGCTGCTGATCGAGAGGCGTGGTCGCTTTGGAGGGCAGGGTGCTTTTATAGTCGGCCCAGTCCTTGAAGCGAAAGGCGTACAGCCGGCCACTGCGTGCTTCAAAGAAGGCAATGACCTCCTGCAGCTGATCATTGCTGCGAATGCCAAATGCCACATCATATTCGCGCCGAGAGTTCGCCCAGGAGGCATTGCGTTCCTCGCGTCCGGAGTAGAGCTCGACAACTTGCGTGCGTCGGCGCGGCCCGCCTCTGGCGCCGCGGCTGAT
>NZ_LCWX01000207.1:5784-7609 GCF_001431305.1 Pseudovibrio sp. POLY-S9
TGGATTGTTGCTGCTGCTGCCTGCCTCCCCGGAACTCATCAATGATACGCTCTTGCGGATGCATGAGCGCAAGGAAACCACCGCGACCATCAAGCCCGCCGGTGCGCGGCGCTGATCCGGTGTGTCCACCGCCTGCGAAGCTTGTTGTTGGCGTCAGGAGGGACTTGAAGAATCCGGATAAAAGGTTTTGCAGGCCGCCAGATGGACTGCTTAATCCCCCAGAAAGACCCGAAGCAACAGGCCCAAAGATAAACCGCCGGGCTGCCAGCTTTGCCATATCGGCAATGAGCGAGGTGATGAGGCTTTTAAACTCCAGCTTGCCGGTTTGAACGAAGTTCGCAATGGCTTGCTCGCCATCTGAAAACACTTTGACGATACGATCGCCAAAGGCAGATCCAATATCGCGGGCACTGGCCACATAGGCCTCGAGTGATTGAAGCGCTGCCTCCCAGCCGGTCTTGGTTTCTTCTGCAGCTTTTTTGACCACCTTGCCGGTATCCTCTGCCGTCTCCGCAACACGGTTAAGGGCATTTTGAACAGCGCGAGTTTTGATCGCAGAGAACAGCTCACCCATAGGATCCTGCTTTGAGATTTCCCGAACGCGCTCGTCCAGAGCTTTGGAGGCTGCTGCCACCTGATCTGCATAGGGATTGGCGATTTGCCCAATCTGGACGGTTGGCAGCTCACCAACACCGAAACTCTCATCAAGGCCGGGAATATTGGCAAGCACCCGGTTGGCGGCCCGGCTGAGCGTGTTAAGGCCATCAGTGGTTTTGCGGATCATCAGGTTGATGCCGCGGATGACCGCATTGGTTGTTCCAATCATGATAGCTGCAAAGGCGGCTGGCAGTTGTTCCCAGATGGTGGTGATGATCTCATAGGTGATCTTCATCTCATTGATGATGAAATTACCGGTGGCTTTGGTGGCAGCCACCACACGGGTCCAGGCCGCTTCAAACCACGGAGCAAGCGCATTGATGAGGGGTGCAACAAGCGCATTAAACCCATCCCGAATGAGCTGCCAGACGGCAAGCAGTGTATCGCCCATGGTGACTGAAGTCTCGCTGGTCTGATTGATCTCATAGGTCAGGCCAGCAAAGGCAGCTGTCACCACACCCACGGCAACAGCCACTGGCCAGAACCTGCGTGCCACACCGATAAGAAGGGACCTTAGGTCTTTGAAGGCGCCTGAGACGCCGCCATTACCAAAACCATAGATCTGGGCAATCTGCGTGCCTTGCTGGGCCAGCACCAGAAACGGGTTCTGCCCACCGGCCAGCGAGACGCCAATATCATTCACCTGAAAGAACATCTGCTGCAGGCGCAAGGTCGCACCTCGCGATGCGCGGGCCATGCGGGTGATGGCTATTGTGCGGTTTTTTAGGGCGGCGATACTTTGCAAGGCCTCGCGGCGCTCGCGAGAAATGGCAGCTGTCATCTCGTTTGCAGAAAGCGCGCCTTCCAGATGGGCGACTTTAATCTCTGAGATGGCTTGCCGGTATCTGCGGATCACACCAAAGACGGGATTGTATCTGGCCCGCAGATCATCCAGCGCTTGGCCTTGGGCCAGAAACTCTGCTGTGGTTTTGCCAATCGCGGGTGTCACACCGCTCATACGGTTGATCTGATCAACAAGCGGTGTGGTGGCTGTTGCCGTTGCTCTGAGGGCATTGGCTGATCTTGCAGCTTTTGCGGCAAGCTGTTCCAACTGTTCTCGGCCTCTGGCAACAGCTAAAGAGACCTCATCAAGTCCTGCATTGGCAGCCTCGCTGGCCGAGCCGATCTGGGTAAGAGCCGTGCTGCCAGTCTTGCCGATGGCAACCAG
>NZ_LCWX01000207.1:7705-7997 GCF_001431305.1 Pseudovibrio sp. POLY-S9
TCATCTTTGAGTGCTTTACCGCCAATCGCTGCCAACCTGACAGAGACCTTGCGCTCAACCATCCGCCTGCAGCCTCTCGTTAATCTTGGCACATGCGATCTGCTCGATCTCGGGCAGGATCAAAGCTGCCAGATAAGATGAAGCGCCAAGATTATCGGCAAGCTTTAACGCAGCACTCATATCCCAGCCGACCACCACATAGCCGCTCACGGTGGAGATGGTGCGTACCTGACCGCCCAGTCTCATGATGACCTGCCAGAGCCGGCGGCCTTGCTGGGTTTGCGGCTGGGGT
>NZ_LCWX01000207.1:8109-10493 GCF_001431305.1 Pseudovibrio sp. POLY-S9
GTCTTTGCATTTACTGGAGCACGCGCTGCAATACTCTGCGCCGCCGCTGAAGTGCCACTCAGCAAGGGCGCAGAGATGTTTTTTTCTTCAAGTATATCTTTGTCTACCTGAAGCCAATATTGCATGTAGTAAAGCAGCCAGGCATCGGCAACTTGTGGGTGGTTCAGAAATGCTTCGATGTGGTCAGGTGTCAACTTTGCCTTA
Organism: Pseudovibrio sp. POLY-S9; assembly: GCF_001431305.1. Classification (NCBI taxonomy): domain Bacteria; kingdom Pseudomonadati; phylum Pseudomonadota; class Alphaproteobacteria; order Hyphomicrobiales; family Stappiaceae; genus Pseudovibrio; species Pseudovibrio sp. POLY-S9. The sequence continues at coordinate 8,314 of NZ_LCWX01000207.1, forward strand.
ACACCAGCCTCTTCTTCCACACCTTCCCAGTCACGAATGACTTGCTGGGCAACGACTAGAGAAAGAACACGGGCAAGCTTAGTGGCTTTGCCGGGCTCGATCACCTCAGATAGAGGCTCGTCGCCGGCAAGGGCTGTCAATCGCTCATCCTCACGGGCGGCATCCATGATGTCGGTGACAGCTGGATCGGCCAGCACCCGAATGCCAGCTTCCGGGATGAGATCATACCATTTGGGCTCTAAACTAAGATCAAGGCGCATGGCAGCTCCTTAAGCGGATGGGTTGTCATAGGAAGCAACATCGTTTTTAAGCGTAGCTGTTGCCATTCGGCCCAGCACCTCATCACGGGCCGCTTGCCAGGCAAAGCTCACCTGAACACCGCCGGGCCCTTCAATGACAAGTTTGGGCTTGGGCAGATAGACCGCATGGGCAACAAGCTCAAAGCTGGTGTCATTGCCCAGCGCATAGCGGAAACTCAGTTTGCACGGATCGCCAGAAAGGGCTTGAGACAGTAAAGTCTGGTCAGCAAAGCGCACATCAATGGTGCCGGACAGCATGGCCATAGCCGGATCTGCGCCCTCAATCATGCCATCGCCGCGGATGGTCTCAACGGGTTCCAGATTGTTGGTGTAGGTGATCTGGCCGGAGGTGATATTGCCGAGTTGGACATCATTGCGTAGGATGGAGCCGCTAAACGAACCAAACCGCTTCAGCGGCAGCTGCTCCAGATCTCCTGTACTAGAAGTTGTGCCAGTAACCTCGCCCTGAGCAATCAGGTTGAGGGTGGCCGTTACCAATCCTGAGCGCTGCATGGTCCAGTTGATGGAGTTGGCCCTGCATCCGGTGTTCATAGCAAAGTAGGGTACATCCGGCAGGCCCACCTCAATGGCAAGACTGGGCAGGTCCCACTTGCCACTTTGAAACTCATGCGAGTAGGGCGTTGCAGAACCCGTTGTCTCAGATTCTCCGAACAGCGCCTTTAGCCAGATGCCAAGATAGCGCGCATCAATGGGCACGCTGATATCGCCTTCTGTTGTAATGGCGTCTTTGACCGGTGGATAGGGATCTCGGCCCTGACCCAGAAGCTCGCTTTCCAGCAAGGGCTGCTCACTGCCAAGGTTGGAACTGGCAAAGGGCAGCTTCCAATATGAGCCCGCAGCTGGGGCGGTGCCATAGGTTGTTTCAAAGGCAGCAGCTAAAACAGAGCGGGCACCTCGGGCACGGGCCATGGGTCGTCCTTTCTATGCAAGGGGATCGGAGGAGGCGTAGATGAGTTTGATGGTGATGGTTGCAGCCTTGAGGGCTTCGGTTCCCTCAAGCGCCAGATCAATGGACGCTGGAGCTTCGGCCTCCACGTAATCGCACAGACCGCCCAGATTGCGGTCAGCTGCAATGGCAGCACCTACTGTCTGTTTCAGTGCATCAAAGGCAGCGTCCCGCGCTTCAGCTTCACGGGCCTCAACCAGCAGATCCACTTCGGCGCGGTGTTCATAAAGATACGAGGGTGGTGAGAGCGTGACTTCCGGCTCACCTGGATCGCCATCGCGCAGGATCAAAATGCCTGCTGCAGGAACACGCTCGGGATAAGCTTCATTGCGCAAAAGTTTAACGCCTTCAGGTATGTTGCTTTGCAGCATCTCGAACAAAGCGCTCAGCACTTGCTCAGAGGTGCTGGAGTTCATCATTGATCCTTCCAGTTGGCAACGATAAGGCCGGGCAGGCGGCTTGCCCAGTGATTGGTGTCTCTGTCCAAATCCAAGCGCTTCTTGAGTTTGACTTGAGGTACCAGCAGGAACACCGGGATGGTCTGTGCGCCAGTTAAGATACCGTCCTTACGCCGCCGGCCACCTTTCTTGCCGATGCGCCCGCGCTTGGTAAAGCGGGCATCCTCTGCCACCAGCAGCGAGGGCTGCTCGCGCCGATAGACAAAGTGCAAGCGAATGCCGGTGCGCCGCTCAAAACCGCCAGGTGTGATGCGTTTGTTTTGCGGGCCGCGCATGTTGGCGGCAAGGCCAATGGGAATGGCAAGAAAAAAACCGTCCTTGGATCGGATGAGAACGCCGCGATCATGGGCGTCTACTACTTTGCTGGCGCGGCTGTAGACCAGACTGGCTACTTTGAGACTTGCGCCCTGCAAAGGATAGCTTTGCTGGCGGATGGTGCGTGCCAGCTTGGGGCCA
>NZ_LCWX01000207.1:10590-14626 GCF_001431305.1 Pseudovibrio sp. POLY-S9
AGGCCGGCGCTTTGGATCTGAGAACGCCAATCATCCTTGAGCCCCTTACCGGCAGAGCGAATGCCTTTGGTGACAGCGTTCTCGGCAAGCTCCAGCTCCTTTGCCATCAGGTCTTCTGGAGAGCCTTTAACGCTGACGAGAAGCTTCATAAGCTGGCGGCTTCTCCCTGCCAAATGAGCCGTTCACGGTCTCGGGCTGGTTCGCCAGTAAGCTCATAGACTTGCCCTGAGGGTGTTCCATCGTCGGCTAAAAGCTCGAAGGTATCGTGTTTGGATAGCTCAGGGACTGCGCTTACCCGCACATCAATGAACATGGCATCTTGTCGAAACCTGCCGCTGTTAAACTGCTGTAGGGCATCGGGGGAGCGTAGGATAATGCGAACTAGCAGGCCACTACCTTCGCCTTGCCTGCGATACAGCGCAGATCGGGCCATGCTGTCATCGGCAAAGATCAGATCAATGGCTGAGGAGAAGAACTCCATCAGCCAAAGGAACCGTTGAGCCGAACTTTGCCGAGAATGTCAGTAGCTCCACCGCCGACAGCTTCGGTAGCCGCGCCGATAAGCGTGTTGTTGGTGGCAACATTGGTGCAGTGTTTGGCCGTGTTGTCCCAATAGACAGCGGTGCCCAGGCTCCAGGCTTCAGAGGGGGCTTTGGTAAGCTCATAGGTGCCAACCAAGTTCAAAACACCGCCTGCGTTTTCTGCGATGTCGCTAGCTGCGACGCCGAAGATGGTGCCGAGTAGGACGCCGTAGCCGGAAGCAACCATCGCGCCTGTGTCGTTGGTGAACGTCAGCGTGTTTCCCTGAGAGATGAAGTTCTTCATGGCTATAACCTTTTCGATGGTTTACTTGAAACGGTATCGTTCGTGCGGAAAGAGAGCGCAAACGTGAGAATGTACTTAATTGTATGATTAAGGATTTATGCAACCTTGAATTGTTTTTTATTCAGGAACATATTAGCAACAATTGGCTCTCCGAGTTTTAGGATTCTTGGTCTGCTTTCTCATCGCAACAAAGGACATTAGCAATGGCGCGCAAAGTATTTTTCAGCTTTCATTTTAAAAATGACCATTCCCGGACACAATTAGTTCGAAATATGAACGCTCTAGAAGGTAACTCCGCAGTTACTCCAAACAAGTGGGAGGAGATTAAGAAGACTGGTGACGCGGCCATCAAGCGATGGATAAATGCGAATATGTCAGGAAAGTCATGTGTCGTCGTTTTGGTGGGAAGTGAGACAGCGTCTCGGCCCTGGGTTAAGTATGAGATCAGAAAGGCTTGGGAGGATGGAAAAGGTGTTCTGGGTATTCACATCAACGGCCTCAAAGACCTAGACGGTAATACCTCAACAAAAGGTGCTAATCCATTCTTGGACTTGAAAGTATCAGAAGGCGATAAAATGGTTACTCTTGGCAAGATCCCACCAATGAAAACGCCTTCTGGAAGCTCCAGTAAGGAAAAATATGCCTCAATCAAAGAGAACGTCGAAGATTGGATAGAGGAAGCGATTTCTATAAGGAAACAATATAAGTAAAGTTTATCAATAGGCTGGGTGGTTTTCTGCTGCGCGGCCACTTTTATGTTTGGAAATATCAGAACCACGAGGTTCATTTTGAAAAAAGATATTAAACTGTTTGTAGATGCTTTTCTTAAGGAGGTTCAGGCTCAAAACGCTGCTGTGTTTTTGGGAGCAGGAGCATCTGTTCCTGCTGGATTTGTAGACTGGAAGGAGTTACTAACGCCAGTCGCTCAAGAGCTAAGTTTGGATATTGAACTGGAAAGCGATTTAGTCGCACTGGCGCAGTTTCACGTTAACTCTAGTGGTATGAATCGCCATGTTGTAAGTCAAGCAATTCTGGATGCGTTGGGTAGGAATGTTCACCCTACTGAAAATCACAAGCTTCTAGCTAAACTCCCCATTTCCACGTTCTGGACGACTAATTATGACAGTCTTATCGAGACATCCATTAGAGATGAGGGAAAAATTGCTGATATCAAGCACTCCGTCAAACAACTAGCAAATACTCGCTCAAAGCGAGATGCAGTGGTTTACAAAATGCATGGTGATGTAGAACATCCACAAGATGCAATAATCACAAAAGATGACTACGAGAAGTACTACCGTACTCATGGTGCATTCATAAACACCCTCTCAGGGGATTTGGTCTCGAAGACCTTTGTATTCATTGGCTTTAGCTTTTCTGATCCCAATCTTGACTACATACTGTCGAGGGTCCGCGTTACCTTTGAGAACCATCAGCGCCGACACTTCGCCTTCTTTCGCAAGCGACAGAAAATGGCGGAGGAATCTGAGGCTGAGTTTAAGCATGCTTCAGTAAGGCAAAACTTGATGATTGAGGATTTGAAAAGATTCAACATCAAGGCTCTGCTGGTTGATGATTACAGTGAAATTACTCAAGCTCTTGAAGAGATTGTCCGTCAGTATAGGGCAAACACCATTTTTGTTTCTTCTAGTGCTTCAGTTTTTGAGCCCTGGGGTGAAAAAGAAGTTGTTACTTTTATGCGGCAACTCGGCTCTATGCTAATTGACGATTCTTTTCGCGTTGCAACAGGGCTTGGATTGGGGGTTGGTAACGCACTGTTTACGGGTTCTTTGGAACAAGTTTATCGTAGTCTAGACAAACATATTGATGAGCACCTACTTATTCGCCCGTTTCCTCAGTTCGTGGATGATGACCACGAACGCCAAAAGTTGTGGGAGGATTACCGAAGGGGTTTTATACCCTCTGCAGGAATAGCATTATTTCTTTTTGGAAATAAGTTGGATAATGAACGAGTAATTAATGCTGATGGAATGCTGCGCGAGTTTGAAATTGCAGCTGAAAATGGCTTAGTTCTGTTGCCTGTAGGTGCTACAGGTTACACGGCGAAACTGCTTGCAGATCGGTTAATCTCTGATCCAAGTGCCTTTCCATCCTTTCCTAGGGATTTGCTGCCCAAAGTTGTTGAGCTATCTAAGCCTGTAAAAGATTTGAGAGAGTTGCTGCAGCCTATTAAAGATCTCCTGACGTTTGTTAGAAAAAAGTGAAGGTGCAACGTTTTGCTGGGCATTAGAGATAGGTTAGCCTTCTAAGAAGGCTTCAGTCCCACACCCGGCTCTGGAGGATCAGGCTGAACTAGTAGTGGCTGTGTCCTAGACCTTTGTGGCATCATCCCGCCGCCGCACCAGGGTTCTTATAGAGCCCACGATGATCAATGGCCTTGGCAGCGAAGTCGTGCCGGGCCTTGAGCTCAATACCGTCCACCTCAAAGCCCGTTCGGGTTTCGGTAAAGACACCTTCCTGACCTTCCAGATAAGCGAACTCCACCGTATCTATGCGTGATGGATCGGCGGCCAGGAACCAGGGATCTTGACCTGATGCCGGGATGAGGCGCGGCTCTTCGATAGGCTCCAGGCGTCCGGCATAGGCGTTGACGTCTGAGGTGTTGGCCGGTGTGGTCGCAGTAATCTGCTTGCGTGCTTCCACCGAGCGCGGACCCGGCGGCGTGATGATGTAGCGTGGTTGGATGGAAATCAGCCTCCCTTCCAGCCCCTTGTGCAAACCAAAGGCGCGGTAGGCCACGGTGAGCGATGTCTCATCAATTTTGGCAGCAGCTCCCAGATTGTTATGCTTTGCATGGAACAGCGCGGTGCCATCCTGCATGACCGGATTGTCCTTGAGAATGGCGTAGACGATATCGCTTTCAAGATCTGCAGCGGACGCCCCGAACGAGCGTGGAATGCGGGTAAAGGCGTCCAGGTCATCATTGATGAGGGCTTGCCGGGTGATGGCGATGATCTTACCGTAAGTGGCGAGCGCATAGACCTCTTTGCCTTCACCCATTGTGCCGTATTGGAATTCACCAGATTCCAGCACTTTTTCAAGATCTGGCGCGCCGCCAAGTTGGGTGCGCTGTACCGGTTTAAAATCAACGATGGTGTCAATGCTGGGTCAAATTTCCCCAAAAGTGCTGGACCAAATTTCCCCAGTTTGAGGTTTGGTGACCAGCCTTTTTTTAGGTCTAGTTCTCCTT
>NZ_LCWX01000208.1:0-273 GCF_001431305.1 Pseudovibrio sp. POLY-S9
GCTCGTCAGGTTGGTGTGCCTGCTCTGGTTGTCTTCATGAACAAAGTTGACCAGGTTGACGACGAAGAACTGCTTGAACTCGTAGAAATGGAAGTTCGTGAACTTCTTTCTTCCTACGAATTCCCAGGCGATGATATTCCAATCATTGCTGGTTCTGCACTTGCTGCTCTTGAAGACCGCGATGACGCGATCGGCAAAGACAAAATTGTAGAGCTGATGGCTGCAGTTGACGACTATATCCCAACTCCTGACCGTCCACGCGATCTGCCATTC
>NZ_LCWX01000209.1:0-203 GCF_001431305.1 Pseudovibrio sp. POLY-S9
TTAGCCACAAAGAGGGGGCGCCCGCTCAGGAAAATAGGGTCGTCAGCTGTCAGATCAATTTCACCCAACTCAAACTTGAGTGGCGAATGATTGTCTTCTCCAGATTTTCGAGACCAGCGTACCCTGCCATTCTTACCGTCGTAATAAGAACGAGCCAAAGACCCGTCATCATACTCCGCATTATAAGGCCCCATAGTTTGGTA
>NZ_LCWX01000210.1:0-634 GCF_001431305.1 Pseudovibrio sp. POLY-S9
CATAGTATTCCATGGTGCTCTCCCATCCTCGCAGCAATATGCTGCGATCTTAACAGGAGCTGACCTCTCGTGAAGGACGAGCCCGATTACGCATGCTTCTCTCCTGAAAAAGCTCTGCAATCAGATGATCGCAGAGCCAGTTGGTTGCCTCATTTGTTCGGGATTACGCGAAGACGAAGTTGCCCTTCACCATTGCTGCAGCACGCTTGATTGCCAGAGCAACCCGTTTACGTCCCTTCATGGTCAGCATGTCTTCAATGAAGTTGGTGTCGTGCTCGGAAGAAATGAGCACTTCAGTTTCCTGACGGTCATAATATGTTCCCGCCATCGCCAGATCACCAGTCAGCCATTCACCCGCTGACATGGTGTTGGATTCCACCACATCCTTACCCCAGAGCATTGGAGTGCTCATTGAGCCTGGGTTGCCGAAGATGTATCTGCTCTGAGCATCTTTCAGGAGATCGATACCTGCCCAGTCCGTCGGGTTCATGACAAAGGATGTTGCAACGTAATCCGCTAATGCAACCTGCAAAATAGCAAGGCGTAGACGATCAATACGTGTCGCATTGGGTAGACCATTAGCAGCAACAAATGCCACAGCCTCAGTCAAAAGCCCTTTCAGGTTTTCACCCTG
>NZ_LCWX01000211.1:0-1997 GCF_001431305.1 Pseudovibrio sp. POLY-S9
CATGAGCGTAATGGCGCGGGCATCTTCTTGAAGGGACTGAACGACTAGCTTCTCAAGCTGGGCGATTTCACCTGCACTGAAATTGTCCACATTGACTGTGCGTGTCTGGCCACTGTAATCATTCAGCGTAAAGACCGTTTCAGTCTCATCAGAGCCATCTCCCAGACCAGAGCTTTCCCGAAGAATGACTTCGCCATTTGAGCGAGATGAAAGGATCGTTTGTTTTACTGTTACAGAACTGATGTGGTCCGTGGTGACGATCTGTTCCAGGTTGAGGGTGAAAACATCATCTTTCTTGCCATCTTTCCCGATAATCAAATCAAGGGAAGGGTTAATGGCCTGACTAATTGGAATGATGAAGTCATGTCCAGCGGCAAACGTATAGACCTTCGTCTCTTCTGGCGAGACTACATGGCGCTGGACAAAACCGTCAAAGACCAGTGTCTTTACGTAAGTCTCAAAGTCAAGGTCTGCGCCAAGGATGTAACCTTGATCATTGCGTTCAATATCGACAAGATCGGCTATGATGATTTCATAGCGCACCAGTCCGTCAGGAGAGCCCTGTCCATCAATGACTGTGTTGATCATGAGACCTTTGGTATTGGCCTCGCCGTCATCATGAATAACATAGGTGACCTGCGTGTCATGAGCATTGCGGGTTAATAAGCGTGCGCCGGTCCCACTTGTCAGAGCCTCGAGATCAAAGCCAGGAATATCATGAACATCGCCGACATTGACGCCTGTCAGTTGGAGGAGCTTATACTCCACGTGCGTGGTGAGAGGTGCCAGATAATCTGCAACAAACTCTACAGATGGCTCTAGCGCAAGAATGAGCTCACTTTCCGGGTAGAGCTGTTTGGCCAGATCATAAACATCTTTAACGTCCTGGCCTGACTGGATCGCTTCATAGACTTTCTTGGCCCAGACGACCGGCCCCAGAAGCGTTGAAATCGCAAGATCCTTGACCAGATCTTCAGCCAATTGAGGCCCCAGCTCTTCAGCAGTTAGGCCCAGTTCAATACGCGCTTCATCAATGGAAATGTCACGAGCTTCTGCGTGTTGTTTAACGGCGACTGCCGCAAGGCTGACGGTTGTCGTCGTTACAAGAATAGCTCCCGCTGCAGCAACTTTCTTAAGTGTTGCTCCAAGGTGCATATTGATGGCTTTAAACTCAGCATTAAAGCTGTTGGACCAGGCTGTTGAGGACAGATCAATACCAGCTTCATCTAGCTGCTGGTTGAGGGCTATATTGCTGGTGATCGAAGTGGACCCTTTGAGGTCAAGCTGATTGAGTCCATTAAGAATATCGGCTTTAAGATCACTAAACTCTGCGGACTTCAGAAAATTATCATGGCCCTGGCCATTGATGTTTCCTTTGAACTTAACGGCCGTAAGTTCGCGGGCAAGAATGTCCGCTCTGACATCATTTGACCAGCGGATCTCCCCATCAGGATAAAAAATCCGAGATGTTTCCGGAAACTCATCGATGAATGTCTGTCCGTTGATATCAGCATCGCCAATACGGACCTCAGAGATCTTGTTGTAAAGCGGGTGCTCTACAACTGCATCATACTCAAAATTTGCCTCAATGGACTTGAGGTAAGAGCTAACTTGATCCTTTGTATCCCAGCGCGGATCGGCTGAGTTGAGACCCAGACTGTATAGCCCACCGCCACTGTCAACATCGGCAAACTCTGGAGAGAAGCCATCCAGAACATCTTGTTGCAAAAACTGGACTTTGACGAAATCCGTGAAGTTCTTGTAGGAACTGCGAGCCTCTGCTGGAGAAAGCTGTCCGTCTTCAATTTGGTCCTGCAGGACGTTGAAGAATTTGCGGCTTTCAAATAGGTCCGCTTTTGCGTCAAAGAACATAGAGTCAAAAGCAGGCGAGTGCTTACCCGAATGGCATGTGTGGATGGCTCCTGCTTTGCAAGACATTTTTGAGATGATCGGTACCTTTGTCAGAAGCAGTCATGTGTCCGGCCTGTTTGCGCGGT
>NZ_LCWX01000212.1:0-36493 GCF_001431305.1 Pseudovibrio sp. POLY-S9
ACCACGCGCAAGCCGCTTAAAATCAAAACGTAAACCGGGCCAAACACCCCGCTACTCAGAAGCTAATTCTGTCTAACTTCACTCGACGACGGACAAGGTGTGACACATCAAAGCTGAAGTTCATTGCCTCCGATTTGGTGAGCAAAAGCTCGGACAGTGTTGACCAGCAAATAGGAGATTGTTAAAGGCCCGACGCCTCCAGGAACAGGGGTGATAGCGCTTGCAATTTTACTTACTGCATCGAAATTCACATCACCGACGATACCAGATTTTCCGTTACCTAAATCACGCAGGCGATTAATACCAACGTCAATCACTACGGCACCGGGCTTCACCCAATTGGCTTTCACCAAATGCGGAGACGCTGCTGCGGCCACGATAATGTCTGCAGCGCGAACTTTACCTTCGATATCGTGGCTAAGGTGGTGAACTGAGGTGACGCTACAGCCTTGCTGAAGCAAAAGCTCCGCCATAGGTTTCCCAACAATGTTGGAGCACCCAATAACAGTCGCATCCTTTCCATGAAAGTCGTCGATCACCGTCTTTAAGAGGCGCAGGCAGCCTTGAGGTGTGCAAGGAGTCAGTGCATCCTGTGCCCCCGCCATAAAGTTTCCGAAATTAAGTGGGTGAAAGCCATCGACATCCTTTTCAGGGCAATTTCATGCAGGATTTTGCGTGCATTCATGCCATTGGGCAAGGGCAGCTGCAACAATATGCCATGGGTTTCAGGCTCTGCACTTAGGTCACGAATGACTTGAGTGAGGTCAGCTAGAGTGATGTTGGCATCAAGCGCTAGTTTCTGGCTTTCGATACCAACTTTACGGCAACGCTTGACCTTGTTGTTGACGTAGATTGCGCTTGCTGGATCATCTCCAACAACCACTACCGTTAGCTTAGCGGTTTTGCCAAAGCTGGTGTGCAAGGAGGCAATAGCCTCCTTAACTTCCTCATCAATAACTGCGGCAAGGGTTTTGCCGCAGATGATTTGTGCCTGAGTCATTGTTGGAAGATCACTGTGCGATTGCCATGGATGAACACGCGACCTTCAGCATGAAGCTTCAAGGCGCGAGCGAGGACGCGTGTTTCAATGTCCTGCCCACGACGAATAAGCTCTGCTGGGGTTTCTGCATGGCTGATGCGCTCTGCATCTTGTTCAATGATAGGACCTTCATCCAGATCAGGTGTCACGTAGTGCGCAGTCGCACCAATGTGCTTCACACCACGCTCCCATGCCCGGTTATAAGGCATCGCACCTTTAAATGCAGGTAGGAAGGAGTGGTGAATATTGATGATCTTACCAAAGTGTCTGGAGCTAAGCTGGTCTGACAGAATCTGCATGTAACGAGCCAGAACCACCAACTCCGCTTCAGTGCGTTCTATCAGCTCATCAAGCTTGGCTTCCTGCTCGGTTTTGTTTTCTTTATTGACTGGCCATAGGTAAAACGGAATACCCAGTCGCTCTACATCAGCACGGCTGTTGGAGTGGTTTGAAACAACGGCCTTGATCTCAATTGGCAGTTTGCCGGTTTGAACGCGATACAGAATATCAAGCAGGCAGTGGACAAACTTTGAAACCATCAGGATCGTTGGAATAACACGAGCCGTGTCTTCCAGCGAAATTTCTGCTTTGAAAGCATCTGATAACTTGTAAAGCGAGCAAAATGAGGCTCCAGTGGAAACCTTTGGAGCCCACCCGCATTTTTTATGGTAATGGGGCTACAAAACGCCTTTGCTAGCTTCTTTCAACTCAGCCAAAAGCGGTGCATTTTGGTAACGCTCTAGCGAGAAATCACTGGCGTATTTGGGTTTTCCATCCTCAGCTACCCACTTTGCGACCAGGTCGGCTGATGCGCAGGCTGCCATTGTGCCAAATCCGGATAGTGCAGCAACCATGAATGCGCCTTTTTCGGCACCGTTTTCTCCCATTGATCCGATCAGCGGCCAGTTCTCTTCAGTCATTGTGTACCACCCACCATAATGGGTCATGTTTCGAGGTAACTTACCATAGTAAGCCTTCAAAGATGGGTTGAGGCGGGCAGCTCCGCGCAAAGCAATTTCTGGAAACTGATCATTCAACACTGGTTCCCATGCCACATCCTGAGGGGTTTCATTGTAGGCCCAGCCCAGTTTCAACCAACTGCCATTGTCACCACCATCCGGTCGACAATGGATAGCGCCGGGCATTTGTTCAGTCAGCCACTTGTACTCATCATCACCAGCTAGCCAATCCTTTTCATCTTCAGACCAGTCGATACATTGCTCATCCAGATCAATTGAAAAAGGCAGGTTGCGGGGAATGGCTTTTTCTACGTCTTCAAATGCAATCTTTTGTTGGAAAGTATTGTAAACAGGAAGAGTCTCTCCGATCATTTCTGCAATCTTACCCGCAAATGGCCCTGCAGTATTGACAATTTTCTCTGCTTTGACACGCGTAAGGCCTTCACCGGTTTCGATCTCAAGCTCAAACCCATCTTGCTGATTTATTTGCTTGACCATACCAGTGAGGCGCCGTCCTCCCTGAGCTCTGTATTTTTCCAGCATGTACATCCCCATCTGCTGGCCGGAAATGTCCCCACCACGACGAATATGCAAAACAGTTTGAATCTCCTCCGAGAAGGAAGGGAATGCTCTGCGGATCAGGTCCTGATTCTGCATTACATCCACGCCGTCGGGAGCTGATTCCCAATCTGGCTTTTCAGCAAATTTGTAGGACACACTGTCCGAGGAGCCATGGAAACGGATCAAATCGTCATGTTTATTGTCGTACCCATAACGAATTTGCTCTACCAAATCGTCTACCTGAGTTCGGCGGGTCGCCAACGCATAACCGCGTCGGTTCATGTGCAAGCGGTTGTTGCTATCGCGAGCGATTTTTTCCATCAAATCAATAGAATGGTTGGTGAAGTCCACCATGCTTGGATGCGGCCACCAATTGCGATAGTTCTCACCTGACTGAGCCGATGTGAATGCCATTGGCTGGCCTTGCTCGATTAAGAGCACGTTGGTGATGTTGTGGTGTTCGGCCAGATAATAAGCAGTTGCGATACCGGCGATGCCAGCACCAATGATAGCGACCTCTGCTGAGTGTTGTGTCATTTTTCTGAATTCTTTTCGTATGGACTATTTGATGCCGACTTCGGCATAAGGTTCATTCTTATGAACTCGGCTCATCTCCATGCGCGTCAAATCCAGCGTTTGGTAAGAGCCATTGAGAGCAAGTTCAGCCAGGGCTCGTCCCACTGCCGGTGCATGCATAATGCCATGTCCGGAAAAGCCGCAGGCTGTAATGAGGTTTTCATGTCCAGGCGAATACTTGCCTATGATCATGTTTCCATCCAACAGGTTTTGTGCGTAATGTCCGGCCCAGCTCCGTTGTAGCTTGATTGCTTCGAATTTGGGCACAAGACCGGCCATCATGGGCCAGATGACCTCTTCAAAGTAATTGGCGAAAAAGCCGGAGTAGATGTCATCAATAAACCCTGGAGCAATATCAAAGCTTGGTCGCCCGCCAGCAAATCCATCTCCCTCAGGTCTAAAGAACATACCGCTCTCATCTTTAACCAAAGGAAGTGACTCAAGTTCATGGGCACATTTCCAAAAGTGCTGGACTCGGCACATCGGTACGACCGGCAGGGATGCTCCCGTCATCTCAGCCAGTTTATTGGCCCAGGGCCCGGCGGTGTTAATGAAATACTTGCCGTTAATGGTAGATCCATCCGCGAGAGCAACAGAATGAACCTCTGTTCCTGAACATTGCATGTCTGTCACACTGGAGCGAATGTAAGTGACACCCATGTGTTCTGCTGCCCTTCGAAAACCTTGCAGCGCAGCATATGGATCAATCCAACCATCATCCGGAGTGTAACACGTTAGTGCGATGTCCTGACGATCGATGCTAGGAAACTTTCTGGCCGTTTCGGCTTTGTCCATCAGTTGTGTCGTAACGCCCATCGAACTTTGTAGATCAACGTTCTTGCGTAGTGTTTCTTCGCCATCTTTTCCTACAACAAACAGATAGCCTTGCTCGCGAAAACTGATGGACTGGACATCCGGAACATCTGTCAGTGCTGCCTCAAACCTCTTATAAAAATCAAGGCTATAAGCCGACATGGCGATGTTTTCTGGTAAACTGAACTGCTGACGTACTCCACCTGCCCCTTGTGGGGTTGTTGCTTCTTTGTACGAAGGATCGGGTTCTATAACCGCGACAGCCCCAACTAGTCCGCTGCGGGCCAAGAAATATGCAGCGGCAGACCCCATAATTCCGCCGCCCATAATGACGATATCGTAATTCATTCTTCTTGCTGAGTGCTCCGCAGTGGAGGTCCTGGACGGGCCTGATAATTGGTATTGCGTATTTGATGTTGACAAAATCGTATACGTTTTGCAAGTATCTAATACGTATTATTTCGGAGTATTTGATGAACTCAGCTCAAGAAGAGCTCAGCACACCTATCAAGGCTGGTAGTGCTGCTGACCCTATCTATCGTGATTTGAAATCCAAAATCATGAAGGGAACACTCGAGGGTGGGCGACCGCTGAGGCAAGACGAAATTGCCTCTGCACACGGAGTTAGCAAGATTCCTGTGCGAGAGGCATTGCGTCGCCTTGAGATTGAAGGATTGGTGGAATTTCGACCTCAAAGAGGCGCGATTGTCCGCAAGCTCTCTGCAGAAGATGTGCTGCAATTTATTGATATCAGACTGGCGCTTGAGTGCCGGGCATTGGAACTTGCAATCCCAAACATGATTGAACGTGATTTGGAACATGCAAGATCCCTGCTGGATGACTACGCCGCAGAAACAGCCATCGAGCGCTGGTCTGATTTCAATTTGCAGTTCCATAGGTTGCTTTATGAGCCATGCGGTAACAGGCATTTGCTTGGCATGATTTCTGATCTTGAACAACGCATTGGTCCGTACATGCGCTTACAGGTGACAGAGGCCAGTGGCCTGGATCGCCCAATGCGAGAGCATCATGAGATTCTGGAAGCATGCGCGAGGGAAGACAGCACCTTTGCGGTAAATACGCTTCGAAAACACATTCAAACTACGCAAAAAGAAGTCGCTGCCTACCTTCGTCGGCGCACTGCGTAACTCTGAAACGGGCCCATGGGAGGAGTCCTTGCACAAGTGCAAAAATAATCATGAGGAGACGTCAATGAAAAATCTTTTCAAGCTAACTGTTGCAGCTGGGGCATTGGCTGCAATAGCAACCGGAGCCATCGCAGCTGAACGTAAGTTCGTAAATATTGGGACTGCTGGCATTGGTGGCGGGTATTATCCAACGGGCGGTTTCATTTGTAACATTCTGAACAAAAGCCGTAAGACGCAAGATCACAACATTCGTTGTACTGTTGAATCCACTGGTGGCTCTGTCGCTAATCTTCGTTCAATTCAATCTGGAGAGATGGACGTCGCTATTGCGCAAGCAGATTGGCAGTACCATTCGTCCAAGGGATCATCAAAGTTTGAGAAAGACGGTGCCAACGATAAGTTACGTTTCCTCTTTTCCTTGCACTTGGACACTGCACATCTTGTCGCTCGCAAGGATTCTGAAGCAAAAGATTTTGCAGATCTTAAAGGGAAAGTTGTAAACATCGGCAATGCAGGTTCTGGCACAGAAGCAACTATGAACTTTGCTCTGGGCCGCTATGAAACTAATGCTGATGAGTATTATGGCCAGGCGACACGTTTGACTTCTCGTGAGCAGGCTCAAGCCTTGTGTGACGGCAAGATTGACGCGTTTTTCTACACGACAGGCATCACAGCTTCTTCAATTACAGAGGCTACAAACACCTGTGATGCAGAAGTGCTTAACTGGAATGATGATGTCACTGCTAAGATGATTGAAGAATTCCCGTATTATGGCGTGTCTATAGTTCCGGATGGCACTTATCGCGGCCAGGAAGGTGAGCGTACGACCTGGGGTCTGCCTGCGACCTTGGTAGCTTCTGCAGATGCAGACGAAGAAGTGATCTACAACATGGTCAAAGCTGTGTTCGATAACTTCGAAGATTTCAAAAAGCAATCCACGCTCTACATCGGCGTTACTCGTGAAGGGGCTGTCAAGAACGGCCGTTCCGTTTCATTCCACCCAGGTGCAGAGCGCTACTTTCGTGAAGTCGGCCTGATCAAGTAACAGCAACTCAGCTGAACTCGATACAAGTGGCAAGAGGCGGGCAATGAATGTTGCCCGTCTTTTCATCTAGTCCAGAGAGGGGCGAATGGACCAAAAACATCAAAATGAACTGCAAGACCTGATTGCTGAAAATGATACAGGTGCACGTGATCCATCCGGACTTGCCAAATACCTGATTTTTGCAGTGGGCTTATTGTGGCCTCTCTACCAGCTTTACATGGCATCCCCATTGCCATTTTCGACTGGTATCGGACTTATTGACGACACACAGCAACGTGCCATCCATCTGGCTTTTGCGTTTTTTCTTGGGTTTGCGACATTTCCAGCGCTGGTTAGATCTCCGCGCAAATACATCCCCTTTTATGACTGGCTCTTTGCCATCATTGCGGCCTCATGTTCATTGTACATCGTTGTTTTTTACAGGGACGTTGTAGAGGGTTCTGGGGGTATTCGCCCAACACAGGAATTGGTGATTTCACTTGTAGGGATAGGAATGCTTCTGGAGCTCACCCGACGTGTTCTTGGATTGTCGCTTGTCGTCGTAGCACTCGTCTTTTCCTCCTATGTTTTCTTGGGCCCTGTACTGCCGGAGTTAATTTCGCATCGCGGTTTTAGTCTCAATCGTTATGTAGATCACATGTGGCTTACAACTGAGGGGGTCTTTGGCCTTCCACTCGGTGTCTCAAACTCGTTTATCTTTCTGTTCGTGCTGTTTGGTGCTTTGTTGGATAAAGCCGGTGCGGGCAACTATTTTATCAAACTGTCTTTTTCGCTCCTGGGGCACTTAAGGGGCGGTCCTGCTAAAGCCGCTGTGGTTTCGTCTGCTCTGACAGGTCTGATTTCAGGTTCTGCAATTGCCAATGTTGTAACAACGGGCACATTTACCATTCCATTGATGAAACGCATTGGCTTTTCAGGAGAAAAAGCAGGTGCGATTGAAGTGTCATCTTCGATAAATGGACAGATCATGCCGCCAGTTATGGGGGCAGCCGCATTCCTGATGACGGAGTTTGTCGGCATCACCTATTATGATGTGGTCCTGCACGCCTTCGTCCCTGCCGTGATCAGCTACATCGGCTTGTTCTATATTGTGCATCTAGAAGCCGTAAAAGCCAACATGCCAGTGCTCGCTAAGCTTCATCAAAGCACGCTAGGGCAGGCTCTTTGGAGTTTCCTGTTTGGCTTTGGCGCAATTGCTGTTGTAGCAGGTGCTGTCTATGGCTTCGCGACTTTGCTGAAACTGGTCGCAGGCGAGGCAACTATTCCTTTGGCTGCTGTCTCAATGATCATCCTTTACATTGTTCTCTTGAAAATAGCCGCCCGTTATCCTGAACTTGAAATCGATGACCCTAATGCCCCTCTTGTCACTATACCGGAACTAAAGCCTACGCTCATGGCAGGCCTCTATTACATCATTCCAATTGGAGTTCTGATTTGGTGTTTAATGGTAGAGCGCCTTTCTCCCGGCCTGTCCGTCTCTTGGGCAATTGTCGTTATGATTGCTGTTATTCTGACACAACGCCCATTAATGCAGCGTTTCAGATCTCAAACGGCAGGCAAATCAAATGATGCTTTTGCGAGAGGCTTCAGCGACCTGTTGGATGGGATGACAGCCGGTTCTCGCAACATGGTCGGCATCGCAATCGCTATGGCGGCTGCTGGCATTATCGTTGGCGTCGTCTCTCTGACCGGGCTCGGTCTGCTGATGACGCAAATTATCGATGCAGTATCAGGTGGTAATGTTGTCCTGATGCTTGTGTTTACGGCAGTGATGTGTGTTGTCCTGGGAATGGGCCTGCCAACAACAGCAAACTACATCGTTGTGGCAAGTGTTATGGCCCAACCCCTAGTGACGCTGGCTGCTCAAAATGGGCTTACAATCCCATTGTTCGCCGTACACTTGTTCGTCTTTTACTTCGGCCTAATGTCCGGCACGACGCCGCCTGTTGCAGTCGATGCTTTTGCTGGAGCTGCTGTTGCCCGCTCTGACCCTATGCGCACCTGCGTACAGTCATTTTACTACAGTCTGCGCACAGCCATTCTGCCATTCATCTTTGTATTTAACCCTCAAATGCTTCTGATCGGTGTGGACAGCATTCCCTACGCAATTCTGATCATCACTATGTCCACAGTCGCTATGTTGGTGTTTGCAGCGGCAACTCAGGGGTACTTCTTTGCAAAAAGCTATAAGTGGGAGTCGCTTGCACTTCTCTTGGTCGCATTTATTTTGCTGCGCCCTGGCTTCTTGCTCGACACGGTCAAGCCACCCTTTGAGAGCTTGAACCCCAATCAGATACTACAAGTCACAGAGCGCGCTGAGGAAGGCGCTAACCTTCGCCTTGTGGTGGAAGGTGAGAACTTTAGCGGTGATATTGTCCGAAAAGTTGTCGCATTCCCTCTTGGAGATCAAGGTCTTTCCGGAGAAGAGCGCTTGAGTGAGAAAACTGGGCTAATGATCCGTGAGGAAGGCGACAAGGTCTGGGTAGACGATGTCGCGTTTGATAGTCCGGCGCAGAAATGGGGTATAGATTTCGATTGGGAGGTTTTGGAGTTACACAAGCCTAACAGCCGCTTTGCGAAAGAGTGGTTTTACATTCCAACGCTGTTCGTTCTGGGTATTCTTGTCCTTTTCCAACTACGCCGCCGCAAAAGAAATGAAGGTAAGGAAGGGGCTTTGAGCTATGTATAACGATATCCTCGTCCCTGTAGACCTTGACTACCCTGAAGCAAGTGAAAAAGCCGTTGCCACTGCTTGCCAGATAGCGAAGGCCTACAAGGCGGTACTACACTTTCTCAGTGTGGTTCCTCCGGTTAGCCCACTTATAGCCTCGTATTTTCCTAAGGACTATAAGTCCAGTCTCAGCGCAACTGCTAACGAGCGATTGCACACATTCACGTCAGAGTATGTCAGTGATGACAATATCAAACTGCAACACGTGATCGCTCATGGCTCTGTTTACGACGAAATTTTGCAGATGCGTGAAGCACTAAATGCCGATCTCATTATCTTGGCTTCTCATCGTCCGGAACTAAAAGACTACCTGCTAGGCCCCAACGCCGCCCGAATAGTCCGCCACGCTCCATGCTCGGTTATGGTCGTTCGGGAAGGGCAGGGGTAGTATCTCAATACTAATTTTCACTCAGATGGCTTTCCAGTTTGTCTAAATGAAGTTGCTCGTGGCCAAAGTTAGTTGGAAGAGACTGGCTTTCAATTAGTAGAGTGTTTTCCCCTGTCTCTGTCGAAACTAGTTTGGTTGAACGTAAAATTCTGATGTTAGAACTGCTAGAGACTCCTCTCTAAGAACTGCAGTAACATTAGTTTCTCCTTGAAAGCAGGGTCGTGGTTATTCTTTGAAAGGAAGAAGCCATAACTTTCTTCCGTTCCTAGAAGCAGTTTTTTGCTTACAATGACAAAGGGCCAAAGAAGCTCTGGCCCTTTGTTTTTGAACAACTTCAAGTACCTAACCGGCATCCTTGGCGTTTTTGAGGAGGAAGTCTAGGACTTGGGCTTTTTCTGTGTCTTCTAGTCCTGCGCGTGGGAACATGGATTGGGTGATGCCTTTCCACTGGAGCTGTGTGAATTGAGATGGATCGCGAGGGCCGTGGCACACGGTGCAGCGTTGATAGAAGAGTTTTTCACCTTCACTCATGTCTTCGTAAAGAGCTTCCACTAGACCATCGATGCGATCAGAATTCACTGCTTCTTCTGATACTGCAGAGAAAGTCACGTCCTCCAGAATTGCAGGTGGTTCATAGGCACGGTTTGGACCTTCAGGGTCTTCGCATTTGCGCAAAGATACCAGACAGGTGTTTGCTGTAGTTGCCTGACTGAGACCACTTGAACGGCGGGACGAGGTTACAAAGTTGATCAAGCCAGAGTTACAGCGACCTTGGGAATCGACCTGCGGCCAGCCACCTTCATAGATTGAGACAACACCCGGCATAATTTCATCGGAAACCACCGCGCCCGCAATCACAGTTCCGCGATCATTGTAAAGCTCTACCAAGTCACCATCAGCAATACCGCGTTCTTCTGCATCCTTAGCGCTAATGCGGACAGGTTCGCGGCCTTGCACCATGTAAAGTTCACGCAAGCGCTCGGAGTTGCCCATCTGTGAGTGCAGGCGATACCATGGGTGCGGGCTCACTACATGCAGCTGACCTTCCTTGGCGTTGCCAAGATACTCTGCAGGTTCCATCCACACAGGCATGCCAGGGCAGTCATCCAGCTCCATTTCAGCAATGCTCTTACAGAACATTTCCACCTTGCCAGATGTGGTGTGCAGTGGATGTCCTTCTGGATCCTCATAGAAGTCGCCATGACGAACCCATTTGCGAGCTTCTACAGGGACATCCATCCGTGCATAGCCTTTTTCCCAGAACTCTTCAAAGCTCTCGGTCGCAGAACTGCGTGCGTAAGCTGCTTTGATGTGATCCATGTATTCAAGGCTCTCAGTAAACTGAGTGTCGATCACAAAGTTCTCAGCGAGGCGGACGAAGATCTCATAGTCGCTCAGGCTCTCCCCAAGTGGCTCAATCACCTTTTTCATGGCGTAAACGCGGTCATTTGAGTAAGTGCCGCCGGATGTGATGTCATCACGCTCAAGAGACGTAGATGCAGGCAACACAATGTCTGACCAGCGTGTGGATGCGCACCACCATGGATCCTGGCAAACAACCGTATTCACTGTCTGAAGTGCATTGATCAGTTCGTTTGTATCCTGCTGGTGAGACATGAAGTTGTTACCAGCGTTATAGATCATCTTAACAGTTGGGAAGGTGCGCACAGAACCGTTGTGCGTGAACTCCTTGCCCGGGTTCTTCAGCATTTCAGAAATACGAGATGCCGGGCAAATTGCGCTGACTAAATTGCGGCCTTGAGCCAAGCCGGATGGTGTCGATTTACCAGAGGTTGGCATACCGCCATTGCCGTAATGCCAGGAGAAACCAACGCCTTGACCCGGCTTACCGATTTTCCCAGTCAGTGCTGCAAAGTTAATGATCGCCCAGTGTGTCATTTCACCATGGTGAGCACGCTGCAGTGACCATGCGCCGGCAATTTCGACTTTCTTGGAAGCGAAGAGTTCCGCAAGCTCTCTGATTTTATCTGCAGAAATACCTGTTATAGAGGAAGCCCATTCAGGTGATTTTTCTACACCATCCGCTGTACCCATCAGGTAATTGATGAACTTGTCTGAGCCTTCTGCGTATTTTGCAAGATAGGCTTTGTCGTGCAGATCCTTTTTCACCACGTGGTAAGACATGGCGTTGAACAGGGCGACATCTGTGTTTGGAATGATCTTGAGCCATTCCGCATCGAAGAATTCATCAGATGCTGTGCGCTGCGGGTTGATGGAGATGAACTTCACACCGTTGTCGCGAATTTCTTCCCAATGTGCATACATGCCATGGTCAGCAACACGGAATTCAACACGGTTGTTTTTAATCGGATCACAGCCAACAAGCAGGAAGATCTCGGTTTCATCCCGGATGACTTCCCAGGAAGTTTGTGCGGAATACACTTCCATGTCGCCAATCACATGCGGCAGGCTGATCTGAGAGGCGCCACCGGAGTAATCGCCTGCGGTCATGGAGCAACCACCGAACAGATTGAAGAAGCGACCTTGCAATACGTTTGGCCGCATCACACCCGCATGAGACCAACCACCGTAAGATGAAGAGAAGATACCTTCGTTGCCATAGTGCTCGATGGTGTCAAGAATAGCTTTGGAAGTGAGACGGAGAGCCGTGTCCCAATCTACACGGACGAACTCTTCCTTGCCGCGCAGCTCTGGCCTGATTTCGCCAGTCTCCCAGCCTTCCAGATAGGATTTACGCACCATTGGATAAAGAACTCGGGTCTTATCATAGGTCCGGTCAATCACACCGTATGTCAGCATTTCAGTGGGACGAGCATCCAGTTCGATCATTGGCGCCATGCCAGAGATCTTGCCATCTCTTACAATAGCCTCGAATGGACCGTAGTGCGTTGCATGGAACACGCGGCGGCTGTGAGAATTTGGGTCGATTGAAGCCAATGCGGAACTGCTGAGCAAGCTTGATGCAAACAGAGCAGAACCACCTTTGAGAACTGACCGGCGACTGACGTTGAAAGTAGTCATTTTTCTTCCCTACGATTTGAATGACTGTGTTTTCAAAAGCATCGCAAATTTGATTGAACAGGTCCCACGTAGCTCATGAATGGATGGTTCGATTTTGTAACAGAATGTAAATCCGCCTATCGTAATCAGGATGAGTTCGGTAAAGTCCTCTCATGACTGACACTTTTCATATCGTGATTGTTGAAGATGATTTGGTGACTCGCAAGCGCCTAGGCGCGTTGTTACGCCAGCAGCGGTACACTGTGAGCGAAGCAGAAGACGTTGATCAGATGGAAAGGATCATCGAACGAGACAATCCAGACTTGCTGCTTGTTGATATCAACCTTGATGGAAAAGATGGCTTGCAGATTACGCGCGAGCAACGCGCTCAATCTGATATCGCGATAATTCTGCTGACAAGCCGCAACGATCAGGTCGACCGGATTATCGGACTTGAGATGGGCGCGGATGATTATGTAACCAAGCCATTTGATGCACGCGAGTTGTTGGCCAGAGTGAAAGTGCTGCTTTATCGTGTGGGGCTGCACCGCAAAACACAGGCACAGCAACTTGAGCCATGTAGAATGTTTGGTAGCTGGACTTTTGATCCCAAACGCCGGCGGATCGTACAGGAAGATGGAACAGCTGTTGTTCTGACACGCGGCGAGTTTGAGCTGTTAAATGCCTTCACTCAGCATTCCGGGCAAGTCCTCTCCCGGTCACGTCTCCTCCAATCCGTGACGCATCGACAATTCGTGTCTGACACTCGTATTGTTGATGTGCTTGTTGGCCGCTTGAGGCGTAAAATAGAACAAGATCCACCTCACCCAGAGCATATTATTACCGTTCATGGAGAGGGTTACTTGTTCATCGGGGATGATCCATAAGCAATCAGAAGATCAGTCTTCAAAGGGTTTAAGTCCGAGATGTAAAGCCGTCTCCTGTAAATGGCTCAGCTCCTCATCCAGCATTGACAATACCGGAGTAAGCTTGATTTGATCGGCAGATAGGTCTCCGGCCATCATTTCAAGATCTCCAAGTAATTGCACGCTTCGAGTAAGATTGAAGTTGGAGACAGCTCCTTTCAAGCGGTGAGCGAGGTGCGCTAACATCTTCATGTCTCCAGCTGCGAAAGCCTGCTTTAGCTCTTCAACATCCTGGGGTGTCTTCGCGAAGAAGTCGGCAAGAATGGCCATAACATTATCCTCGCCCATGTATCGAATGTCCTCTATCAGACCGGTTTTCACGGCATCGATAGAAAGAGCTGCGTCACCAATATCTTCTGAGAGCCGTTTATCCGCACTGGCGTTTTGAAGAGCCGCAACAAGATTGCTCGGAGATATCGGTTTTTGAACAAACTGTGTGATGTTTGCTGCTTCCAGAGCACTCATATCTCTGAGTTTATGAGCCGTAACCGCAATCAATCGAGGGAGTTTTTGATTGGCGCTTGTAAGCTCATGCATTCTGCGGGCAGTCTCAACACCAGTGATATCAGGCAGGTCCAGATCAAGCAGCACAGCATCAAACTGCTTTTCCTCATAAGCCTTCAAAGCTGCAGCTCCATCTTGCGCTTCGGTGACTTCACATCCCATCTTTTCCAGATAACCACGGGCAACCATGCGACTGACAGAGTGGTCTTCCACGACCAGCACGCTCAGCCCCAAATTTTGCTCAATCTCATTCTCCTGATCACTGGCAATTTCTGAAAGTGTTCCCTCTTCAACAGGCACGATCAGTTTAAAACAAGAGCCGACTTCAGGTTCACTTTCAACGGTCAGAATACCCGAAAGCGCTTCGGTTAAACGGCGGCAAACTGTGAGCCCTAACCCTGCGCTGAAGCGTTTATTGCCGTAGCTGTTTGGTTGATGCTCATAAACATCGAAAATGTGCTCCAACTGATCTGCTGCAATGCCGATGCCAGTATCTGTAATTGAGAAGATGAGTAGGAATGTGCCTTCTTCTTCACCGGGTCGTTGATCTATTTCCCAAAAAATACGGCCAGACTCAGTGTACTTGACTGCATTGGAAAGCAGGTTAATCAATATCTGCCTCAACTTGGATGCATCCCCAAAGACAACGCGTGGTACGAGCGGAGAGATTTTGATATCTAGGTGCAGGCCTTTCTCTATCGCATCCGTTTTTGCCAGATCAGCCACCTGCGCAATGAAGTCATCCAGTGAAAAGTGTAGTTTGTTGATATCAACGCGCTCTTCTCGGTATCGCTCGTAGTTCAGAAGATCATTAGCAATCGCCAGAAGATCTTGCGCAGATTTTCGTGCGATAGTCATGCGACCTTTGATTGGATCAGATACGTCATGTTCGATAAGGCGGAGCATGCCAATCACACCATTCAGCGGTGTTCGGATCTCATGGCTCATCACTGCAAGAAATTCAGATTTAGACCGTGTTGCCTGCTCCGCCTGCGCCCGTGCTTCATCACTTTGTCGAGCTTCCTCTAAGTATTGCTGGGTGCGTTCTTCAACTTTGTCTTCCAGCTCTCGTTTGCTCGTTTGCAGGTCTAACTTCAACTGATGGTTATGACGTACCTTGCCGTAGAGAATTTCCACCGCACGCTCCAGTCCCCCAAGATCATCTCGGGAGGTTCTGTGAATCGCCTGCGTGAAATCATCTCTCGCAAGTGCAACAATTCCAGAAGCGATGGATCGCAAACGAGCAACAATTCTTCTATTGGCAAAAATGAATATGGAAGCTGCGATGCCAAGCACAATCAGCACAAGGCCCGAAAAACCAATCAGGATCCATTCCACCTTATAGCTCAGGCTCTTTTGTTGGCTTTCTGCGTACTCCTGATTGAGAACAATCAGAGATCCCAAACTGCGAGACAGCTCCTGAGACCTGATGCTCACGCTTCTACTTGTATCGAGCGCCTTCTGCCGCAAATCGATCTCACCCATCAGAATCTCTGTAAGTTCAGAGGGAGAGAAAATTTCATTGAGTTCACTCAATCGTCGCTCAACCTGATCGGCCCAATCCGGACCGCGAATGAGCAAGGCGCGCCCTTCAAGTCGCTTCAATTGTGCAGTTGCGTCTTTCAGGAATTGTTCGCGCTCCTCCTTAACAAGGGAAAAGCGTACGGTCTGCAAAAGGCTCTGAAGCGTGATTGCGGCCTGTCTGAATTCGATCATTCGTTCCAAAAGAAAGAAATCTTCATCAACCAGCTTATCAAGTTTCTGCTCTTTTTTTTCCTGACTTTGCTGGTCGTAAAGAGACGTAATGTCGATCGAAACACCCACTCGCGCGTTGGAAACCAGATTATCACCAATGACCGTCAGTTCAGACAACGCCTCAAGGCCTTCCCGGCTCAGGGTTTGTAGCCGGACATCGAATGCTTTGATTTGGCGGGACAATCCAAGAAGGTTTTGTGTTTCTTTAACAAGAGCTAGTGCGTTATCACGAACAACCGTTGTATTGAACTTCGTCGCCTCCAAAGCAGAAACAGAGGCCAAATCTTGCTGTATGGTAACAACTTCACTTTCAAGCTCACCGCCAAGGCGAATAATCTCACCTTCATGTCGAGCAAGAGAAAAATCGCGAGACAGTTGGGCCACTGTTTCTGATGAACGCCCCAAAGCGCCACTCGCCGTGGTCAGACGAATATTGCTTTGCATCAACGCCTGATAGGTTTGGCTCAGATACAGTACACTTCCAAAAGCCAGAATGGCGGTAAGAAGGGAGAGGCCTGCAAGTGTTGAGAAGATCAGCTTAATCTGTCTATCAAATCTCACCTTAGGCTCCTGATATTCAATGAAGTTTCCAGTAACTCAATTTGGCCAGTGCATCATCGCGACTGCAATACTATTGCTGTGCCTCCTCTCATTTGTAGGCCAAAGTACAGCACAGGACTTTGATTTACCTATTGAAGCCCACAAAATACCGTTTGATTTTTCAAGCCCTGCCCAATCGGCTACATACACTCCCTCCAAGGCTTCTGGAAAAGGCTTCTCCGTTTGCGTTCTCGTCCCTCATATGAAAGATGAGTACTGGATAAGCGTTCACTCTGGATTTCAGGAGAAGGCAAAACAACTACAGCTGAACTTTGATTGGCATGAAGCAGGTGGCTACCTTAATCTAGACCGTCAGGTAGAACAAATCCGCACCTGTGTTTCCAAAGGACACGATGCAATCGTAATTGGTGCTGTCAGTGCAAATGCGCCTAAACTTCTTAAAGCTGTTTCAGAGGCTACCCAGCAAGTACCGGTTATCGCCCTCGTGAACGATCTTGCCTCTCCTGATTTGAGTGCAAAAATAGCTGTTTCCTGGGAACGTATGGGACAGATGCTGGGAGAGAAGATCGTAAGCGACTTGCCCAAAGGATCAGATCGTCGGTTCACAGTCAGAATGGTGTCAGGCCCCTCATCTTCTGGTTGGGCTCCGATTTTAGAAAGAGGCCTTAGAGAAGGGTTGAAGTCTGATCGCATCATCGTCATCAAAAACTTTGAAGCAGACAGCGACTACCACAATCAGTTCCAGCAGGTAGAAGCTGCCGTTGCAGAGTGCGGTCCTAACGACATCCTCGTTGGAAGCGCCCCTGCCGCAGAAGCTGCCATGTCCCTCATCAATCTCATCCCCTGTGCATCAAAGCCAAAGATCTACGCAACCTATTACTCTCACGCAGTAAAACGCGGCCTCCGCTCAGGCAAAATAGCCGCATCAGTCGTAGACTTCCCCGTCCTCCAAGGCTGGCTCGCCGCCAATCAAGCAACAAAATTGCTGACAGGTGCTCTAGAATACGAGCAAGTTGGCCCAAAAATTCAAATTACGACACCCAAAACACTTCCAGCAGACAAGTGGGCGGTTATCGCCAACAGCATCAGATGATGCATCATTTTGAGTATGTTGAACTCTGCAATAGCCGAAAACAGGTCTATGTTTTCCTCATTGCAGCTTTGATTTATTGGACTGCCCGAGATGTCTGTGAAGCTTGGTGTCTGCCTTGAACGGTAAGTTAGATGAGAACACCTAAAGCTGAAAATTAGCGATATCTGGAGCTGCCTAGTGACGGCATGAATTGTAGGTATGGTTACTCAGTTACGAACTTACTTAAATCTACATATGGTTGAAGCCATGCACTAATTGTAAGCATCAAGATTTAGGTTGGGTGTGAGTATTTGATCACATGTTCTATGCATAAAATGCCATGTGTGACACATACGGTCTCTAATAAATTCTAGTCTCTGATCTTCTGATCTGCAATGCCACCTCTCCCGTGCCTAAGTCGCGTTGTTAAACGTGATCACAAACATGTACGAGCGAAATAAGTCAGTCTACCAGCGCACTTGTTTCACTTTTAGGAGCCTAATTTCTGGCCCCCAGTAGGTCGATCCGCAATAATGAGCTGAAGCACTCCAGGCCGACTTGCACCAGTTCGCCCTGTTCAAAAACGTGAGGTAAGGCACCGCCTTCCAACCATAAACCGTCCAGGATCGCATTTCCAGCTATGCTAAGGCGTCTGAGTTCTTGTTCACTCACTATCCTGCCTGCTTCAAGCAAAACATCAGAAATCAATTTTTTCAGGTGCAAGCGAAGCAGGTTGTAGCTTCGTTCGTGGCTTTCTGTCATGTCCTTGTTGTGAAGTAAGGTTTCGAAGAAGCCAGCCCATATGGCAATCGAGTCATGGCTTGTAACTGGCTCTTCCAGAGAGACCTTAATAAAGTTGGACATGCGCTCAGCGGCAGTCTCTTCACCGCGAGATGCTTCATCTGCAATGTGGACCAGATTGCCCATGTAGGCTTCATAGGCAGCTGCAATGAGCTCGTCTTTCTTTGCAAAGTAGTACCTGATAAGCCCTTGGGTAACGTTTGCTTCTCTTGCTATTTCTCGCACGGTGGCCGACTGAACACCTCCACGCGCGATAACCCGCAAAGTTGCAGAAATAAGATCAGCTCGCCTCGTATCTGTGTTTTCCTGACGGATTTTTCCAGATTTATCCTGCATTTCTGTAAGCACATCCAAGAGTAAAAACCAGCAACTTGTACTCATGGGAAAGAGACAAGTGGCCGTGAAGTTAAATTTATTACCAGGCCGTGCACCCATCAGACGCATCTATCATGACTGACTAAGCCTTGATGAAAACTTGGCTCATATGAAACCGCAATAAGTTCAAAGATATCAAAATGATCTTTTGCTTTCAACTTATCCTGGTAAAGAGGCGTGGCACCAAATCCTTAGATTTCAACTTTTCTTTGGTGAATTTAGTTGTGGTCATCCATGTTTGAGCACATTTTCTATTATCACCCTCTTGCAGGAAGCTTGTTTTCTAGAAGCCGGAATGCGAATGCAATACCGCCGGCAAGTATGAGGTAGATCAGCGCGAGCATCAGCAGCGGTTCATAGATGATGAACGTCTCTTGGCGAATACGCCCAAAGATCGCATAAACGTCGACAACAGCAATGGTTGCAACCAACGGCGTCGCTTTGAGTTGCAAGATAAGTTCCCCACCCAAGGTTGGTAGTACACGTTGAACTGCCCTTGGCAACCAAATGCGATGTAGAATTGTAAACGGATGCATTCCGATAGCATGCGCTGCTTCTAGCTCTCCGCGAGGGACGCCTTTAAAAGCACCTCGCATTACTTCACCTTCATAGCCTGCAAACGACAATGTAAGAGCGACAAACGCATAAGGCCACGCCTCAATCAAGTAAGGCCAAAGCCAGCTTTGTCGTAATCCGGGCATGTAGGGGAATAAAGATCCCAAACCGTAATAGAGAACCCACATCTGCAACAAGATTGGCGTTCCGCGGATCAGCGTGCAAAAGCTCATCGCGAGCCAAGCCAGCGGGCGAGGTCCAGTAACTTGCACAAGCCCAATCGGCACCGCAAGCAAAAAGCCAGCAACGATCGAGCTCACCAGTAACGCAATGGTGATCCAAAGCGCATCCAAAATCTCAGAACTATATTTAGGCAGCCAAGCCCAATCCATCATAAATGCGAAGGTCAGCACAAGCACTGCAGCGACGAGAACCATAATCAAGCGATGAGGCTTCATAAGAGTTTGCTCAGGCATAACGTGTTCCCCGGCTCACGCGATTTTCCAACCATTTAAAAAGCTGGGCGGAGACCAATGTCACCATTAGGTACAATCCACCAGCTGCGAGCAGGAACAGGAAATAATGCTTTGTTGCACCAGATGCCTGACGCGCCGCCAAGGTCAATTCTGTAAAACCAACAACCGCTAGCAATGCAGTGTCTTTGGTTGCGATCAGCCATAAATTTGAGAGGCCCGGAATTGCAGCAGGAAGCATTTCAGGAATTGTAATTCGGTGGAATATGCGTAGCGGATGCATACCAAAGCTGTGCGCAGCTTCGATGTGCCCAATCGGTACAGAGGCTATGGCACCACGAAAAACCTCGGTTGCATAAGCGCCTTGAACAAACCCTATAACAAGCACACCTGCAGCAAAACCGTTGATTTCGATCCTACCAAACCCAGCGACTGAGAGCACATTGCTGAGCAATTCAGGTAGTGCGAAGTAGGCCAACAAGATTAAGACCAGCTCAGGGATGGCACGAACAAAGGTAGTGTAAACAGACATGAGATCCCGAGCGACTGGACCACCGGACCGCTTCAGTGTTGCACCCCCAAGACCGATCACGATACCAATCGCATACCCAAGCAAGGCAACTTGCAAAGATACGACGAATCCATCCAACAAAGCTCCCCCCCAACCCGGAGGTTCCAAAGAGAGCAGTTCGGCAGCACTCATTTCCCGATAGTTAGTTGCCATACAGTTCTCCCAAGCCAGCAGAGGGAGGCCCCTCTACTGGCAATCCGATACTTATTCGCCGAAGATATTGAAGTTGAAGTAGTTGGCAGTGATTTTATCGTAGGTGCCGTTTGCGCGGATTGCATCAATGGCGTCATTGAGCTGAGATCTCAGCTCGTCATTGCCTTTGCGAAGACCAAAACCAACTCCCTGGCCATGAATGGAAACGTCAGCTGCAACCAAGCCAGCGTCGTTACAGCAGATCTCACCTTCAGACGATTTCAGGAACTCGTCGAGAACTAAAACATCGGCCAAGGTGCCATCAATCCGTCCTGCAAAAAGGTCTTGATTAGCTTCGTCCTGAGTTTGATATTCACGGATCTTGGCATCTGGGAAATGTTTTAAAGCGTATGCTTGGTGGATAGACCCAGACTGTACACCTATGATTTTGCCTGAAACCCCCTCGGAAGTTGGAGTAACACCACTGCCTTTACCAATCGCGATAGATGCGCCGGTCTGATAATACTTATTGGAGAAATCAATGACCTTAAGGCGTTCTTCATTGATGCTCAAAGATGCGCCAATAATATCAATAGATTCAGCAGTTAAAGATGGAATGATACTATCCCACGCGGATGCAACGATTTTACAATCCAGTTTGGCCTCTTCACAAACAGCATTGATGATATCAATCTCCCAACCGGTGTAGTTCCCGGTTGCATCCGGCGTGGAGAATGGCGGGTAAGCCTCTGTTGCGATGCCAACGCGAACAGGCTCTGCAGCTGCCGCTGTTGCATACCCAGCAACAGCAAGCGCGAATAGAGTAGATTTGATTTTCATTTTTCCTCCCAGTATTAATTGATAGATTGAATAAACTGCTTTAAACGCTCGGACTTTGGGGCCTGAAAGATCTCTTCAGGTGTTCCCTGTTCTTCAATTTGCCCCTGATTGAGGAAAATCACTTTATCGGCAACTTCTGCAGCAAACTTCATTTCGTGCGTAACGATGATCATGGTTCGGCCTTCCTCAGCGAGGCCTTGCATTACAGTCAAAACTTCACCCACCAGCTCAGGATCAAGGGCGGATGTGGGTTCATCAAAGAGCATGACCTCCGGATCGACGGCCAACGCACGTGCGATAGCGCCGCGTTGTTGCTGACCACCTGACAGATACGCGGGATACATCTCACGGCGTTCAGTGAGGCCAACACGCTCAAGTAAGTGATGTGCAATTTCGCGTGCTTCATTTTTGGGCCGTCCCAGCACCTGCACCTGAGCTTCCATTACATTTTGCTCAAGTGTCATATGCGGCCATAGATTAAAGCTCTGAAACACCATCCCTAAGCGACTGCGTAACCGGCGCAGCTGGCGTCTATCGGAAACTTCTGGGTTTCCTTGCTTGTCAAATTTTAAGTGGATTTCTTCGCCAAGCAACTTGAGTAGTCCAGCACTGCTTGGTGTCTCAAGTAGGTTGAGGCAACGAAGAGTAGTCGATTTACCTGAGCCACTCCCCCCAATCAGCGAAATCACTTCACCAGGTCGAGCGATGAGATCAATTCCCCGCAGGACTTCGAGCTGCCCAAAGGATTTATGCAGATCATTCACTTCAATGACTGGTGATGGTTGTTTATCGCGGCCCGGCAATGCACCTCTCCCAATTTATACGATTGAATAAATTTATGCATGCGCATAAACTAGGTGTCAATACTAATATTGATTCAGTCTGAAATTGGCGTAAAACAGGGAGAAAATCTTGACTAAGCGTTCTTACACATTCACCCACGCGATCACTCGCACACCGGGTCAGTCCATCACACAGGGCCTTCGCGCGGTGGATGTTGGCGCACCTGATCATGAAGTTTTCCTCAAGCATCACGATGACTATGTGGCCGCATTAGAATCCACCGGAGCGACAATCATTACGCTTGATGCAATGGAAGAATTTCCTGATTCTGTCTTTGTTGAAGATGCTGCGCTTTGCCTGCCAGAGGTTGCTATCGCAATGCGCCCCGGTGCTTCAAGCCGTTTAGGAGAAGCTGCAGCTATGATCCCAAGCCTTGAAAAACTGTATGATACAGTGCTCACCATTCAAGGCGAAGGGTTTATCGATGGCGGGGACATCCTCACTACCGAACGTGAAATTCTCATCGGCACATCGGCACGAACCGACACGGCAGGGATCGAAGAACTGCGCAAAATAGTTGCCCCGTGGAACTACAAGGTTCGTGAGTTACAAACTCCAGAGGGTGTTCTCCACTTCAAAACCGATTGTTCCTTACTTGATGAGGAAACCATCCTTTCCACGAAGCGTTTGGATGCATCTGGTTGCTTTGAAGGTTATCGTGTCCTGCACACCGCAGAAGGTGAAGAAGCCTGCGCAAACTCCATTCGATTTAACGATCTTGTACTGATGCCAGATGGCTTCCCGAAAACCGAAGAACTTCTGGTAAAAGAAGGCTACAACGTCCGCAAAATTGGCAATACCGAAGCAGCAAAACTAGACGGCGGCATGTCATGCCTATCACTACGTTTCTCACCGCCAATGATGTAAGCCAAAGCATTGCTTCACTGTGTCTTCTGAGAGGGGGCGCAGTGTTTCTTCAATTTCTACAGGTTAGGAAAATCTAATTTATGATTCTGTGAACTCGCCAACGTACTCCAATCTGTTTGTCATCAGAGCAATCCGATGTGTTGTTTATGTCATCTCGAGGATGCGAAACTACAACTGACTGGTACTAAAAGTAGTGCAGAGGAATAAGTCGTCATTTGATGCTGTTAAGCAGCAAATACGAATATGTTGCAGTTAAGGTGATAAATTCATTGTAGTGAGGGATGATGAATGAAATCGTCTTTGATTGTGAGTTCCTCGTAACTGAAAATGCTCAACGTCAGTTTTAGTGCACTCATATGATCCAACTCCAGTTACGGCTCAGATTGAGACAGTAAGATTTTACCAAGTGATAGTTTTGAAACTATCGATACACTCAAAGCCTACGGCAATCTAACTTCTATAACCGATCTGCTTGGTTAGCGACTTTTAATGCGGGTTGTCGTCACCGCTGTTGTTGCGTCTGTCATCTCTCGTATCCTGATTAGTGACAAGATTGTTTTATTTGCTGCGCCTGCTTACTTGAAAAACAACGGCGGGCTGAATAGATTAATCAATTGTGAAAATACAGTTTTTTGCAATTCTCAAATGTCGGATTGCTTCAACTTTAGACCCTAAAAGATAAGATCAAATGCTTCGTGAGGCTGACTGTGCAGGGTTGGAGATTGCATTGTGGCCTAGTATGCTTGTGAATGATGCTCTGAGAATCAAGCCCTTTAACAAGTTTTTCTAGAGCTTAATGTGGTGAGCTTCCCATCGTTGCGTTATATCTGCACAAGAGATCTCTAGATCCGAGAGTGAGGTACTTTCTACGGTTTGTGTTTTGTGACCGATTCAAGTGTCTGTTGGGGGCATTGACTGGCAACAAGTGAGTAGATATGGCGAGGACACTGAGCTGCCCCATCAGCTCAATGAGTGCAAAATTTCGATCTTTTCAGAAAGTGAGAGCGTGTCTTCAAGATTAATCCTAGGTATCTCACAGTACTATCCGTCTTTTCGTAGATTTGTACAACTTTGGTTCCGCGTATTGAATGTGTACTATAAAAGCGTGGTTCTGGTCCTGTTGAGGAGACGCATCCGTTTAACAATCGACCATATGATGCGTCGAAATATGCGGTCTGAAAGCAGAATTAACTGAAGAATTAGTGTGAGCATGACAGTTTTTTGGTGGGAAAACCTGTCAATAAAAGCAAAAAGCTTCTATCTTGCCTACATACGCTTTGCGACTACTGTGACTGTCTCATTAAGTGGATTTGGGAAGATGTAAATCTCCATCAAGTTCTACCGTGCTTCTTACGCGGTTTACTCCATGTAACTTCATTATTCCTCGTGGTCTTCCGGCTTTGTCGATACGGACAGCTTTGCCCACTTCATTTGGGAAAATGTTTGTGCGTAGGTCTTTGAGTATCTCTTTGGCGTGACCAAATGGGGCAACAAAATCGATACACCATAGCTGAGTGCCACTGTTCCAATCTTTGGGTTGCAGATTGTACTCACCAGACAGATACTTAGCTTCAACCTCGTCTGTTAAGCGCGCCCATGTGACTAGACCTAATGGGCGCCCTTTGCTTCTGTATATTCTGAACTGGTTTAGATGAATTGGTGGGAGAAAAACGGCACCAACATCATTTATTTGATACTCGCTGTGCAACTTTGATGCGAGCAGCAGATAAGTGACTTCTCCAATTAATTGCATGCGCTTAACTGAAGGTAAGCGAGTGAACAAACCATTCTCAGGATTAAAGAATGCTTTGGATGAGTTCACCGTGGTATTTGGCACAATCTGTTTCTTTCATGAAATTTCATTGTTTATCGATTGCTCCTGATCAAATTACAATAAGTTACTCGAGGCGATAAGGGAAGAACTATCTCTCTCTGGAACAGATTTATATTGTCAGATGATCGATTACAAATTCAGATTTGCTTCAAAGGGGTGTTTGTTATGCGCAAATGAAACAATGTAATTTGAAATTTACTACATTTTTATAATAAATTACTGATTAAGCTCGGCGCAAGTTTAATTAATCACCTTCAAGTTCTTAAGCTAGGATCGTTAATAAGGGTTCTGCTTGTACTCGCCTACTGCTGGATGCTTGAGTAAAGTCTACATAAGAAGCGTGGTTACTTAATAAAGATGAATAAAAAACTTCTGTTAAAATTTCTATTACTTACTTTCATGTCTCTTGTAATCGTGAGTGTTGAAGCATCGGAAGTCAAGACTGGTCCTGCAGTCATTTTGTATGGCGGTAAAGTAATTGCTCCAAAAGTTGGCCAACTCATCGTACAGGTGCATCCGAATGGATGTGTTGCTTCGGCGTGGGCAAGCGGTTTCCTTCCTACGCGTCGCCTTACTACGATTGTTGATGAACACATTAGCGGTAAGGAGCCACGTACGCAGATAACGACTGACTTGATGAGGGCAGTTGCCCAAAATAACATCATAGACGTTGACAGACAGCTTGCTAACAACGCTAAAGTGAATGAAACAAATACTTTTGGTTGCACTGCCACTTTGTGGGCAGTCTCATTTGCTTATGAAGATATTCTGGCACTTCTATTAACCTCCGGCGCAGATGTTAATCAGACGGACGCCATAGGGCGTTCCCCTTTAATGGTCGCCGCTCAGCGTGGTGCTCTATCTATTGTGAAGAACTTAGTTTCTGCTGGAGCTGATCTTTTCCATGTCCAATTAGGAGGGGAGCATGAGCAGGGTAATACAGCTTTGCATTATGCCGCTGAGAGAGCTCAAAATTCCGCTGTAATTGGGTATCTTCTCGAGCAAGGCTTAGACATTGATGCGGTTAACGAAGCCGGCCAATCCGCTCTGATGCATGCTGCCAGGCGGGGGAACCTTGAAAATATTCAAATCCTCTTAAAAGCCGGCGCAAATCCTCACTTGAATGACAAAAACGGAGACACTGCTTTAGGGTTTGCAAAATGGAAAAAACACTCAGCAGTTGAGAAGGTATTGGGCCGATATCAATAAGTAAAATGTGAGTGTTGCGAGTGCCTTATCTCTCCTAGAAACTTTAGCCTTAAAATGGATTCACAAAATGGAATTTTGGAAATTAACACCTGACGATATACTCGATGCTTTAGAAAGCAAGATAGATCTGAATAAAAATAGGGTTGTGGGATACTATGGGGAGTTATCAGCTGGTGTTGATTTTGTTCCGGGTTCGAATGTAGGGCCTGGTGTTGAAGGTGTTTACTTTCGGGGGGTTGATACTAGGACCAGAGAAATTGTTACCGCTTACTATGTTGGTGCTACCGTAGGTGCAGGTGTGTCACCTGGTGTGATCGATGGTAGTGCTGGGTTCTTTGGTTTTACTGGTGCACCCGCATCGCTGGGTGGTTGGTCTTGGGGTGGGCAGCTTAATGCTGGCGGAACTGTCGGTTTTTCAATCAATATATTTGGTAATGATAGCAATGTTCTTTACTTTTCTGGAGCAGGGCAATCTGCTGGCGGAAACTTGGCAATGGGGTATACCGCCAGTGTAACTGTAGGTGGCAGATCTGTTTATTACTTTGGGCCTATTGATCGAGAGCATTTTGACAACCTTGCTCTTGCGTATGAGCATATCTATTCCGAAGAAAATCAGCCTCATGGAGGAACATTCCTAAACACTGAGTTTCTTTATCGGGAAAACGTTCCGGATACTGAATACACTGTTGTACAAGAGATATCGGTTTTCTCAGGTCAGCCATACAACGGCGCTGTGCGTGTTAGTACATATTTGGTTGATAAATATGGGCGTCCAATCGCAGGTGAAGAAGCCAAGCAAATCTTGCGTAAGCATGGTCTTGTTTCAGTCGAAGATAAATGGCTAGATGGACTTGATGGATATCCACGAGCATACAATTTCTACACGCCTTCGAAAGTTGGAGACTACTTTGAGAAGTTCAGCTATTGTTTCCTATCCGGTACACCAATCTTGTTATCTGATGGTTCAGAGAAGCCTATAGAACTGATTGAAATTGGAGATACTGTCCAATCTTACGATAAAAATGGAACATTGGTTCCGGGACGCGTAACTCGCGTTTATCGCAATAATGCGAAGCATATTCTTGATCTTTATGGGTTAATGATAACTCCAGGACATGTGGTCTACTGCGCAGATGGCATTTTTGAAGGGCAGCACGTTCCAATAATCGATATTTTGCGGACCGATGGAGCAATTCTAACCACTGATGGAAAGGCGATTAGAGCTTCAACGGGTTGTGAGGTCGGTTCTGAGGGGGATACCATGTTATGGACTGCAATTGGTTCTTCTCAAGCAGATGGTAGCTTCAAAATAACAGAGCGGAAGCAGGTCCGTGCAGGTGCTCGATATATCCTTGATGATGGACGAGATATCTGTCTATTGGATTTGGTTAGAGCATCAAGAGGTAGTATTACCGATGATGGTTACATTCAATTACCTCAATCAAATAGTGTTGTGCCGTTTCAATGGATCTTTAGTGAGGAATTGCCATGCTCTGAAGATTACATTTTGCAGCGCTCACAGGTTTCGCTGGCTGAAATACTTGATAAAGCAGAGTGGGAAGGTGTATCCCCCTCACGAATGGATGATGTTAAGCAAAGCTGCCGTCCAATTTTGACGCGATCAAAAGAAGAGTGCGAAGCAGGTATGCCCAACATACCATTAGCTTTCCAAGAAACAACGCATTAAGTTCAAGATTTTTGAGTTAGTTGATGACTTCATTCGTTAATGAAGCAGCATAGATCTGTTTTCTAGAGCGCTATTTTATCGAGTTTGTCACTAGTCAACATCAGTACTTGATCTGAAATCCCTTTCTTCTGAAAAATAGATAGATATTGATATGTCCTATTCAAATAAAAACTCTGAAATTAAAGTGTTATCAGATCAAGTTTTCACACCTTCGTTGCTTCTAGATAATAGTAAAAATACACATGCATTGAGATTGGTTGCCGGAAGTAAAGAATATCTAAGATCATATATGAGCGATGATGGAGTTTATTCTACATTTAACTTTGAGGTAGAGCAAACGCATACATATATTGCAGGTGGGGTTCGGGTTCATAATGAAAGTACTCTTGAGCAACATATCGTTACACAAACACAACTTGTAGGTCTAAAGGAACTATTTGGAGAAGACCTCAAAGTTATACCTTTGCCGGATGGATCATTTTGGTATGGCATTGATCGAGATCGGGAAGCAATACTTAATGATGGAACTGTTGTTACTTATGGCGACTTAGCTGACCAAGCAAACGAAATGACAGCCACATTAGGGGATGTTTTAGCTGATACTTTCAGCAACATTCCTGGCTACGTCCAAAGTATGGCACCGCGTATTATTGCAGATTTGATCAATGGCGTAGACCTAAATGATGTTGCTGAAAAGTATGCTGTAGTTCTTGCAATCAACATTGGTGTAGACGGTCTTGCGAAACTCTTTAACTTAGAAGGGGCACAGATCGCGATAGATCCACTTAATGGCAAACCTATTATCGATGACCTTGAGTTTTTTGATACTAAAGTAGGGCAAGAGATCAAAAGTGCTATTGTTCAATTTGCTATTGTTGCTGCACTCAGTGGAAAGGATATGGATGGTAGCGAATATGCAAAGCTTGCTGCAAACCAATCTATTAAGGCAGCGGTCACATATGTCGTCAAAAACTATGCAGGAAATTGGGCAGTTGAAGCAACTAATTTTGTAAACATAGCAGACGGAGTTGGCGCAAAGGAAGTAACTAAACTTACCCCCGAGGGTGCAGCCGCAGTAGCCGCTGCCGTAACGTTCTTCAGTAACTTAATTGATCATGGCTTTGAAGACTTTGAGCAAACTCTTATTGAGACTGCAGTTGCTGCTGCGACTACTTACATTGGTTCACAGATTGGAGCGTTAATCGGTTCGTTTACAATTCCGATTATTGGAACTGTTATTGGAGCTGTTATAGGCTCGTTGCTGTCAAGTTTGTTTGGTGGACTGTTTAGTAAACTGCCGCCACCGCCACCATTGACAAGTGTTGAGACCAACGAAGATGGCACACAAACAATCTACATTACAAACCATTCTAAAGGTTATGCAATCAAAGCACGTGATGGCTTCGATGATACTCTCGTCGGTGGAATGCGGCAGGACCGTTTGATCGGTTCAGATGGTGATAATGTACTAAATGGTCGACATGGAGATGACCTCCTCTTTGGCCAAGAGGGAGATGATACGCTACTTGGTGGATCTGGCGATGATCTGATGGATGGCGGATCCGGCCAGGACATTTTGATTGGCGGTAACGGTAACGATGTTATCTATGGCGATAGTGCGGCCGACCATAGAGAGACTGGTTACGTTCAAGACGAAGCTGTTGAGACAAAAGGTGAAGTGGATGACAGCATCTCGGGCTCCGATAACAGTGTAGATACACCTGGTGACGACGGCGGTGACAATCCTGATACAGAGCCTACAGGAGAAGACGCATTCTCTGACGTGATCCTCGCTGGCGCAGGTAACGACAAGGTGTTTGCTGGCTGCGGTCATGATTTCGTTAAAGGTGAATACGGTTCCGATATTCTACTCGGCCAATCTGGTGATGATATTGTCGATGGGGGGGCTCATGATGACTTCATTGATGGCGGAGACGGGAATGACAGTCTGACTGGAGGGGCCGGAGATGATGAAATCTTCGGTGGGGATGGTGATGATGTTCTGCATGGCGGCAGGATGGTTGTTACCTATGAGACGGATCTGACAGCTGAGATTCAAAGCTGGCTGGAGACAGTAGTCGCCAAAGATGACGAGTTAAAGTCTGAAAAAGGCTTGCATGCTTTTAATGGCATAACCAGTTTAGATGGGCGCCCGTTTGCAGGAGCGCTTACTCTGGGTGAAGCTTTATTAACACTGATCAATGGTGTTGAGCTTGACATATTTGCCATCTCAGAGGGCAGAACAGCAGAGCTTGGTACGCAGTTCTTAAGTTGGTTAGAGATAAACAACCCAAAGCTAAAAGCTCTCGTAAGCACAAGTGAGTTTGCCTATATTAATCCGCAATATGCTGTAGAGCTTGCAAATTACCACAAGAACCTGGCTGGCTGGGAAGCCGAACGGAAAAAACTTGCTGAGGAGCAAGGCGTTTCCGTCGATGAGATAGACCTTCCGAAAGACTTTGAAGAAGTATTGCAGTTCCCTCAACGCGTTCATCAAGTTGGAGAAGGTAGTGACGTCCTAGATGGAGGTGCCGGTAACGACACAATCTATGCAGGTTCATTATCTGACACTATTAGCGGTGGTGAGGGCGATGACGTTATCTATGCTGATAGCTATAGAACAGTAACCAACGAAGACGGTGAACTTGTCACTCTGGTTGTGGGTGGAGCTGCCGATATAGTTGATGCCGGTAGCGGAAATGATGCTGTGCATGCCGGTGCAGGGAATGACCAGATAAGAGGTGGAGCTGGAAACGATACGCTTCTCGGCATGGATGGAGATGATTTCATCTTAGGAGATGCAGGTACCGACATCATCATTGGTGGTGAAGGGCGTGACGTTCTACTCGGCGGTGATGATGATGATAGTTTGTATGGAGACGATGGCAACGACAGGCTCATCGGGGGTAGTGGTAACGACCGCCTTGAAGGTGGCGAAGGTCACGATACACTGGATGGCGGTAGCGGCAACGACCTGATCAACGGAGATTTGGGTAACGATGTTATTCATGCTGGCACCGGCGATGACTTCGTTCAAGGCGGGGCTGGCAACGACAAAGTGGCTGGCGGAGCTGGTGAAGACACACTGCTTGGTGGAATAGGCGATGATATTCTGCAAGGCGGGGATGGCGATGATAAGCTATCTGGTGGATCTCAGAATGATGTTCTGATCGGAGGAGCTGGCAACGATGAACTTTCAGGTGGTGACGGAAGTGATCGGTTCGTAATCCGACTTACGGATGCTGACGAGCAAGACGTCATTACAGACTTCAATATTGATGAAGACGTCATCTATATTCCAGAGACTGTTGAAAAGTCGCAGGATGGTGAAGACGCTGTGCTTACGTTAAGCAATGGCCAAAAGATCATTTTGAAAGGGGTTAATCATCTTGATCTGGAAGATCGGCACTTTAATTTCGATGAGTTCGAAGACGAAGAAATCACCGCAGCACCCGATGATGAAGGTGTTGATGAAGACCCAGACAGCTATAATATAAGTCAGGGTGAGAATTGGTATACATCCAACAACTACTTATCTGAAGGCGATCTTTCCGAGATTACCAATAATGAGTACTGGCGAAAGTCTGGCGGTAAGCGAAAGAAATGGAAGCTTAAGCACGACACTGATGTGTACGGGACTGACGATGCTGAAGCTATCTATGGTGGTTGGTGGACCGAGCGCATCTGGAGTAAAGATGGCAATGATGCGATCTGGGGCGCTGATGGGAATGACACCATTCGCGCAAGTCTGGGTAATGACTTTGTTGATGGCGGTAATGGCAATGAGACAATCTATGGTGAAGACGGCCATGACTTGCTGCTTGGCGGTCTAGGAAACGATCACATCTATGGTGGTAACAACAATGATACCATCATGGGCGGAGACGGCAACGATACGCTTGATGGCCAAAATCACAATGACCACATCTATGGCGGTTCTGGTGATGACATCATTCTTGGGGGAGACGGTACGGACCTCTTAGAAGGTGGTGCCGGCAATGACGAGTTGAATGGTGGCAGTGCAGCAGATTATCTCAATGGCGGTGCTGGTGATGACAATCTGGTTGGTGAGGCCGGGCGTGATCACCTTGTTGGCGGGAAAGGAAATGATACGCTTTCCGGTGGGGATGATGATGACTGGCTTCAGGGCGGTTCTGGAGATGATCATCTTTATGGTGATGCTGGTGATGATATCCTTGAGGGAGATGACGGCAACGACACGCTTGTTGGCGGTGAAGGCAATGATCGTCTCAAAGGGGGCTTCGGTGATGATACTCTCATCGGAGGAGCTGGTGACGACCACCTTGAGGGAGGTGCTGGTGAAGATGTTCTGGACGGGGGCGAGGGCAACGATACGTATGTTGTTGACTTCGGTCAGGGCACCGTTGAAATCAAAGACAGTGACAACGTCGTACCAACTGAAGCCGCAAGGCATTTTGCAGCCCGAAGTTTTGCACCATCTTACAGTTTCAGCGCGCCTTTAGCGGCAAAGCAACTTGCGACCCCAAGTGCCGTTACCCCACTTGATACAGACACAATCGAGTTTAAAAGCACAGTTTCTGTCAATGATCTCACGTTTGAAACAATCGATGATTATCTACTTATGTCCTTGACCGCATCCGCGGATATGAGTGCTTTGGAAAACACTGTCCTCAAGCTTCATCGCTCGTCTGATAATGAACTGCAAATTGAACAGTTGAAGTTTGCAGATGCTTCTCTGATCAATCTTAGTTCATTTACTGTTGGGTCTGGATCTTCTGATCTAACCGGAACAGATGGTGACGATACCATTTTAGGCACTTTGGGTGCTGAAACCATAATAACCGGAGACGGATCAGATACTGTTCTCGCAGGTCTTGGTGATGATGATATCGTTGCTGGTGATGGTGATGACCGCATTTGGGCTGGGCATGGCAACGATAGCCTTCAAGGCGGTCAGGGAGCTGATATCCTTGATGGTGGAGATGGTATTGATACCGTTTCTTATGAGGATTTCACCGATACAGATGTTACTTCGCGTATCAGCTTTGTTAATGCGGATGACAACACCGGGGCTGCAGCTGGCGATGTGTTGACCAATATTGAGAACGTAATCGGTTCCGCTGGACACGATGAAATTATCGGTGATGCCGGGGACAATGTTCTTGAAGGTGGTGTCGGCAACGATACGCTTCAAGGTGGTCTGGGAGCCGATACACTTGATGGCGGGGCCGGTGTTGATACAGCCTCTTATGAGGACTTTACTGACACTACGGTCTCTTCACGCATTAGCCTTGCCAACTCCGATGACAACACCGGGGCTGCAGCTGGCGATGTGTTGACCAATATTGAGAACGTGATCGGTTCCGCTGGACACGATGAAATTATCGGTGATGCCGGGGACAATGTTCTTGAAGGCGGTGCTGGCAACGATACGCTTCAAGGTGGTCTGGGAGCCGATACACTTGATGGCGGGGCCGGTGTTGATACAGCCTCTTATGAGGATTTTACTGACACTACGGTCTCTTCACGCATTAGCCTTGCCAACTCCGATGACAACACCGGGGCTGCAGCTGGCGATGTGTTGACCAACATTGAGAACGTGATCGGTTCCGCTGGACACGATGAAATTATGGGTGATGCCGGGGACAATGTTCTTGAAGGTGGTGTCGGCAACGATACGCTTCAAGGTGGTCTGGGAGCCGATACACTTGATGGCGGGGCCGGTGTTGATACCGCTTCCTATGAGGACTTTACTGACACTACGGTCTCTTCACGCATTAGCCTTGCAAACTCCGATGATAACGCCGGGGCTGCAGCAGGCGATGTACTGACCAACATTGAGAACGTAATCGGTTCCGCCGGACATGATGAAATTATCGGTGATGCCGGGGACAATGTTCTTGAAGGCGGAGCTGGCAACGATACGCTTCAAGGTGGCCTGGGAGCAGATACCCTTGACGGTGGCGATGGCGTTGATACAGCCTCTTATGAGGACTTTACTGACACTACGGTCTCTTCACGCATTAGCCTTGCCAACTCCGATGACAACACCGGGGCTGCAGCTGGCGATGTGTTGACCAACATTGAGAACGTGATCGGTTCCGCTGGACACGATGAAATTATCGGTGATGCCGGGGACAATGTTCTTGAAGGTGGTGTCGGCAACGATACGCTTCAAGGTGGTCTGGGAGCCGATACACTTGATGGCGGGGCCGGTGTTGATACAGCCTCTTTTGAGGACTTTACTGACACTACGGTCTCTTCACGCATTAGCCTTGCCGGCTCAGATGAAAATACCGGTGTTGCTGCAGGTGATGTTTTGACCAATATCGAGAATGTAGTTGGCTCTGCCGGACATGATACAATCATTGGCAATACCAGTGACAATGTACTCGAAGGTGGTGTCGGCAACGATACGCTTCAAGGTGGTCTGGGAGCAGATACGCTTAATGGCGGTGATGGGGTGGACGCGGCTTCGTATGCTGACTTTACTGACACCAGGGCTTCTTCACGTATCAACCTTGCCAACTCAGATGAAAACACCGGTGTTGCTGCAGGCGATGTTCTGATCAATATCGAGAATGTTGGTGGCTCTGCTGGACATGATACTCTTGTTGGTAATGAGTATAACAACCTCCTTTTTGGTGGTGATGGTAACGATACGCTTCAAGGCGGCCTGGGAGCAGATACCCTTAATGGTGGAGATGGTGTCGATACAGTTTCGTATGCTGACTTCACTAACCCAGACAGCATCTCGCGGATTAGTCTCTGGCCGAATGGGGCTGAAGACAACACCGGTATCGCTGCAGGAGATATCTTAGTCGATATCGAAAACGTTATCGGTTCTGCTGGTCGCGATAGAATCTTTGGTAATCAGCAGGGGAATACGCTTGTTGGTGGGGCCGGAAATGACCAGC
Organism: Pseudovibrio sp. POLY-S9; assembly: GCF_001431305.1. Classification (NCBI taxonomy): domain Bacteria; kingdom Pseudomonadati; phylum Pseudomonadota; class Alphaproteobacteria; order Hyphomicrobiales; family Stappiaceae; genus Pseudovibrio; species Pseudovibrio sp. POLY-S9. Next base: position 34,147 of record NZ_LCWX01000212.1, read on the forward strand.
TCGTGGGGCGAGCTGGGAATAATACTATGGATGGTGGCGAAGGAGACGATAGTATCAATGGTGGAGCCGACAATGATGTCCTCATTGGAGGAATAGGAAATGATACGTTGGTTGGGAACGAGGGCAGCGATACCTATCGTTACAATTTAGGTGATGGTAACGATAGAATACGTGACAACGATAGTAATCGTGATCGTGATGGAAGCATTGATACTTTAGTTTTTGGAGCTGATGTTAAACAGGATGAAGTTAGGTTTGCTCGAGTTAGAAGTATCACAGATCGGTTTAACAAAACTTACGATGCTGTTGAGCTCCAAATAACCTTCAAAGATGGTGCTACCTTGACTGTTGATAGTCAGTTTGGAGAACTTGAAGGCGGCCTAGGTTCGCACGCTGGTCTTGAAGAAATTCAGTTTGCAGACGGCACCAAGTTCGACATTTATGATATGAACCGCCGCGCATATCAAGACATGGCAACAGACGACGCTGATGTGTTGTACGGCTACTTTCATGCCGACAATATATTAGGACTGGGTGGCAACGATAACATTACCGGCGAACGGGGAGATGATCGGCTTGATGGCGGCGATGGCGATGATCGACTAGAAGGTGGTTGGGGGAATGATACGCTGCTTGGAGGCCGTGGGGATGATTACCTCCGAGGCGATGGTCAAGATGATGTCTTAAATGGTGGAGCTGGAAACGACGAATTATCTGGCGGTAAAGGCGATGACACGTTGACGGGTGGTATTGGAGCAGACGACCTGTTTGGAGGTGAAGGCAATGACGTCTATCACTATAATTTAGGTGACGGCGATGATGTAATTTCTGATGGTGGAATTACTGAAAGAACCAACAGTTTGCTTCTAGGTGCAAATATAAAGCAAGATGAAGTGAAGTTTTCACGTGGCGCTTATATATCCTGGGATAGTGATAGAAAACCAATCGATTTGAAGCTAACCTTCAAAGATGGTTCAACTATGATTATTCTCGGTACATTCTCAAGCAGCTCAGGATATGGCGGCGTCAAGGAAATTCACTTCGCGGATGGTGCGATACTTAACATTTACGATATGTCACTGCGTGCTTATCAAGACGCAGCTACTGAAGAGGATGATGTTTTGTTTGGCTATCTGGGACATGATGTCATCTCTGGATTTGCTGGCAATGACACCATTTCAGGTGAATGGGGAAACGATACTCTTGATGGTGGTGACGGTGATGATCTACTTGAAGGTGGTAGGGGCGATGATACGATGCTTGGAGGAGAGGGTAACGACAGGCTTGAAGGTGGTTGGAACAATGATACGCTACTTGGAGGCGGTGATGATGACTACCTTGATGGAGGCATGGGCAACGATACTCTCAAAGGCGGCAATGGTAATGACACGCTTGCCGGGGGGCTAGGCAACGACATCTTGACGGGCGGAAATGGTGACGATGTGCTGAGTGGTGGTGAAGGTGATGACATCTATCACTATAACTTAGGTGACGGTAATGATGTCATTTACGAGGCAAAAAACTTAGAAGGATCTGATGTTATTCATCTCGGTCCAGATATAAAACAAGATGAAGTTAAATTTGCCTATATCGTTACTGGGCGAAATACTGCTGATCTCCAGTTGTCTTTTAAAGATGGATCTAACCTGACTATAAAGGGAGATTATCGAAAATCTCTGATCCAGTTTGTAGATGATGGCATCTTAAACCTTGAGGATATCGTGCGGCGAGCATACCATGATAGTGCTACGAATGCGGCCGATAATCTGCATGGTTCCAGCGCAGCTGACAAAATTTTTGGACTGAGAGGAGATGACACCATTAATGGCCAATGGGGCAATGATGAGCTTTATGGCGGTCATGGTGACGATATTATTAATGGCTATTTTGGTAATGACACCCTTATAGGCGGACAAGGTAATGATGAACTAACTGGTGGATTTGGGGACAACACATTTGTCATCAATGGGTCTACATTTGGCCATGATATCATTATGGACTTTAATGTCCTCGTTGAAAATAGGGATACAATTCACTTTTCGGTAGGTGCATTTGCTGATTTTGACGCTGTTCTGGAAGCTGCAAGCGATGATGGGCGGCAAACTATTATCACACTTGATGATGAAAATAGCCTGACCCTTAAAGGAGTGAGAAAAAGAGATTTAAGCGATGATGATTTCAAGTTTAATCCGTATTTTGGCAACTATATATTTGAAGGCAGCTTCAGTGCGGAAATCTCTATCGAAAGATCTGATAATCTTGAGATAATTACCTTTGGAAATAGAATCCGACTTGGAGATCTCAAGTTCATTGAGCATGCTGACGATCTACTTGTCTATAAACCAGA
>NZ_LCWX01000212.1:36591-37769 GCF_001431305.1 Pseudovibrio sp. POLY-S9
TCCAGCCTCCCCAGGGGAGGAGATATATAATCTTTCCGACTACCTAAGGATCCAAAACTGGCAGAACTCAATCGAACGTCTTGTGTTCGCTGATGATGGAATAGAGGGTAGACTTGCATTTTTGACAAATGGTAATGATGATTTTATCGGGACTTCATCGTCTGATTTGATCTTTGGGCGAGATGGTGATGATGAACTTATTGGCGGGGCGGGCGATGATACATATGTATTTGAACGTGCATTTGGGCGTGATAGCCTGTCTGATGTATCAGGTGTCGATGCAATTAAGTTCATTGATGATATAACACTAAACGATCTTAAATTTGGTGTCACGGATGATAACCTCCGGATTTACCTAACTGATGCAGCGAACCCGAGCCAAGCCCTGGACGAAATTTCGAATGTTCTGACAGTCAAGAACTGGAGCAATAATTCATCCCCCTTTGAGCGAATTGAACTTGCTGACGGTACGTCGCTGTCAAAAATAGCCATTCAAAGCGATGGACGAGTAAAATTCTATGGGACTGATGGAGACGATGTTTTCATTGGTACGTCAGGTAGAGATGAAATCTATGGTAGTCCCGGTGCTGATGACATTGACGGTTTAGAAGGTGTCAATATCATTAACTATCTTCTGTCGACCGCAAGTGTTTCTGTCAATCTGGACTCTGGAGTAGTGTCTGGTGGCTACGCTGAAGGCGACCAACTAACAAACATCACCACCGTTTTCGGATCTCATTATGATGATGTAATCGTAGGAGACGACGGCAACAACGGGCTCTTTGGTTTTAGTGGTGATGATCACCTCGAAGGTGGGGCAGGTGATGATTGGCTCAATGCTTATGGCACTGGTGCTGACTATCTTGACGGCGGGGCTGGAAATGACACCGCACGCTATCGTTGGTCAACCTCTGCAGTCACTGTAAACTTAATTGATCAGACTAAGAACACAGGAGATGCTGAGGGAGATACTTATGTTTCGATCGAAAACGTTATGGGAAGTGATAAACACAGCGACCACATAACAGGTGATGCTAATGACAATGAAATCTTCGGTTATGGTGGTAATGACACTTTAATTGGTGGCCGTGGCAATGACACTATCTCAGGGGGGGGGGGCTCAGATGTTTTCGTTTTTGAAAGCTCTAACTTTGGGTATGATATGATCACTGACTTTT
>NZ_LCWX01000212.1:37863-38942 GCF_001431305.1 Pseudovibrio sp. POLY-S9
CTGCTGGAGCAGAGACAGAAGATGTCATTCATTTTGGTTTAGATGTGCTATCTGATTTTGAGGAATTACTTTCGATTACGAGTGACGAAGGTGATAATACTGTCATAACCCTTAATGATAACAATAAAATTGTTTTGAATGGGATCTCTCGATCAGAGCTTCATAGTGATGATTTCCAATTTGCTGGATAGCACTTTGGTATAATGCATATACTCCTCAGCAATCTCTTGTTGAGGAGTATATGCGTTCGAAATACTAAGATTGCTTTATTGAGAACTTTGAAAGTAAATTTCTCCAATTGTTGTTGCTATTACTTGATCGACTATTTGATACTGAGTTAATTTGTTTCTACCACTTACGCTTTAAAAGTTTCGCTCTGCGCCGAATGACGAAAATAGCCTATACAGCTTCTTAACGAATAGATTTTTTTACCTTCAGCAGATAGTTGGATAAAACCACTTTCATGTTGAGATCTAATTTGGATTTAGATGACCTTAAATCAAGGCTAGCATCCACATAAGTCAGATCTGATATGTCGCTTAGTCGAATTTAACACACCATATATTGTTCATATCAGATATGTTTCAACTGACAAGGCAAAGAGGCTGTCTTGTGCTCACTCAATAATATAAACCTCCATTTGGTGTCGAACTATAAATAAGGGTTACTTTATCTCTACTTCACCAAACGCTGTGTTCTTTAGTGTTTCGGGGGGTGGTTGAATTTGGCTTTAAACCAGTGGGTGAAGTGGCTGCTGTTGGAGAAATCGCACTCCAAGGCAATTGGCGTGATGGTTCGCTTTGAGTTCATGAGGCGCCAGTGAGCGAGCTGGAGGCGCGTGTCACGCCAGACTTCTTGTGGTGTGGCTTTTGCGTGTTCTATAACAGCTCTATTTAACTGCCTGACGGTGGAACTCAGCATTTCGGCAAGCTTTTCTGTTGTGTCTGGATCTCTTAGCTTCTGACGTATGATTTTAATGGCTTGCTCCACCCGCCAGTTCCCGCATTACTCCAAATCCTGATAGGGAAGCCGAGCAATCTCATGTGCTGATCGATGCTCGTCCACTACAAGGACCGTTA